>CAYLME010000043.1:0-23603 GCA_964384585.1 uncultured Gemmatimonadaceae bacterium | reverse complement strand
GCAGTGCTCCCCGAGTTCTCCAGTCAGCATCCGGGCTACGTGATCAAGGTCATCGCCGTGGGCAGCGGCGAGGCGCTTGCGCTCGCAGAGCGCGGCGATGCGGACATCGTGATCTCGCATTCCCCTGCGGCGGAGGAGCGGTTCATGGCCGCCGGTCACGGGCGCGCGCGCATGCCGATCATGGCGAACGACTTCGTGCTGGTCGGTCCGGCGGAGGATCCAGCACGCGTGCAGGGTGCGTCGATCACGGCGGCGCTCGCCGCCGTCGCGGCCGCCCGGGCGCCGTTCGTCTCGCGCGCCGATGACTCCGGAACGCATGCCCGGGAGCGAGCGCTCTGGCGCGATGCCGGCATCGATCCGTCAGGCGAATGGTACATGCAGATCGGCCAGGGCATGGGTGAGGCGCTGCGCATCGCGAGCGAGCGAGCCGGCTATACGATCAGCGATCGCGCCACGTACCTCGCGCTCTCGCACGCGCTGTATCTGAACGTTCTGGTCGAAGGCGACGAAGGTCTGCGCAACGTCTACTCGGTGATCACGACATCGCGCGGCCGCAATCATGCGGGTGCCGATTCACTTGCGACCTGGCTTGCGGGCAGCGCTGGCCAGCAGCGCATCGGTGCATTCGGCGCCGATGATTTCGAGCGGAGCCTCTTCGAGCCCCTCGCCCCGCGGGACTGATGGACGTCTTCATCGAGAGCCTGCGCGAGGCTGGCCGGCTCCTTCTGAGCGGCGACGCCTACGTCTGGCAGATCCTGCTGCTGTCGTTGCAGGTATCGGGTGCAGGTGTGCTGCTGGGGCTGATCTTCGGCCTGCCTGTCGGCATCGCCGTGGGGCTGCAGCGCTTTCCCGGTCGCGGTCTCGCGATCGCGCTCATCCACACGGGGTTTGCACTGCCGCCCGTCGTCGTCGGCCTCTTCGTCTACATGGTCTTCTCGCGCGCGGGTCCCGCCGGTCACCTGGAACTGCTGTTCACTCCGACATCCATGGTCATCGCGCAGGCGCTGCTCGCTGCGCCGTACGTTGCCGGCATCAGCATGGCGGCGGTACAGGCCGTGCCGCCTGACGTGCGCCTGCAGGCACGCGGCCTGGGCGCTAGCCGTGCCCGCGCCCTGCTCACACATCTCGCGGAGGCGCGACTCGGCCTGTTCGCGGCCGTGGTCGCAGGCTTCGGTGCCGTCATCTCCGAGGTCGGCGCGGTCATGATGGTCGGCGGTAACATCGCCGGCGAGACGCGTGTCATGACGACCGCGATCGTGCTCGAGACGCGACGCGGTAACTTCGCGACGGCACTGGCGTTCGGGCTCGTGCTCCTCACGCTCGCATTCGTGGTGAACGCACTGCTGACACGCGCCCAGCAGGCGCGCGTGCGCGCGGGCGTGCATCGTCCGTTCGCATGAGCGGCACCGCAACGACGACAGCGCGGCAGGACGCGCCGGGCACGGCAGCGCAGGAGCCGCTGCTGCGCGCCGAACGCGTCAGTCGTAACTACGGCGGGCGGCAGGTGCTGCGGGACGTGTCGCTCGCGCTGCAGCGCAATCACGTGCTCGCCGTACTCGGGCCGAACGGCGCAGGCAAGTCGACTCTGTTCCGCATCCTGCTGCTCATCGAGGAGGCGGACAGCGGACGCGTGCTGCTCGACGGGCGCCAGGTCGGCCCGCAGGACAGCGACGCGCGACGTCGTATCGCAGGTGTGTTCCAGCGACCGTGGCTCTTCCGCGGCACGGTGCGCGCGAACGTTGCGTATGGGCTGCGCGCGCGCAGCATGTCGCGCAATGCAGTCCGTGACGCGGTGGCGCCGGTGCTCGAGGCACTCGGCCTGGCGCAGTTCGCGGATCGTTCGATCGATTCACTGTCCGGTGGTGAAGCACAGCGCGTGGCGCTCGCACGGGCGCTCGTGCTGCGCCCCGACGTGCTGCTGCTCGACGAGCCCACGGCCAACCTCGATGTCACCGCCCAGCGTCGCTTCCGCGAGGATCTCGAACACCTCGTGCGCGCCCACGCGCGCGCTGCGATCGTCGTTACGCACGATGCGGCCGAGGCGTTCGCGCTGGCCGATCACGTGGCGGTGCTCGAGGCGGGCAGCATCACGCAGTCAGCAACGCCCGCCGAGCTGGTGGCCGCACCAGCGACATCGTTCATTGCCGCGTTCACGGGCGCGGAGCTGCTGCTGGACGGCGTCGTCGACGCGAGCGAAGCGGGCGGCCTGGTGCGCGTGCGCCTGGCCGGTGGCGCAACGCTGAGCGGCCGCATCGCGGAGGGGTACGGCCAGCCTGCCACAGGCGCGCGCGTCCACGTCGCATACCGTCCCGAGGACATCACCCTGGGTCCGGCAGACGAGGACGCGCCGACCAGTGCGGTCAACCGGTTGCCGGTCATCGTTCACTCCATCGTGCCGACGGGCGGCCTGGTGCGCGTGCGGCTGCTGGGCGGCGCGCCATTCACCGCGGTACTGACGCGCGGCAGCGCGGACGCGCTTGGCGTCGCGACCGGCATCTCCCTCACCGCCTACCTGAAGGCAACGGCGCTCCGTGTCTTCCCTGCCTGAATGCAGCCGCCGGCGCGGTTCGGTATATTCGGCTCCATGAGTTCCGAGTACGCAGTCGAAGAGCGACGCTTCCTCCTCGAGCTCGGCGGTGAGCGAACCTTCGAAGGCACCTGCACGCCGAGCGCACTGCACGCGCTAGCGGCCGGCCGGCTCCTCGCGGAAGGACTGCTGAGCGGCCGACGTGTGGCTGCGATCGACGTGAGCGACCAGGGCGACACGATCGTGCTGGATGCGCACCTGCGGCCTGCGGCGGCGCACGAAACGTTCAGCCATGTTCGCCGGCCGCGGCCGTCGCCGCCGCCGCCGGAAGCATTGCACGAAATGATGCGCGAGCTGTTTCGCGCTGGCGACCAGCGACATCCGTCCGGGGGGGTGCACGTCGCTGCCTTGAGCGACGGCGAGCGGCTGCTGCACATCCAGACGGACGTGGGCCGACACAATGCCGTGGACAAGGTTCTCGGTGGAGCCCTTCTGATCGACACGGACACGCCTTCGCTCGGCCTCGTAGTGAGCGCGCGCGTAAGCGGCGAGATCGCGCGCAAGGCGGCGGCGGCCGACGTCGCTTGGATCGCGACGCGCTCGCTTCCGACGACGCTCGCTATCGAGATCGCGGCCGACGCCGGTATACCGATCGTCGCGCGCGCGGCCGCGCGCGACGCATACGTGTGGGGCGCGCGGTGAGCAGAACGTGCGGTGCCGCGATCGCGGGCGGCAGGTCGGTGCGCTACGGCGAGCCCAAGTCGTTCGTGAGCGTGGCCGGCACACGACTGATCGATCGGGTGCTGGACGCACTGCGCGAGGCGAGCGACGAGCAGGTCGTGATTGCCAATGACGTCGACGCGTACGCGTCGCTCGGGCTGCCCGTCCGGGCTGACGTGCTCGAAGGTGCAGGCGCGGTCGCCGGCATACACGCGGCACTTCTGTACACGCGTGAGCGCGGCTGCGACGGCGTCCTCGTGCTCGCGTGTGACATGCCGTTCCCGTCCGTCGCACTGTTGCGCCGGCTGGAACAGCAGGCGCGCGAGCAGAGCCTGGATGCGGTGCTGCCTGCGAGCACCAGCAGGCGCGGCATGGAGCCCCTCTGCGCATGGTACTCGACACGCTGCATCGTACCGATCGAGCGCGCGGTCGCGCGCGACGACATGCGCGTGATCGGCTTCCATGACGAGGTTCGTGTCGGTGTGCTCGCCGCCGACGAAGTGGCGGCGTTCGGCGATCCGGAGCGGCTGTTCATGAACATCAATACCCGCGAGGACCGCGATCATGCGGAACGCCTCGCTGCGGCCGGATGACTGGGCGACCGGCGGACTGGATCGATGCGAACGAGGCGCTCGCACGCGTGCTCGCAGCGATCCGGCCGCTCGGCACGGAGGAGCTCGCGCTGGAGGAGTGCGCCGGTCGCGTGTTGGCGGAAAGCGTGCACTCGCCCATCGATCAGCCTGCATGGGACAACAGCGGCATGGACGGCTATGCCGTGCGCGCCGCGGATATCGAGGGCGCACGGCCGGACGCTCCGCGCATGCTGCACATGATCGAGGACGTACCTGCGGGTGCGTTCGCGGCACGCAGCGTCGGCACTGGTCAGGCGATCCGTATCATGACCGGCGCGGCGGTGCCCCAGGGGGCAGACAGCGTGGTCCGCCTCGAGCACACGCGGCGCGAAGGCGATCGCATCCTGGTGCTGCGCGCAGACGATGCCGGGCGCAACATTCGCCCGCGCGCGGAAGACCTGCGGACAGGCGACGTGGCGGTGGAAGCCGGGCGTGCGATCAGGGCTGCCGAGATCGGCGTGCTGGCGATGGTCGGTGCCGCACGGGTACGCGTCTATCGCCGGCCCCTCGTGGCGGTCCTCTCGACCGGTGATGAGATCGTCGAACTCGACGCCTTCGACGAGGTGCTGGCAGGACGTCGCATCGCGAACTCGAACGGGCCAATGCTCTCGGCCATGGTCCGTGCGGCAGGCGCCCGGCCACTGCGACTCGGCATCGCAGCGGACACGATCGATGCGCTCGACGAACGCATCGGCCGTGCGCTGGACGCCGATGCCGACGCACTCGTCATCAGTGCGGGTGCGAGCATGGGTGAGCATGACCTGGTCAAGGATGCGCTCGAGCGGCGTGGGTTCCGACTCGCGTTCTGGCGCGCACGCGTCCGGCCCGGCAGTCCGCTGGCGTTCGGCACGATCCCGCGCGACAATGCTGCTCCGCTCGCGGTCTTCAGCCTGCCGGGCAACCCGGTGTCGGCGCTGGTGACATGCGAGCTGTTCGTGAAGCCGGCGCTGAGACGGATGCAGGGGCGAAGCGCTCACATGCCGCGCATCGTGACGGTGCGTGTCGCCGAGCGGGTGCGCGCGAACCCGGGGCTCGTGCGCTTCCTGCGCGTGCGGCTGGAGCCGGCCGGCGATGATGGCCTGCCGCGCGCACGGCTGACGGGACCCCAGGGCTCCGGCGTGCTCACGGGTGCAACGCGAGCCGACGCGCTGCTCATCGTGCCGGAGGACGTCGAGGTCATGGAGGCTGGCACCACGGCACACGCAGTGCTGCTGGCAGCCGCAGATGACGCACAGGAATCAGGCAGCTACGTGAACTGACGGCGAATCGCGCGCATGCGTGAGACGCTCTCGCTCGTGAACTGAACAGGGGAAGCCACATGGCGGAGCACAAGCGGATCGTGCCGGCGCAGCACCAGCCGGCCCTGCCGCTCGACCGGTTGATTCTGAACGAGCAGCCGGATGCCGAGGCTGTCGAGATGGACGTCGTGTTCGTCGGTGCCGGGCCGGCCGGCCTCGCCGGCGCGATCCGGCTCGCCCAGCTCGTGAAGCAGGACAACGAGAACGGCGGCGGCATCGGCGACATCGAGATCGCCGTGCTCGAGAAGGCCGGCGCACTCGGTGAACACAACCTCTCGGGTGCAGTCGTGAACCCTGCGCCGTTCCGCACGCTGTTCCCTGACCTGCCCTACGACCAGCTGCCGCTGCGGGGGCCGGTTTCGCAGGAGCGTGTGATGCTGCTCACGCAGTCGCGCGCGATCCGAATCCCGACGCCGCCGACCATGCAGAACCACGGCAATCACATCGCGTCGATATGCGAGATCGTGCGCTGGCTCGGCGAGCAGGCCGAGGGTCTCGGCGTCAACGTCTTCACGGGCTTCCCTGCCGCTTCACTGCTCGTCGATGGTGATACGGTCCGCGGCGTGCGCACGGAGCCGACCGGCCTCGATCGCGACGGCGCACAGGGGTCACGCTACGAGCCACCGACCGACATCACCGCAAAGGTCACCGCGCTCTCCGAAGGAACACGCGGTACGCTCGCGCAGGCGTTCTTCGAGTGGCAGAACATCCGTTCGGCGAACCCGCAGATCTTTGCACTCGGTGTGAAGGAGATCTGGGAGACGAAGAAGCCGCTCGATGCGATCGTGCACACGCTCGGCTGGCCGCTGCCGGGCGACACGTTCGGCGGCAGCTTCATGTATCCGCTCGAGCCGAACGTCGTCGCAATCGGCCTGGTGGCGGGGCTCGACTATGGCAACGCGAACCTCGACGTGCACGTGCTGCTGCAGCAGATGAAGGCGCACCCGTTCTTCCGTGAGTACCTGGAGGGCGGCGAGCTGGTCGAGTGGGGCGCGAAGACGATTCCGGAGGGTGGCTTCCATGCGCTGCCCGAGCGACGTCACGCCAGCGGCGCGGTCGTGCTCGGCGATTCGGCGGGCTTCGTCGAGGTCGCATCGCTCAAGGGCATCCACTACGCGATGCAGTCGGGCATCTTCGCGGCGGAAGCGATCTTCAATGCGCTGAAGAACGGCGACACGTCGAGCGCGACGCTCAGGCGCTACGACGAACTGGTCCATGCCAGCAACATCCGCAGCGACCTCTACGCGCGCCGCAACATGCGCCTCGCCTTCAAGGACGGCTTCTACATGGGCGGTGCGAAGGCCGCGCTCATGACGCTTACCGGCGGCGCCTTCCCCGGCGGATTCATCGAAAGCGAGACCGATGCAGCGCACCCGCGCACCGTGCAGGCGCCGTCGCAGATGCCGGACTCGCCGCTCGCGGTCAGCAAGCTCGATGCGGTGTTCAAGGCGGGCAATGCAACGCGTGACGACATCCCGTCCCACCTGATTGTCGGGCAGGACGTCCCGGCTGATGTCGCGGAGATGTATGTGCACATGTGCCCGGCAGGCGTTTATGAGCGCGACGGCGAGAAACTGATCGTCAACGCACCCAACTGCATCGACTGCAAGGCGACGGATGTGATCGGCCCGCGCTGGACGCCACGCGAGGGCGGCAGTGGCCCGAGCTATCGGCGCATGTAGGCCGCGGATCGGAGGAGCCGTGCGTCACGGCTCCTCCTCCTCCCGCTTCGGCTCCCGACCCATGGTGCGGACTTCAACGCGGTAGGCCGCGGAACCGATCCACGGGCCGCACCGCGCTTGCTCCCGGCCGGCTGCGACTGTAGGTCTCCCGCGGGAACGTCCGTTATGCCTGTCGGAGGGAAAGAACAGCCATGGTAGCACGTGCAGCAGTCTGCTGGGCCATCCTCGCGCTGACAGCATGTGCGCCCGCGCGTGGCCCGGGCGATGCCGGGAACGGCGCCACCGAAGCGTCGCCGGCGACGACCATCGTGCTGGTTCGCCATGGTGAGAAAGCGACTGAGCCGGCGAACGACCCGCCGCTGTCGGATGCGGGCCGTGCGCGCGCACAGGCACTCCTCGCCGCACTCGGCGACGCTCACGTCGATGCGATCTACTCGACACCGTACGAGCGTACCCGCACGACCGCGCAGCCGCTGGCAGACGCGGCAGGTGTCGAGCTCACCATCGTGAGCACCGGTCGCGACGCGCCTCCCTACATCGAGACCGTCGCCGAACGCGCACGCACCGAACACCCCGGCGGGCTGGTCGTGATCGTGGGCCACAGCAACACGCTCGGCCCGACAATCGCCGCACTCGGCGGCCCCGACGACATCGGCGAGCTTCCTGATGAAGCCTACGATCACTTCTTCATCGTGACGGTCCAGGACGGTCTACCAACGCGCCTGATCCGCGCCCGCTTCGGCGCGCCAGCACCCTAGCAGCTCGCGTCGCTGCCTCGTGTGCTCCGTGATCTCCGAGGCGAAAAAAATGAGCGCGCGGCCACCACTGCCGCGCGCTCATTCATTTTACTCGACCGCAGACGTCAGGCCGACCTGATCGCTTCTGTCAGCTTCGGCAATACCTCGTGCGCGTCACCGACGATGCCGTAATCCGCGACCTTGAAGATCGGCGCATCTGCATCCTTGTTGATGGCCACGATCGTGCCCGCGCTGCGCATGCCGGCCAGGTGCTGCATGGCGCCCGAGATGCCGACAGCGAAGTAGAGCTGCGGCGAGACGGTCTTGCCCGTCTGCCCGACCTGTTCGGCGTGCGGCCGCCAGCCGGCGTCCACCACGGCGCGCGAAGCGCCGAGTGCGGACTGCATGCCGAGCGCGTCGCGCAGATCCTCGAGCAGGTTCCACGACTCCGGCCCCTTCATGCCGCGGCCGCCGGCCACGACGATTGCCGCTTCCCCGACGTCCGGCCTGTCCCCCGATGCGGCCTTGACCTCGCGAACCTTCACGCGTGCCTGCGACGGATCGAGTGCGGGCTCGATCTTCTCGACCGTACCGCCCTTCGCGTTCTCACCGACGCGGAACACGTTCGGCCGAATCGAGATCAGGCGAGGCCCTCCGCTGAATGCGATGGTAGCGAACGCGCGACCCGAGTAAACGGGGCGTGTCACCTTCAGCTCGTCACCGCTCGCGTCGATGGCCGTCACGTCCGCGGCCAGCGGCACATCCAGCTTTGCAGCGACGCGCGGCGCGAGATCGCGCCCCTGTGCGCTCGCTGCGAACACGACCGCGAAAGTGTCGCCTGCGGCCTGCGCCGCAATCGTCGCGGCCGCAACGTCCGGTGAGTAGTTCGCGAGTGCGTCGTTCTCGACGACGAGCACCCAGTCGGCACCGTAACGACCGAGCTCACCGGCACTGCCGGCCACACCCGCGGGGCCGATCAGCACCGCGTGCACCTCGGCACCCACCGCGTCAGCGATCGTACGCGCCGCGCCGACCACCTCGTTCGATATCTTGCGCAGCGCGCCATCGCGCTGCTCCACGACTGCCAGGATCTTTGACATCGTTCCCCTACAGGACCTTGGCTTCTTCGCGCAGCAGTCGGACCAGTTCCGGCACTGCGTCCACACCCGTACCCACGATGCGACCCGGCGGCCGGTCCGGCGGCGGCGTCATCGATGTAACGGTCAGCCGGCTCTCACCAAGCTGCGCTTCCTTCTCCTCGAGCGGCTTCTTCTTCGCCGCCATGATGCCCTTCAGCGACGGATAGCGCGGCTCGTCCTTGCCTTTCGTGATCGTGACCACGGCCGGTAGCGGCGCTTCGACGACCTCCACGCCGCCCTCGATTTCGCGATGTGCGACGACGCTGCTGCCCTCGACCTGCATCTCCGACACGACGCTGATGCACGGCAGGTCCAGCAGCCCGGCGACCATCGGGCCGACCTGCTGCTGGTCGTAATCGACGCCCTTCATGCCGAACAGCACGAGATCCGCCGACGCAGCCTTCAGCTCGGCGGCGAGCGCCTTCGCCGTAGCCAGCCCGTCCACCGTAACCTCGCCCTTGAGCAGCACGCCCCGGTCGGCACCCATTGCGAGCGCGGTACGCAGCTGTTCGCCCGAACTCGCATCGCCCACGCTCACGACGACGACCTCTCCCGCACCGGTCGATTCCTTCAGACGCAGTGCGGCCTCCAGCGCGAACTCGTCATACGGGCTGATCACGTGCTTGACGCCCGCAGCATCGATCGCCGCGCCGCTCACCTTGATGCGCGCTTCCGTGTCCGGAACGCGCTTGATGCACACATAGATGTTCACGTCACTGCTCCCTGGATGGCCTGAGAACGGCGGCCCGAAAAATCCGCGGCCAATGTAGGAGACGGGTCAGAGCGTGTCCACCGAGGACAAAGTGCCTCAGCGACCCACGTGGCCCGCCTGCAACGAGAGAGGCCCCCTCCCGGGGGCCTCTGTAACCGGCGGCGGATGGCCGCGCCGGATGGATTGCATCGCCGAGCACCTGCTACGGCACTGCTGCCGGTTCGCGGGCGGGTTCGACCTCCCGTTCCGGATCGTACGGCTCCGGCATCCATTCCGGTGCCTCGCGCGCGGGCGCGGTCTCGCGCCGATCCGGCTCCGGCTCGTGCGGTGCTTCCCGTCGCTCGGGGGCGCCGGGACGCGGCAGCGGGCCATCGGGGCGGGGTCCGGGAACGGTTGACATGTACTGCCTCCTTCTTGCTGCGAGAATCATCCCGGCAGAGGGGTGCAGGACGCGTGCCGAGCGAACAGCACACGGTTCACCATCGCGATACGTGCGGATTGCCGCGCTCGTAGAAGCGGAGTGGCCAGTCGTGTGCGCGTGTCACACCAACGCGCGTGCACGTGACCACGCGACGCGCGGGCACGCGAGGACCTCCAACGATGCAGAGTGGCGCCGCGTCGAGCGAGTGGGCGTTCAGTGAACCTGTGATACCGAGCGCCTGTGCGAGTTTGCCGGGCCCGCTACACAGGTCGCGCTCGCTGCGCACGACCGAGCGTCGCGCGCGCATCACGTCCTGCCCTTCGAGCGGTTCCAGTGCACGAATCAGGACGGCCGCCGGGTACCCGGCGCGGTCGGTCACGACGTTCAGACACCAGTGCACACCGTAGATGCGGTAGACGTACGCGATACCGGGGGATCCGAACATCGCGTCGTTGCGCATGGTGCGCCCGACGCGCTCCGCCGCATGCGATGCATGATCGTGCGGCCCGACATACGCCTCGGCCTCGACGATTCGTCCGACCGTACGCGCGCCGCCGATCGTCGAAACGACCACCTGACCCAGCAGCGCACGCGCGACGCGCTCCGCGCCGCGCGCATAGAACGAGTGCGGCAGCGGGAGCGCGTCTGTACTGCGGTGCGTCACTTCGTCGGCGATCTGGTCCCGCCGCGGCCCGATTTGCGTGCGGTCTTGCGCGCGGACTTCTTTGCCGGTGTATCGCTGCCGGATGGCTGCCCGCCGGTCGCGGCGCTGCCCGCAGCTTTCGACGCGGTCTTCCGCGCAGGAGGCTTTGCGCTCGCGCCGCCCTTCTTCGCCGCAGCCTTTTTCGCGGCCGATTTCTTCGCTGCCGCCTTCGTCGCCGGCTGTGCTGCGCCTGCAGCGGGCGCGGCCGAGCCGTTCGCAGCGCGCTCCGCGTCGAACGCGGCGAGGAGCGTATCACCACGGCGCTGGCCGAGGAGATCGCGCACGCGCTTCTGCTGACCGCTCAGCGCAGCATAGACCCCGTCGACGCCGAACGCTTCGAGGAGCTGTTCGGCGGTCTTTCTGCCAACGCCCTTGTAGGCCGAGAGATGGTTGAGCATCGCCGCCTGCTCCGTCGGGAACCATGCCGGTGTGCGGGCGACGGGTACGGTCGTGCCCGGTGTCCCGGTTGCGGCAGGCTCGCCAGACTGCTCCCGGGCCGCCGGTGCCGCCTTCGCGCCAGCCGTCTGCCCTTCGAACAGCGGCGGCGGACCGGACGGCGCACCGCCACGGCTGCGCGAGCCACGTCGCAGACCGATCGCCTGCGGCGGACGCGGCGACTTCGGGCCGGCCGTCTCCTCGAACATCGACGACTGCATGCTGGCATCGGTCGCAGGGCGACTCCCGGCAGCAGCCGCGGCCGCCGGGCGCTCCGTCCTTGCCGCCGGCTCTGCTGCACCTGCGGACTCGCGCGTTGCCGGCTCCGCCGGCTTCTGCTTCGCACCGCCGTTGCCCTGCGCCGGCGCAGCAGACGGTGTCGTCGTCACAGCAGCCGTTTCCTCACGCGCCGGGCGCGCCGGTACCTCCGCAGCCGCACGTGCGCCACTGCGCCCGCGACGGCCGCGCGGCGCGTCGGCCACGTCCACCACACCGGCGGTTACCTCGTAGTTGCCGTTGTCGAGCCGGCGCAGGGTCACGACATCCTCGTCGTGCGCGCGCCGCAGGAAACGACTGAACTTGCTGAAGCCGAGATTGGACTCATCCCACTCGGGATCGAGCTCCAGCAGGCGACGCTTCACGTCGGAATCGCGCGCGGAGCCACCGTTCGCCTGGCGCTGCGCGTCCTGCGTCGCCCGTCGCAACAGCGCGAAGGCCGCGTCGAGATCGTTGCCGACGGGCGCGACACGCTCGGCCTCCGGCGGCTTCGCGGGTGCCTTCTTCTCTTCCCGTGCCGGTCGGTCAGCCGGCTTTGCCGCGGGCGCGACGTCGGCGCGCGCCTCCCTGGCAGGCGCCTCGGCACGCGCCACGGGCTCTGCCGGCTTCGCTGCGGCTTCCTCCGGCTTCGCTGCGGCTTCCGCGGGCTTCGCGGCCGCCTTCGGCTCTGCCGCGGCCGCAACAGCGGCAGTCTCTGCCGTGGGCTCACGCTCCTCGCGGCCGCGACGTCCACGCCCGCCACGCCGCCTGCGCGTCCGCTGTTCCTCCTCTTCGCCACCAGCGGGTGTGCCGTCCCCGGGCGCGATCTCGAACTGGCCGTTCTCCTGCTTGCGCAGCGAGAGCACGCCACGGTTTGCTGCTTCCTGGAGGAACTTGTTGAACTTGGTGAAGCCGAGTGTCTTCTCGTCGAAGTTTGAGTCGAGCTCGAGCAGCACCTGCTTCAGGCGGTCGGAGCGCATCACGTCGTCGTTCTCGGTCATCTGCCTGATCGCGAGTTCGACGAGCTCCCAGGGATCCTCGCTCACTACCGGCGCCTCGTCACCGGCGCGCGTGAGGCCCGTCAGTGCGGAGTACGAGTAGTACTCGTCGCAGTTCTGCACGAGCAGGTCGCTGGCGGACTCGCGGATGCCGACGCCGATCACGTACTTGCCGTACTCCTTCAGCTTGAGCACGAGGCTGCTGAAGTCGGAGTCGCCGGAGAGAAGAATGAAGGTGCCGATCTCGGGACGGACGAAGACCAGCTCGAGTGCATCGATCGCGAGACGGATGTCGGTCGCATTCTTCTTTGCACTGCCGTATGCGGGCGCAAAGATCAGGTCGACCGAGCTCTCGGCCAGGGGGACGATGTACTGCGGGTAGCGGCGCCAGTCTGCATAGGCGCGCTGCACCGCGACTTTCCCCTTGATGATGTCACTGTTGAGGAGGTTCTTCAGCTCCTTCGTGAGGTCGCTGCGAATGCCCATCGTGACGTTGTCGAAGTCGATGAGCAGGGCGGCGTGCGGCAGGTTGGACAACGGGCCGGTGCGTCCCTGGTGGGGCGCCCGTGCGAACTGTGCGGCCATGTGAATACCTGATTCCCCTGGCGCGCGATTTCGCGCGCAGTCGGCGCGCCCCCTTCCTCTGCTCGCGGCGGCTGCGGGAGAGCGACGGGCCGGCGGACACATCGTCCGGCAGCGCGCGGCTCTCCGGTCATCGTCGCGAGACGAGCCGAAGGAGGCGTCGCAATTCTGTTATGCGTGCGTCACCCCGACGCACGCGCGTTGTGCCCGCAGGACGCGGGCCGCCGTCAGGCCCTTCAGGGCCTGCGGCTCGACTCCTCCGCGCTGACCATGCGGGCCAGTTCGACACGGCGAACCTTGCCGCTGCCAGTCAACGGGAAGGAGTCGAAGAACCGGACGAGGTCCGGCACCTTGTAGTCCGCGAGCGTACCGCGGCACCATTCCTTGATTTCTTCGCCCGTCACGATCGCACCTTCGACGGGCACCACGCACGCGCACACGACTTCGCCCAGCACGTCGTGCGGCAGACCGACCACCGCGACGTCGAGTACGGCCGGATGCGCGTGCAGCCGATCCTCCACTTCGCGCGGATACACGTTGAAGCCGCCGCGGATGATCAGCTCCTTGCGTCGTCCGACGATGTGCACGAAGCCGTCCTCGTCGATCATGCCGAGGTCACCGGTGAGGAAGTAGCCCTCCTCGTCGAACACCTGTGCGGTCTCGCCCGGCTGTCGGTAATAGCCCTTCATGATACCGGGGCCGCGCACCGCGATCTCGCCGAGGCTCTCGCTCGGCAGGATCGTGCCGTCCAGGTCGAGGACACGGATCTCGGCGTCGGGCAGTGGGCGCCCCACGGTGAACAGCTTCTTGTCGAGCGGATCCTCGGGGCGCGTCATCGCGACCGTCGAACTCGTCTCCGTCAGCGAATAGGCGACGTGCAGGTTCGGACAGAGGGCATCGCGGATGCGCTGCACCACCTCGTCACCGATCGGCGCGCCCGCGACGACGCCAACCCGCAACGACGAGACATCCGCCTCGGTGACGTCCAGCTCGCGCATCTCCGTTACATACACCGTGGGCACGCCGTAGTGCACCGTGACACGATGCTGCTCGATCAGGTGGAGCGCCTCATCGGGCAGGAACTGCTCCTGCATCACGAGCGATGCGCCGGCCATGGCCGTGCCGAGGATGCCGGGGCCCAGGCCGAAGACGTGAAACACGGTCGTCACACCGAACACGACATCGTCCGCCGAGAGAGCTATCGCATCGACGGTCAACGCCGAGGTCCTGACCAGATTCTCGTGCGTCAGCGCGACACCCTTTGGCTTGCCCATCGTGCCGGACGTGTACAGGATCGCGAACGTGTCCTGTGCCGGGTCGATCGCGGGCGTCGTCACTTCCGTGCCGGACTCGCCGCTCGAGACCAGGTCCTCGAACTGGTAGATCCGGTCGTCGTACCAGAGGTCCTCCTCGCCCACCGTGACCAGGTACTGCAGCTCCGGGAGCGACGTGAGGAAGCCTTCGAACAGCTGCAGATAGTCGGTCCCGCCGAAATCCTCGGCACTGATCACGACCGTGGCTTCGGAATGCCGCAGCATGTACTGCAGCTCCGGTACGGTATAGCGGGGGTTGAGCGGGACGATCACGGCGCCGAGCTTGGCGGCCGCAAAAACGGAGACGACGAACTCGGGCCAGTTGGGCAGGTCGACGGCGATGCGGTCGCCGCGCTCGACACCGAGCTCCGTGAGCGCGGCGGCCAGCGCAGTCGAGCGGGCATTGACCTGGGCGTAGGTGAACCGGCGGTCACCGGCGATGAGGAAGACGCGGTCCGGATTCTCGGCGGCCTGCGCCTCGAGGACGCCAGCGACCGTCTGGCCAGCGAAACGCTGGTCGAGCGCCATCACGCCTCCAGAGCCGCCCATGAGGGGCTCACCGTCGCCGTCCGCCTGCATGCCGTCACGGCGCCGAAGATAGCGAACGCCGCGCACGGCAGTCAAACGCCGGCGTCGCGTCGTTCCCGGGGCTGACAGCGGCTCAGAGCGCGCAGCGCGCTGGCGTCGTCGATAGCAATGGTGTGTGACCCCGCACGATCCGTTGCCGTGGAGCCGGTCTCGCTGAGCAGCGCGTAGCGGATACGGGCGGCGCGCGCCTTCTTGTCAGTCGCGGCGGCACTGAGGATGTCCGCGGGCGCGAGGCCGGCCGGGAGCGCCGTGGGCAGCCCCAGCGCCTGCAGGATGGTACGCAGCTCGTCAGCCGTGCCGGGCTCCGTCACTTCGGCCGCCTCGCCGATCTCGGCTTCCGCGGTCATGCCGATCGCCACCGCGTAGCCGTGCGGGACGGCATAGGCCGACAACGACTCGATCGCATGCGCGACCGTGTGCCCGAAGTTCAGGATGGCGCGGACACCACGCTCGAGCGGATCCGCCTGCACCACGGCCGCCTTGATCTCCACCGAGCGCCGGATCAGGTGTGCGAGCGATGTCGGCTCGCGCGCCAGCAGCGCACTCGTGCTCGCGCCGATCCAGCGCAGGTACTCGGCGTCCGCAATCGCGCCGTGCTTCGCCGCTTCGGCCAGCCCGCCGCGAAGCTCGCGCTCCGGCAGCGTACGCAACGCCAGCGGATCGATCGCGACGAGTCGCGGCTGCAGGAACGCGCCGACCAGGTTCTTGCCGGCCGGTACGTCAACCGCCGTCTTGCCGCCGATCGATGCGTCGATCATCGCGAGCAGCGACGTGGGCACCTGCACGCACGGCAGGCCACGCATGTACGTCGCCGCAACGAAACCGCCCAGGTCGCACGCGACGCCGCCGCCGAGCGCGATGATGCACCCATCGCGACCCACGCGCCGCGCCAGCAGCGCGTCCGTCAACTCGGCCCACGTCTCGCGTGACTTGTGCGCCTCACCCGCCGGAAACTGCACCACATCCGCGCGCACGTTCTCCTCGCGCAGGGCCGTGGCGAGGGGCCAGGCGTACGTATCCGCGACGTTACTGTCGGCAACGATACCGTAGTGCGCCGCCGGCACGACCTCGAGGATCGAGGACGCGATGGTCTCCAGCAGGCCGGCGTCGATACAGACGTGGCAGCCTTCTGGCGGGAGGGCGAGTTCGAGACGGATCAAGGGCAGCTCCTTGCTCGCGGCAAGGTAGGGCAATGCGCGCGGGACGGGCAAGAAACCGACGCTGCCGGTCGGTGCAAAACGTCCCCCTTACGAACGGCGCGGTCGTCCATTATATACGATATCGGTGCATGTGCGCCGGACATCACTGAGCAGTGCGTGACAGTCGCGTTTCCGCCGTCGGGCGAAACGCGCTTTTTCATAGGGGTAGCGTGCAGCAGCTGCGCATCGGCTTCGCGTTCAATCAGAAGCCAACCGAGGACGCCCCGGAAGGGGAAGACGAACCCCCAAGTCGAAACGCCCACGACCGCTATGCGGAGTGGGACGACCCCGCCACGATCGACGCCGTAGAGGCCGCGCTCGCGCGTGCCGGAACGGTGCTCCGCCTCGAGGCCGACTCCAGCTTTCCCGCGCGTCTGCATGAGGCCCGGCCAGACATCGTCTTCAACATCGCCGAAGGACTGCACGGCCCGAACCGGGAAGCCCACGTCCCGGCGATCTGCGAGTTCTACGGTATCCCCTATACGGCCAGCGACCCGCTGGCCCTGACGCTCGCGCATCACAAGGCGCGCGCGAAGCAGGTATTCCATGCCGCTGGCGTACCCACGCCGGACTGGTGCGTGGCGGAACCGGGCGCCCCCTTCACGGCGCCGGGCAGCGGCCCGTGGTTCGTGAAGCCCGTGCACGAGGGCTCCAGCATGGGCATCAGCGAGGCGTCGCTCTGCACGACCGCAGCCGACCTCGAGGCGCATGTGCACGAGCTGCACGCGCGCTACGCGCAGCCGGCCCTGGTCGAGCGCTTCCTGACCGGTCGCGAGTTCACGGTTGCCGTGCTCGGCAACGGCGTCGAGGCACACGCGCTGCCGCTCGTCGAGATCGCGCTCGCGGCCCTGCCCGCGGGTGCGGTGCCGATCTACGGCTGGGAAGCGAAGTGGGTCTGGGACGTCCCTGACAATCCGCTCGGGATCTTCGTCTGTCCCACGGACACCGATGCGGCGCTCACCCGTGCGATCGTCGACGCGGCGCTGCGCGCATATCACGCGCTCGGCTGCCGTGACTGGGGACGAGTGGACGTGCGACTGGATGACGCGGGCCAGCCGCATGTGCTCGAGATCAATCCCTTGCCCGGTATTCTGCCCGACCCGCGCCAGAACTCCTGTTTCCCGAAGGCCGCCCGCGCGGGCGGCATGGACTACGACACGCTCATCCTCACTGTGCTGGACATCGCGCTCCGGCGCCTGGGGCGGACCCGGTGAGAGTGGCCATTGCATACGACGCGCATGCCGGGGCACCCGCTGCGGCAGCCGACGTCGCCGGCGTACTCGAAACCGTGCACGCCGTGTGCGCGGCGCTCACCGCACTCGATCTCGATTGCGTGCATATCCGCGTTGTGTCCGTCGGCGACCTCGTGCGTGCGCTTTCCGCGTGTGACGCAGATGCTGTGTTCAACCTGTGCGAAGGTATCAACGGCGACGCCGCAATGGAGGCCGACGCGGCGCGTGCGATCGCAGACACCGGGCGACCGTTCACCGGCACATCTCCTGGTGCGCTCGCGCTCGCGCGTCGAAAGGACGCGGTGAACGCTCTGCTGCGGGAACGTGTGCCGGTGCCCCGGTGGACACTCGTTACCCCTGCATTCGACGCCGCTGCCGACTGGGCGCACTACCCGGCGATCGTGAAGCCCGCGGGCGAGGATGCAGGCATCGGTATCGACAGCAGCGCCGTCGCTCGCGACGCGGACGAGCTCACGCGAGCACTGGAGCGCGCGCGCGCGCACGCGCCGCTGATCGTTCAGCAGTTCGTCGATGGCATCGAACTGATCGTGGGGTTCGTCGGCGACACCGCCCTGCCGATCGCGGAGATCGACTATAGCGCGATGCCGGCCGGGCTCTCCGGCGTGGTCGGCTATGCAGCGAAGTGGCATGCCGGCTCCGCCGAAGACATCGGTACGCGCGTGATGTGTCCGGCGCGCATCGATTCGGCACTTGCTGCGCAGGCGCTCGGCACGGCCGGCAGCGCATGGCGCACGGTGGCCGGCAGCGGCTACGGGCGCGTGGACCTGCGCGCCGACGTGGACGGTGTGCTGCACGTACTCGACGTGAATCCGAACGCCGACCTGGCGCCGTCGGCCGGACTCGCGCGCATGGCAGCAGCCGCCGGGTGGACGTTCACCGACCTGGTCGCACGCATCCTGGACGACGCGCTTGCGACGGTGCACGCATGAGCGCACGCGTCACATCCGCCGTACGCATCGCCGCACTGCGACCGGATCATCGGGCCGGGCTCGAGCGACTGCTCGTCGATACCGGCTACTTCCGGATCGACGAGGTCGCCGTGGCGCTCGAAGTGTTCGATGCCTGCTGCGCTGCGCCCGACGCCGACTACAGCGGTCATGCCGCGCTCGCCGGCGACGGCTCCCTCGCCGGCTACATCATCTACGGGCCGACGCCCTGTACGCTCGGGACGTGGGACATCTACTGGATTGCCGTCGCCCCCGCGTTTCAGCGCGGCGGCGTCGGCTCGCTGCTGATCGACGAGGTCGAGCGCCGGCTGAGTGGCCGCGCACGGCTGATCCTCGTCGAAACGTCCGGGCAGCCGCTCTACGCAAGCACACGGGCGTTCTACGAACGTCGCGGCTTCACCGAGGTCGCGCGCATACCTGATTTCTACGCCGACGGCGATGATCGTGTGATCCTCGCCAGACGCGTTCTATGACCCGGACGGGTGCAATGGAGAGCTGGCAGGAGATCCTGCGACAGAGCGTCACGACGGTCGATGAGCTGGTGGAGCGTTTTGGTGCGGAGAACATCGACCGTGAGGCCGTGCAGAAGGCAATCGACCGGTTCAACCTGCGCATCACGCCAGCCGCGCTCGCAAAGATCAGGACGCCCGGCGATGCGTTCTGGCGGCAGTACGTACCGACAGCGGCCGAGAACGAGATCGTGGACGGCATCGTGGACTCGCTGGACGAGGATGCCGACTCGCCCGTGCCGAACCTCACGCATCGTTACCCGGACCGCGTGCTGTTCCTGGTTTCGCCGGTGTGTGCGTCGTACTGCCGCTTCTGCACGCGACGCCGCAAGGTCGGCGATCCGGAGAAGATCCCGCTCAACCAGTTCGACTCGGCCTTCGCATACCTGCGCGAGCACACGGAAGTCCGCGACGTGATCCTGTCAGGCGGCGATCCGTTCCTGCTGTCGGACCGGCGCATCGAGTTTTTCCTCAAGACGCTGCGCGAGATTCCGCACATCGAGATCATCCGCATCCACACGCGTGTACCGAGTCATCTGCCGCAGCGCGTGACGAACGAGCTTGTAAAGATGATCCGGCAGTATCATCCGGTATACGTGAACGTGCACTTCAACGATCCGGCCGAGATCACGCCCGATGCCGAGGTGGCGCTTGCGCGCCTGGCCGATGCGGGCATACCGCTCGGCTGTCAGACCGTCCTGCTCAAGGGTGTCAATGACGACCCGGCCGTGATGAAGGTGCTGATGCAGAAGCTGCTGAAGAACCGGGTGAAGCCGTACTACATCTACCAGGCGGACGTGGTGGCGGGCGGCGAGCACTTCCGTACGTCGATCGAGAAGGGCATCGAGATCATTCGTGCGATCCGCGGCTGGACCAGCGGTCTCGGTGTGCCGCACTTCGTGATCGACGCACCCGGTGGCGGCGGCAAGATTCCGATCCTGCCGGAGTATGTGCAGTCGATCACGAACCGGGAGGTCGTACTGCGCAACTATGCAGGCGAGGTGTTCCGCTATCCGTTGCCGCAGGATGACACGACGGATGTCGTGCCGATCGAGCGCAAGCGCCGTGCGAACAGGCGGGGCGGCGGTACGCGCAGAGCGACGGGGACGAATGGCAAGGCACGCGCACCGAGGCCCGCCCCCGATGGCGGGCCCGTCTGGCTGGATGCGTAGCTGACGCACTGGGTCAGTAATTCGCCCGGGCGGCGAACCACTGACTCAGGAGACTAACGAACGATGCGCGGCGACAGCTCGGGCAGGGTCGTCGCGCCGCTCACCCGTCGCGAGACGGAAACAGCGGGCATCCCTTCGACCTGCGAGCGGCGCACGTGCATCGCGCCGCCGTTGGCGGGCACGCGCGCGGCGGCATCCGCGAAGCGCTGCGCGGATTCCTCGTCGTCCCACACCGACCACCATACCAGCGCGGTGTCGCCCTGCGCTGTCGCGATCAACCGGAACGCGTCACCGTCCCATCCCTGCGATGCACGTGATGCGCTCACGCCGAGATGCTCGCGCAGCCAGAGCCGCGTCTCGTACTCGCCCAGCACGTTGCCGTATACCGCTTCCCAGCCGTCGGGCAGATCCAGGTCGAGCGCGGTAGGCTCGTCGGGGGTGCCCAGGTAACCTTCCTGCGGGTGCAGCACCTGCTCGGTCGATGTCGGGATCAGATCTGCGAACGTCGGCGCACCGCGCGCCTTCCAGACGGTGTGCACGAAACCGGCACCGGCAACATACGGGAAGATCATCGTCTCGCGGATGATGGCGGGCGCGCGCTGGAACACCGGGAACTGGCTGTTCTGCGACTGCATCGAAGATCCGAGCTGCATCGCCGGGTTCGGCAGCTCGAGCGGGTTGATCGTACGTCCGCTCATCGTCTCGGCGAGGAATGCGAGCATGACGAGCGTTGCGTGGCCTTCGATCGCGGCCTGCGCCGCGGTCTGCCGGTCGTTCAGATAGAGTACCGGCTCGTCCACGCCCGCCTGGCTGGTAATCAGCGAATCGAGGTTCACATGCTGATCCTGCAGCGCGTGGACGAGTTCATGTACGAGCACGGGTCGCAGCATCTCGCGGTCCACACCGTCGATGACGTACAGCCGATCAGTCGCCGGATCGTAATAGCCGATCACCTGCTCGGTATACAGCTCGAGCAGCAGTGCACGCAGGTCGAGCGTGTCCGGCATCAGACCGAGGGCAGCGTAACTCTTGCGCAGTGCGTTGATGCGCGCAGGCGGCATCTCCTTGTCGAGCTGGCCCTCGATGAAGGCGCGCGCACCTTCGCGACTCTGCATTGCCATCTGCAACGGCTGGCGCCGCTCCAGTCCGGAGAGCCGCTCGAGGCCGGGCAGCAGAGAATCGACCAGTGCTTCGAGCGATGCGTCCACGGGGTCGGCGCCCGCACGCTCACCGTTCGTGCTGCACGCCGCGAGCAGTACTGCTCCCGCGAGGAGGAACCTCATTGTCGTTGCGCGGCCGCGCCGGCCCACGGTTCCTGTCATTCTTCTTCTTTCAGTAGTGATGCGCCGTCCGCGACGCGCTCGATTCTCTGCCCTGCCACCTCCACCAGCCGATCGGCCCAGCGGCGGCCGTCACGAGGGTCACGCAGGTCCGGGTCCACGTCGGCGAGCGGGCGCAGCACGAACGCGCGCTGGTGCATGCGCGGGTGCGGCAGAACCGGCGCCGCCGAACGGATTTCGTCCTCGTACATCAGCACGTCGATGTCGATCTCGCGCGGGCCGTCCCGAAAGGTCGGCGTACGTCCGAGTCGGACTTCCGTTTCCTTGACCGCTTCGAGCAGCCGCTCCGGTGTCAGCGCCGTACGAACCCGCACGACGAGGTTCCAGAAGTCCGGCTGTGCACTGAATCCGATCGGGGAGGTCGCAAAGACCGGTGAGATGCGCTCGATCGTGGCGAACCCTGCGATCGCGCGCAGCGCGTCCCGCAGCATTGCGCGGCGGTCGCCCAGGTTCGTGCCGAGCCCGAGCCATGCGACGGCCCGCCGCGCCGGCTCAGCTCCGGCCGTAGCGGTCCTCCAGTCGTACGACGTCGTCCAGATGCGCGGTCGATGCCTCGAGCAGATCGGTGTCGGTCACGGCGATCATGCGATGCACCGTGCCCGGCATGACACGGAAGCTGTCGCCCTCGCGCAGCTCGACGTCCTCGACCGTTTCGGCAGAAGGGCCGGCAACGAAACGCAGCGTCCCGCTCAGCACGTGGATCGTCTCATCCTTCGTGTTGTGGTACTGCAACGAGAGCGCCTGCCCTGCCTTGATATGCAGGATCTTGCCGACGTACTGGTCCGTCTCGGCCCAGATCAGCTCGTGACCCCACGGCTTCTCTACGCGGCGCGGCGTGTGCCGCCCTGACTGCTGAGTCATCGCGTTCCCCGGAAAATTGAGCTCGCCGTCGTCGAGTGCGTCACTCGGCGAAGTGCACGCGCGCGAAATGCCGCTTGCCGCGCTGCAGCACGGCTGTCCCGCCCGCGTTCGCCGCGACACGACCGTTGCGGTCCGTCAGCTTTGCGCCATCCACGCTGATCGCTCCCTGCTCGATCAGCCGGATCGCCTCGCTGTTGGAGCCCGCGAGACCGGCAGCCACGAGAAGGCCAGGCAGCCACGCGCCGCCGTCCTGCACCCGCAGAGCGACGTCTGTCAGCGTCAGCGTGACCTCCGGCATCTCGTCCGGCGCTGCGTGCTGCTTGAACAACCGGTCGAAATGCGCTTCAGCGCCCTCTGCTGCGGCAGCATCATGATACAGCGCGACGATGCGCCGGCCGAGCGCGCGCTTTGCGCGATACGGGTCTGCCGCGGCGAGTGCGAGCGATTCCTGCAGTTCCGCGCCCTCCCATGCGCCGGCCAGTCGAATCCACTCGTCGAGCAGTGAATCGGGCACGGACATCGTCTTGCCGAACATCTCCTCGGCAGGCTCGGTAATGCCGATGTAGTTGCCGTACGACTTCGACATCTTCTGCTCCCCGTCCGTACCCCGCAGCAGCGGCATGATCAGGCAGACCTGCGGCTCCTGTCCGTAGCGCTCCTGCACGGTGCGCCCCACGAGCAGGTTGAACTTCTGATCCGTGCCGCCGAGTTCGACGTCGGCTTCGAGCGCAACGGAATCGTACGCCTGCATGAGCGGGTAGAGGAACTCCATGACGGAGATCGCGCGGCCTTCCTCGTAGCGCTTCGCGAAGTCGTCGCGCTCGAGCATGCGTGCGACGGTGTACGTCGCGGTCAGCTCGAGGATCGCGGCCAGGTCGAGCGGCGCGAGCCAGCGCGAGTTGTACTCGATACGCACCCGCGAGACGTCCAGGATGTGGCCGGCCTGTGCTGCATACGTCGTGGCGTTCTCGTCGATTTCCTCGGGTGAGAGGCGCGGGCGTGTCTCGCTGCGACCCGTGGGGTCGCCGACGCGCGCGGTGTAATCGCCCACGACAAAGATTACCTCGTGGCCGAGTTCCTGGAACGTGCGCAGCTTGCGGAGTGAGACGGCGTGTCCGATGTGCAGGTCCGGACGCGTCGGGTCGAAGCCCTGCTTCACGCGCAGCGGCCTGCCGTCCCTGGCGCTGCGCTCCAGCTTGCGCGCGAGTTCGTCCTCGGGGATGACCTCCACCGCGTCGCGGCGGATCTCATCCATCTGTTCGTTGACCGGGGCAAAGCGTGTCATGCGGCGGATACTACGAACCTGACGGCGTGCGCGCGAGGCGAGTCGCGCCGCGTGCGGCATCGATGACCCCCTCGTGGAGGCGGTACTCGATGCCGGCCTTCTGCAGGGCGCCAGCCACCGCGGCCCGCAGCGGTCCGTCGGGCCGTGCGAGGCCGCCGGCGAACGCCACCGTCGGCGGTGTCTTCCATGGGCCGAGGCGCTCGTGCAGCACGACGACGTGCTCGGCCAGCGCGCGCGCGGCCTCCTCGCGCAGCGCGATCGCCGTCTCGTCACCGGCCTCCGCATGCTGCAGCAC
>CAYLME010000042.1:13830-23708 GCA_964384585.1 uncultured Gemmatimonadaceae bacterium | reverse complement strand
GCGCCGCGTTCACGTCCGTGCGGCGTTGACGCCGCGCCGCCGCCACTTCCGTCGGGTGCCGACACCGCCGCGTGGGCGCCGCCCGCACTGCCGCCAGTTGCGAACGGCGGGATCACCACAAGGTCGGGCAATGCCGCGAGTCCGGTTGCGATCATCTCCGCGGCGAGGCTGCCGAGCACACTGAAACGATCATCGCCGGTCCGGTTGGCGAGTTCGAGCACGAGCACGCGCTGCGAAGAGAGATCCGTCGCATCGGCAGCAGCGACCTCGCCGGCTGCATCGTCACGGATCCGCACGTACAACGCGGTCGTGGCTGCGGACGGCTCGAGGTCGAAGTCGCGCCGGAGACGATCGGCGAGTGCGTCGTATGCAGCGAGCGCTGCTGCCGTGCTGCCGCTGCGCTGCAGCACGCTCATGCGACGTCGCGTCACCGGCTCATCGGTCGGCTCGAGCTGCTGGCACCACGCGAGGCGTCCGGCTGCCGCCGTGAAATCGCCCGACTGTTCCGCGCGATCCGCCGCGCGCAGTGCGGCGTCGACGGCGAGCGCGCGCAGGCGCTGCCGCTCGCCGTGCAGCCAGCGCTCGAACTCGATCGCGCCGTCCAGGTGAAAGCCGGGCATGAGCTCGCCGCCGTAGCGCGCGAGTGCATCGTCGTTGTCGCCGCGCGCGAGCGCGTCGAGGAAGGCGAGTGCGTCGCAGGTGATGCGCGCGGTGTCGATGCCGATCTCGTCGGTGCCGCGCCGGACGAGCGCATCAGGACCCAGGTGCCGGCGAAGGAACTGCAGTGCCTGCCGCAGTGATGCGCGTGCGCGCTCCTCCGTCGATTCCGGCCAGAAGGTGCCGAGCGCCTCGTCGCGACGGACGAAGCCGCCGGGGCGTCGCAACGCGAGCCACACGAGGAGCGCGATTCGCTTCGGCTGCACCAGCAGCGCGCGTACCTCGGCCTCGCCCGCGGAGAGCGCCGTGCGGCCCAGCACGTCCAGCCGGATCGGTGGCCCGTGGCCGGACTTCACAGCGAGATCACGCGTAGTTCACAGTGCGAAAGCATCGTGGGGCACGCTGCAGGATGGATGGTGACGCCCGTGATAATGCCGGGCCGCAGGCAGCGCTCGCAAGCAACCCGAACCGCCGAACCCGAGGTGCCCCGTGTCGTTCCGCTCGCTACCCATGCTCTCACTCGCGCTGCTGGCGTGCGGCAGCGGCAGCCCGAAGGAGCCAGTGCTGACGCCGGCAGAGTTCGAGCTGGAGGCCGTCCAGGCCGCAGGCATGGTTGCCATCCCGTTCCCGGAGGCAGACCCGGGCGCGCCGCTGTACACGCGCATCACGCCGCTGTCGAACCAGGTCTTCATTGATGGCGACCTGGTCGCGGTGCCCGTGTATCGCGAGCCGGCCTGCATCCCTCCCGATTTCGACCTGTTCGTGCACATGGACCCGCCCGGGTCGAACGGTCCGGGCGCATTCGCCTGCCCGCTCCTGATCACAGGCACGGTCGTCATCGAGAAGGACGCGCCGCCCGGCACCTTCCCGCTGCGCGCCATCGCGACCGGCGCCGCTCAGGTCTGGTTCGTCGATCGCACCGCATACGACGCCGCCACCGCCGACGGCACCCTGCTCATGTCCGAGCTGCTCGCCCTCGCGCCGCTCCGCGGTACCGCCACCGAGTTCACCGAGATGCTGGCGCCGCGACCCGAGCAGCATCAGGTCATCATCACCAGCCGCGGCAGGCTCCAGGACGGCCGCGCCTTCCAGTTCAACGTGAACCACGCGGGCACGACCACACGGAGTATCAGGATCCGGATCAGCTGAGCGGGGCGCGGCGCCGGGCGATCGTGTCGCACGGGCCTGGCCCGGTGGGCGCGACCCGGCGCCCCCCACCGCAGCCGATCACCCCCCGATAACCCGCCAGGCATGACGACTATCCGAGATGCCTGGCGGCTTATCGGTGCTAGAGACCGTCAAGCCGCCAGTCATCCTGGTCGCCACCGGATGGCTGGCGGGTTATCGGTGTCCAAGACCGTCAGGACGCCAATCATCGTCGGTGAGTGTCATGCCTGGCGGGTTATCGGTGTCGCGCCGGCCGCCATCGGTGAGTTGCTGCGCGGATTCGGCTTCCCCAGCGCAAGGGGCCGCACTGCCGCGCCTCGCGACGTCCGCGCGCCCCTGAACTCGGTTGCGCCCCGAACCGGCCCGCACCGCATCGCGCGCCGCTCCCCCTCAGGCAAACCCCCGCCCCCTCAGGCAAATCCGCCTTGCCCCCACCACACAGAAGTCCCAAGCTCATACGTCCGCCGACGCACTTGTCGGCGGCATGGACAGATTGCATGGCAGGACAAGTGTCTTCGCGCGAGATAGACGACGAGCTGCGCGGCCGCGTTCCGGCGGCCGATGCAGAGCTGGCCCTTCGTTTCTCCCAGTTCTTCCTTGCCGGCGCCACGCCGGAGTTCTTCCGTGATCGCAGTGCCCGCGAGGTTGCGGATCTGGTGGCGGGCTCGTTCCGTCATTTTCTGCATTCACGGCCGGATCGCGTGGACGTCGAGATCGAGGAACGCGACGATGGCGCGGGCAGCGTCGCCGTGATCCGCACGCACGTGAGCGAGCGGCCGTTCATCGTGGCGACGGTGCGCGAGTACCTCTTCGCGCACGATCTCTCGGCCGAGCGCTTTCTGCATCCGGTGATGCGCGTGGTGCGGGATGCGGCGGGCAGGGTCGTCGAGATCGGCGCTGCGTCGGAGGGCAGTCCGCTCGAGTCGCTGGTCTACGGCGAGGTGAGCCGGGAGGGCAGTGATGTGAGCGTGGCGGAGATGCGGGCGGGGATCCTGCACAGCCTGGAGGACGCCGTCGTCGTGACGGACGACTTCGCGCCGATGCTGGCCGCGCTGGACGATGCCGTCGCGTCGCTGGACACGACGGCGCGGCGGATGCCTGACCGGATGCTGGAGGTTGCCGAGGTCGTCGCATTCCTGCAGTGGCTGCGTCCGAACTTCGTGTTCCTGGGCTACGACGCGTGGGGCCGCGTGGACCAGGCCGACGGCGCGCTGGGCGCCGTCACCGAGCTGCGCGGGCTCGGACTGGTGCGTCCGTACATGCAGGCTCGCCGCGGCGCGCCGATCCTGCCGACGCCATCAGCGCACGAGCTGAACACTACCGAGCCGCGCGGCACGGTCCCGCAGCGGCAGCATCCGCATGCGGACGCGCAGTCGGGTGCGCCGAACGCGCAGCCGAAGCGCTGGCCGCCGCGTCTGCTCGTCATCACGCAGACGCCGGTCGAGTCGACCGTGCACCGGCGCGTGCGCCTGCACTGCATCGCGATCCGCGGTGTCGACGGCGAGACGATCGTCGGTGAGCGCCGGTTCTTCGGCCTGTTCCGCTCGCGTGCGTACGCCGAGGAGGCGCAGCAGATCCCGATCCTGCGGCACAAGCTGCGGCTGATCATCGAGCAGGAAGGCTGGCTGCCGGCGTCGCATGACCAGCGCGAGGCGGTGAAGATCTTCAACTCGATGCCGAAGGAAGAGCTGTTCTCGGCGTCGGCGGTGGAGATCGCCGAAGAGATCAAGGCGATCCTCGCGCAGTACTACGCCGAGGACGTGCGGGTCGCGCTGCGGCCCGACGCCGCCGGCGGTGCGGTCTCCGTCATGATCATCATGCCGGGCGATCGCTACAGCGGCCGCGTACGGCGCAGGCTGCAGAACGCGCTGCTGCGTGAGCTGGACGGTACGCTGCTGAACTATCACCTCGTGCTGGGCGGCGGTGCGCAGGCGCGCCTGCATTTCCAGATCGCGGCGTCGAAGGAAAGCATTGCCGAGGTGACACGGTCTCAGATCGAAGTGCTCGTGCACGAGATCGTGCAGACGTGGACGGAACTGCTGGAGCGTCGCCTCGCACGCACGCACGCGCCCGACGTCGCGCAACGCAAGGCGCAGCGCTGGGGCGCCGCATTCAGCACCGAGTACCAGGCGTCCAGTGGTCCCGACGAGGCTGCTGCCGACCTCGCCGTGGTCGAGGCGATGGAGGCAGACGATCGCCATGTCGACGTGCGCCTGTCGAACAGTCTGCTCCACACGGCGGACGGCGAGACGGAAGACTTCACATGGCTGAACGTCTACGTGCGTGACGACGTCCTCGTGCTGTCCGACTTCATGCCGATCCTCGAGCATCTCGGGCTGCGCGTGCTTTCCATGCGGCCGTACGATGCGAGGGACGAGCAGGGCGGTGCGCGCATCTACACGTTCAGTGTGCAGACGCGCGATCGGCACAGGCTCGATCTGGACGCGCGCAGCAGGCTGCTGACCGATGCGATCCTGTCCGTTGCAGCAGGTGATGCGGCAAGCGACGCATTGAACGCGCTCGTACTCGCGGCCGGGCTGCGCTGGCGCCAGGTCGATGTGCTGCGTGTCTACAGCGAGTACGCGTTCCAGTGCCAGGTCGTGCCCGCGCGCCAGATGCTGCCACGCGTGCTGAACGCGTATCCCGAAACGGTGCGCCTGCTGATCGCGCTCTTCGCACAGAAGTTCGATCCGGCAGCAGCCGCGAATGCGGCGGAGCGGGCGCAGCGCGTGGCCGCCGCGCGCAAGGCGGTGCTCGCGTCGCTCGAACAGGTGACCTCGCTCAATGACGATCGCGCACTGCGTCGCGTGCTCGGCCTGATCGATGCGACGGTCCGAACGAATTATTACATGCACGGTGGCGACGAGCCGACGAAGCGTTCGGGCGGCGTGCCGTACATCTCGCTCAAGATCAGCTCCGAGCTGCTGCAGCCGCTGGTGCCGACACGGCTGCGCGCGGAGGTGTGGGTCCAGTCGGCGCGCATGGCCGGCACGCACCTGCGCGCGGCCAAGGTCGCGCGTGGCGGGCTGCGTCACAGCGACCGACCCGACGACGTGCGCACCGAGGTCATGGGTCTGGTGCGCACGCAGGCGGTCAAGAACGCGGTCATCGTGCCGGCCGGCTCGAAGGGCGGTTTCGTGACGCCGGTGCTGCCGAGCGACCCGGCGCTCGTGCCCGCGGAAGTGCAGGAGCAGTACCGCACGTTCATCCGCGGACTGCTCGACATCACGGACAACCTCGTCGACGGCCAGGTCGTGCGCGCGCCCGGGCTGATCGTGCACGACGAGAACGATCCGTACCTCGTCGTCGCAGCGGACAAGGGCACTGCGAAGTTCTCGGACATCGCGAATGCCGTTGCTGCCGAGTACGACTTCTGGCTCGACGACGCGTTCGCGTCCGGCGGCTCGAACGGGTACAGCCACAAGGAAGTCGGCATCACCGCACGCGGCGCGTGGGAATGCGTGCGTCGTCATTTCCGCGAGATGGGCCGCGACACGCAGACGCAGCCGCTCACTGCCGTCGGCATCGGTGACATGAGTGGCGACGTCTTCGGCAACGGCATGCTGCGCTCGCGCCAGATCCGGCTCATCGCCGCGTTCGATCACCGCCACATCTTCGTCGATCCGAACCCGGACCCGGAGATGTCGTTTGTCGAGCGTGAACGGCTTGCGGGCCTCGGTCGCTCCAGCTGGGACGACTATGACGGTGCGCGCTTGAGCGAGGGTGGCTTCATCGTGCCGCGCGGCCAGAAGCGGATCGAGATCACACCGGCCGCACGCGTTGCACTCGGGCTGGACGACGACGTGAGCGGGATGGATGCCGAGTCGCTCATCCGTGCAATCCTCGCCGCGCCCGTCGATCTGCTCTGGAACGGCGGCATCGGCACGTACGTGAAGGCGCCGGAAGAGCGGCACGCGGACGTCGGCGACACCGCAAACGACGCCGTGCGCATCGACGCCACCGAGCTGCGCTGCAGGGTGCTCGGTGAGGGCGGCAATCTGGGACTGACGCAGCGCGCGCGTATTCGCTATGCACTCGAGGGCGGGCGCTGCAACACGGACGCGATCGACAACTCGGGCGGCGTCGAGATGTCGGACCGCGAGGTCAACCTGAAGATCCTGCTGAACGCGGTCGTCGCCGAGGGCACACTCGACCGTGACGGACGCAACGCGCTGCTGCACGAGCTGACGGATGCAGTGACGGACAGCGTCCTGAACGACAACCGCTCACAGAGTCTCGCGATCTCGCTCGACCTGCAGCGCGCCACGACGGAGGGCTTCCAGGACTTCCAGGGCTTCATGACGGCCATGGAGCAGCGCGGCGTGTTCGACCGTGCGGCCGAAGCGCTGCCGTCGCTCGAGACGCTGGTCGAGCGCCAGGCACGCGCTCAGACCGGCGCGCCGGCACTCGTGCGGCCCGAGCTGGCCGTGCTGCTCGCGTACTCGAAGCTGTCCCTCAAGCAGGCACTCCTCGACAGCGCGGCACCGGACGATCCGGCAATGGACCGCTACGTGGCCGGCTACTTCCCGGCACGCGCCGTCGAGGTC
This sequence comes from uncultured Gemmatimonadaceae bacterium, assembly GCA_964384585.1. Lineage (GTDB taxonomy): Bacteria > Gemmatimonadota > Gemmatimonadetes > Longimicrobiales > RSA9 > DASTYK01. Next base: position 17,337 of record CAYLME010000042.1, on the reverse strand, counting down.
GCGGGTGCTGCACCGATGGCCGCGCATCGACTGCGTCGCGAGATCATCGCGACACAGCTCTGCAACGACATGGTCGATCTCATGGGCGCCGCGTTCGTATACCGCGTCGCACGTGACACCGGTCGTGCGGAGAGCGACGTCGCGCGCGCGTGGTTCGCGGCCGCGACACTCGCCGGCGCGGACGAGCTGCGCAGCTGGCTTGCTGCGTTCGAAGGCGAGCTGCCGAGCGGTGTCATCCATCGCTGGCTGCTCGGCCTCTCGCGCGTGCTCGAGCGCACCACGCGCTGGATCCTGACGAACGTGAGCGAGCAGACGCCGATCGCCGACGTCGTCAACCGCTACCTCGATGGCATCACCGCACTGCGTCGCGACTTCCGCTCGGTCGTGGTCGGAACCGAGCGCGAGCTGTTCGAGCGGCTCACGCAGGAGGCAGGCGAGCTGACACGACGCGAGGACGTCGCCGCGTCGCTCATCACGCTGCGCTTCCTCGACCAGTTGCTCGGCATCGTCGAGGTCGCACACGCGACCGGCGCGGATCCGCTGCGTGCGGGCCGCGCGTTCTACCTGCTGTCCGACACGCTCGACCTCGGCTGGCTGCGTGACAGGATCCAGGCGGCTGCCGGCAGCGACGGCTGGGAGCAGCGCGCCGCGCATCTGCTCGACGACGACGTCCGCAGCGCGCATCGTCGCCTGACCGCGAGCGTCGTCGGCGCGGCGGGCGCGAACGGCGACGTCGCGGCGGTCGTACGGGAGATCATCGGGCGCAATGCGAGCGAGCTGGAAGCGTATCGCGCGATCAGCGCGGAGCTGAAGCAGGAGGAGCGGCCGACACTCGCGGCGCTCATCACGGCGGTGCGGGAGATCGACAGCGTGGGCGGCTGACGCCGACGCCAGGCGCAGCGCGCCGCGGTAGCCGACACGATCCCGGCGCGCGTCCGCAAACCGGGGGATGCGCAACCCACGCGCACGGGTCCGGAAACCAGGCAGCCCACCCGGATGCGCGACTGCATCCGGGTGGGCTGTGTTCTTCGGCAGATTTGCAGTGACCGGAGCGGTTGTCTACGGGCGCTGTATCCCGATCAGCGCGACGTCGCTGACAGGTAGAAGTTCGCCGCGTTCTACTGCCCCGTCGGGAACCCGCGCTTCCTGAGCAGTGCGTCCACGTCCGGGTCACGCCCGCGGAACTGGCGATACGCCTCTGCACGATCCGTCTCGTTGCCCGTGGACAGCAGGTAGCGCGCGAAGCGCTCCGCCGTATCCCGGTCCCACACGTTGCCGGCTTCCTCGAACGCCGCCCACGTGTCCGCGTCCATCGTCTCCGACCACAGATACGAGTAGTAGCCGGCGGAGTACGCGTCGGAACTGAACAGGTGGTTGAAATGCGGCAGGCGATGCCGCATCACGATCTCGTCCGGCATGCCGAGCGCCGCGAGCGTCTCGCGCTCGAACGCGTCGGGATCGATGTCACCGTCGGGGCGCAGGTGCAGTGCCATGTCGACCAGCGCGGATGCGAGATACTCGACCGTCGCAAACCCCTGGTTGAACTGCGCGGCCGCCTCGATGCGGTCCACGAGCGCCTGCGGCATCGGCTGGCCGGTTTCGTAGTGCAGTGCGAAGCGGTTCAGGATCTCCGGCGTGAGCAGCCAGTTCTCGTGCACCTGGCTGGGGTACTCGACGAAGTCGCGCGGTGTGCCCCCCAGCGTCGGGTAATACACGTCCGAGAGGAAGTAGTGGATTGCGTGGCCGAACTCGTGGAACAGCGTCTCGGCGTCGTCCACGCTGAGCAGCGCGGGCTGCCCCTCCTCGGGCTTCGTGAAGTTGTTGTTGTTCGAGCCGAGTACGAGGTCGTTGCCGAGCAGGCCCGATCGGCTGCGGTACGTCGTCGCCCACGCGCCCGAACGCTTGCCGGAGCGCGCGAAGTTGTCGCCCCAGAACACGCCGATGTCGCTGCCGTCGGACGCGCGCGTCACGTGCCATGCACGTACGTCGGGATGCCACACGGGTACCGTGCCGGTGATCTCGCGGAACTGGAGACCGTACAGCTCGCCGGCCATGTGGAACATGCCCTCGATCATGTTGTTCAGCTCGAAGTACGGCTTGATCTCGTCCTGTGACAGCGCATAGCGCTCCTGCCGCACCTTCTCCATGTAGTAGCGGTAGTCCCACGGCTCGATCGTGATGTCATGGCCGAGCGCGTCCGCCATCGCCTGCTGGTCCGCGACCTCCTCGTGCACACGCGCGACCGCGGCCGGCCACACGCGCTCCATCAGGCCCTGCGCGCGCTCCGGCGTGTCCGCCATCGTGTTCTCCATGCGCCAGTGCGCGTGGCTCGGGTAGCCGAGCAACTGCGCGCGCTGCGCACGGACGCGCACGATCTGGCGGATCGTCTCGTTCGTGTCGTTCGCATCACCGTTGTCGCCGCGACTGACGAATGCACGCCAGACACGCTCGCGCAGAGCGCGATCTTCGGCGAACATCAGCACGGGATCGACGGCGGAACGCGTGTTCACGATCGCGTACTGGCCCGCCGGCAGGTTGCGACTGCGCGCTGCAGCCGCCGCGGCCGCGCGCACGTCCGACGGCACGCCCCTGAGCTCCGCCTCGGTTGCGACGATGTGCGTCTGCTCGTCCGCGAGCACCTTCTCGCTGAACTGCGCGAACAGCCGCGCCAGCTCCTGGTTGTACGCGGAAAGCTGCTCCTTCTGCTCCGGCGACAGCCCCGCACCGCGCTGCATGAAGCTCTCGTACGTCAGCTTGACCAGCCGCTGCTGCTGCTCGTTCAGTCCCGCACTCTCACGCGTCTCGTAGACCGCCCGCACGCGGTCGAACATGTGCGGATCGAGGTAGATCTCGTCCGACGCCGCTGCCAGCCGCGGCGCCCAGTCGCGCTGGATGGCCTGGTACTCCGGCGTCGCCATGTTCGATGTCATCACGCCGAACACGGACATGACACGCGACAGGCGCTGACCCGAACGCTGCAGCGGGACGATGATGTTGTCGAACGTCGGCACCGCGCGATGCCGCGTGATCGCCTGGATCTCGCGCCGGCGCTCGTCGATCGCGAACTGGAACGCTTCGGCGAACATGTCCGGCCGCACCTCGTCGAACGGCGGCACGCCGTCGTACGGGCCACTCCAGTCCTGGAGCAGGACGTTGTCCGGTACGGTCTCACTCGCCGCCGCCGGCGCGGGGCTCACGTCAACGGCTTCGTTCATCGAAGTGGCACAGCCTCCGAGCGCGAACGCGGTCGCGCCTGTAAGCAGAAATACTCTCACGATTCCCTCCATGAGTGACTCGCCGGACTGGCTGCAGCGCGGAACGCTCTTCGTCCGGCAGGCCGGGAGTGACCACAGCCATACCCGCAGATCGACGGGAAGGTCGCAGGCGTCCGTGGCGGATGCAAAGCAGGTAGTGTCGGGCGATGTGTCCCGGCCTGGCGTCGCCTGCCGCCGAGAACCAACGAGAACCGCCGATAACCGCCGATAACCGCCGATAACCGCCGATGAC
>CAYLME010000042.1:0-13820 GCA_964384585.1 uncultured Gemmatimonadaceae bacterium | reverse complement strand
GCCCCCCAGAAACAACAGAAACCGGCAGAAACCCGCCGACACCCCCCGAAACCCGCCGATGACCGCCGATGACCGCCGCTAACCCGCCGATAACCGCCCCGATAACCGCCCCGATAACCGCCGATAACCCGCCACGCATGACACCCGCCGTCGATGCGTGCGGACTTATCGGTCCCTGACACCGATAACCCGCCAGTCGTCTCCGGCCGCAGCAGATGATTGGCGTCCTGTCGGTGCTGGAGACCGATAACCCGCCAGGCATCCCGGACGACTGTCATGCCTGGCGGGTTGTCGGGGTGTCGGAGTGTCGGGTTGGCGCCATGACGGTTGGCGGGTTGTCGGAGTGTCAGGTGCGGGTTGTCGCCATGACGGGTCCCGAAGCGCCCGGCGTTCGCAGCCAGCCGTCCGCTCGTCCCCGGAACAGTCCGGTTGCCCGACTCTTTGCTCGACCCGGACGTCCGGATTCTCGCCCTGAAGCCGTAGCGAACATTCGGCCATGCCCATCGCGATTCTTAGTCGCACGCGCGATGTCGTGTGCCGTCCCGATTGCAGCCGCGGGTTGACCCGTAGCGGCATCGCAGGCACGTTCCGGCAGTCGAACGCGGGTCGTGACGACGTCGTGACGCGCGCGGAATTTCATTCGAAGGGCATGGTGTGATGCAGCTGCGAGAGATCATGGAACGACCGGTCGTGACGATCGAGCCGACGGAGTCGGCGCGGGCGGCATGGACGCGGATGCGACGTCGTGGCATCCGGCACCTCGTCGTGACTGAGGATTCATCGATCGTCGGGGTGATCTCCGAGCGGGACCTGGGCGGTCGGGATGGTGCGGACGTCCGGCGCGGCAGCTCGGTGAGCGACCTGATGTCGCCGGGCGCGGTGACAGTCGATCCTGTTATGACGCTGGACGATGCTGCGGAGCTCATGCGGAAGCGTCGTGTCGGGTCACTGCCTGTCGTGGACAATGACGAGCTGGTCGGCATCGTGACGGCGACGGACGTGTTCGACGAACTCGGGCGTACGCGCAGCCGTGGAACCGCACGGAGGACGTCGACGAAGCAGGCGTTCGCTGCGAAGATGCCGCGCTCGGCGAAGCGTACTGCCGGCCGTACCACTGCGGAGCAGGTGCCCGCGAACATCCGCGCATTCGGTACGGAGCTCGCGCCGGACGAGCGCACGGAGATTCGCCAGCAGCTCGGCAGCAGGCTCGGCAAGTTCGCGCACTCGATCGAGCGCGTGACCGTCCGCGTGCAGGACGTGAACGGTCCGCGCGGCGGCGTGGACAAGGCCTGTCGCATCAAGGTCGTGCTGAGCGGTATGCCGAGCGTAGTCGTGGAGGAACACGCGGCGACGATGAAGCAGGCGTTCCGCGCCGCGCTCGGCGATGTGGAGCGTGCGGTCAAGCGCACTCTGGACCGGAGCAGGACGAAGCCGAAGCGGACGGCGCGCAAGGCGCGCTCGCGCCGGTAACAGCAGATGCAGGGGCGCCTGGCGGCCGGATCGCAGCGGTCGCCAGGCGCACTTGCGTCACAGCAGATCATCCCGGCAGATCGCCACAGCAGATCGCCACAGCAATCGACCCAGCAGATCGCCCCGGCCCGCCTGCCGACCGGATCGCGGCTGGCGATGCTGCTGCGCGTCAGAACGTCCAGCGCACCCCGCCATTGAACGCGCGCCCCTCGAGCGGTGCCCACACGTCCGTGATCCAGCGTCCGTCGGGTGCGCGCGCGGGCAGCACGAGTGGATCGTGCCGCGTCTGGCGCGTGTCGAAGATGTTCTCCGCATTCAGGAACACGCGCACGGGTCCGAGGCGGCGCTCGGCGAGGAAGCCGACGATGACGTGGCGCGGCGCGGATGTGCGATACGGGTTGTCGTCCAGCGACTGGCGTCCCGTGAAGTAGAATTCCGCGCCGATGCGACCGCGCCCCTCCTGTTCGAGCGCGGCGACGATGCCGACGGCGTGACGCGGCGTGAGCGGGACTTCGCGGCGTGCGCCTGCATCAGGCGCAGCCGATGGATCCGGCTCGCTCGAGCGCATGAACACGTGTGTCGCGGTGACGTGAATGCCCTCGGCGTGGAAGCGCGCGAGCAGCTCGGTGCCCCAGGTGCGCACCGGCGACGTCGCATTGAACATCTCGAGCGTGGAGGGGTCCGCCGTGGACGTGCGCACCTGCACGGCGTCCTCGATGCGCGAGCCGAACAGCGTCGCATTGAACTCGAACGGTCCGGCCGTGCGTCCGACGTCGAGCGACACGGTCTGCGCGCGCTCGGCGTCGAGGTCGCCCCAGCCGGTGATGCGCGCGAGTCCGACGGCTTCGGCTTCCTCGATCCACGGCGTTGGCGCGAAGAAGCCGGTCCCGCCCGACACGCGCACCGTCCAGTCTTCCGCGGGACGCAGCAGTGCCGAGAACCGCGGGCTCAGGAACGAGCCGTACTCGTTGTGGTGATCGAAGCGAGCGCTCGCGGCCAGTGTAAGCCATCCGGCAGCGTCGAACTCGTCCTGTGCGAACAGGCCGGGCACGGCGAACGAGTAGTCGAAGCCCGCGACGTCGTCGGCGGAGTAGCGCTCGTATTGCAGTGCGGCACCGAGCACCCACGTGTGCGCGCCGTTCGCGCCCGACAGCGCCGTCTCGGCGAAGCCGGTCACGTGCGCGTCGTTCTCGCGCTGAAAGCCGAAGTAGTGATCGTGCTGCTGCAGTGTCGCCGAGCCGCGCGCGCTGAGAAGCAACGATTCACCGACAAGCAGGCGTGCAACGACGCCGGCGTCCGCGCGTCGCGTGTCGAGAGCTTCGATGTGCGACGTGCCGGCGGGCGTTCTGCCGTCGTCAGTCGTACCGCCCGTGCGCTCCTCGACCATGCCGCCCACGGTGAACAGCACGCTCGCGCCGCGATCGTTGTTCCAGAACACGCGCGGCCGGATGACGCCGCGCCGGAACGACGGCAGGTCGGCCCAGCCGTCATCGTCGATGTCGGCGGTCGACTGCCGGTGTCCGCTCGCGAGCAGCGTGTAGCCCCACGTGTCGCTCGGCGCATGCGACGTCCACAGGATCGCGTCCGTGCCGTCGAGCGTGCTCTGGTTGAGCAGCAGCTCGCGCTCGCGTTCCTCGTGCGGCCGGCGCGAGATCAGGTTGACCACGCCGCCGAGCGCGGACGCACCGTAGAGTGCCGACGCGGCGCCCTTGATCACCTCGACCTGCGCGAGGTCCATGGGTGGGATCTGCAGCGGACCGAGTGCGCCCGTCTGGCCGCCGAAGAGCGGCAGCCCGTCCGAGAGGATCTGCGTGTAGCGGCCGCGCAGCCCCTGGATGCGCACGCTCGCGCCACCGAGTGACGGCGCGGTCGGCTGCACCCGCAGGCCGGCCGTCTCGTTCAGCAGCATCGCGATGTCACCGGGCGTCATGAGGAGCTTCTCCTCGATCTCCTCGCGGCCGACGACCTCGATACGGATCGGCTGATCCTCGATGCGTCGCTCCGTGCGCGTGCTCGTCACGAGGATCGCCTCGTGCTCGACGACGCTGTCGGGCAGCGTTACCTGCGCGTGCAACGCGGCCGGTGCGGTAACGATCGCCGCGCCCAGGAGGCCGGCTGCGCGAAGCAACGCCCGCCCAGGCGTTCCTTGCAACATCGACACTCGGTTCCCCTCGCGGTTCGTTGTCATCGATGCAGAAAACGCGCAGAACGGGGGCGGAATGTGCAGCCTGCATCAGGCAGCCGCAATCAGGCACGCTGCCGCCTTGACGGCGTCCGGGGAAGGCAAACGCGCCTCGCCACTATCCCGCAGGACGCGCGCATGTCACAATGCAGCGTCGTATATCGTCATCGAAGTGAGCACAGATGGACTGCGCCGGCGCGTGGCAGCAGGTGGCCGCGCCAGCCAGCGCAGCGACATGATCCCGTAACGTGGAGAATCACTGTGGAACCACGCATTACCTATGCACAGGCGGCGCCCGGCGCGCTCGGCGCGATGATGGGCCTGGAAACATATGTCCACGAGAGCGGTCTCGAGCATTCGCTGCTGCACCTGATCAAGCTGCGCGCGTCGCAGATCAACGGCTGTGCCTACTGCATCGACATGCATTCGAAAGATGCGCGCGCGCTGGGCGACACGGAGCAGCGGCTGTACGCGCTCTCGGCATGGCGCGAGGCGCCGTTCTTCACGGATCGCGAGCGCGCGGCACTCGCATGGACGGAGGCGCTCACGCTCATCAGCGAGAACGGCGTGCCCGACGAGCTGTACGAGGATGCGAAGGAGCAGTTCACGGAGAAGGAGCTGGTCGATCTCACGCTGGCGGTGGTCGCAATCAACGGCTGGAACCGCCTAGCGATCTCGTTCCGCCCGCCGGTGGGTGACTACCAGCCGGCTGCGGCGCTGGCGGGGCGGTAAGACCGGGCAGCGTCGCTCAGGAGAGGGCTTCGACGTAGCCTTCGGTCCCGTGCACGCGGATCCGCTGCCCATCGCGGATCCGCGTCGTTGCATTCGCCACGGCAACGACGGCCGGCAGTCCGTACTCGCGTGCGATCACGGCGCCGTGCGTCATCAGCCCGCCGACTTCCGTCACGAGTCCGTTGATCGTGACGAACAACGGTGTCCAGCTCGGATCAGTGGCGGTCGTGACCAGTATGTCGCCGCGCTCGAGATCGGCGCTCGCCATGTCGAAAATGATGCGCGCGCGACCTTCCACGGTCCCGGCGGAAACGGCGAGTCCTGGCAGTAGCGTGCGCGGGAATGCCGTCACGGCGGTACGCTCCGTTCCGTTCGTCCGTAATCATCGGACATCGTCCAGCTCGAGCCGGCGGCTGCAGTACCGTCGCGTGGATCGCTACCTGACGCCGTTGGCCGTCCCGATGAAGGCCTACGGCGGCGGTCGCAAAGGCACGACACGAAGCCACCACCGACCCCTCGAGACCTACTTCAACGCACTCACGGATTGCGGCCTGCAGGTGCGTGTCGTGAAGGAAATTGCCGCGACCGACGACCCGGTCGGCCGTGCCCGACAGTCGACGGAGCGACGCGCCAATGCGGAGATACCGTTGTTCATGGCGATCGCAGCGGTGAAGGTGTGACGGTGGCGGCGTGTGATCGGGGATGCGGGCATGTCAGAATGCGGCGTAGTCTACCGTCTATGATGTGAACATCGATGACGTGCGTCGAAAGCGATCGGTCGGCAGTTCCAGGCGAATTCGCAACACGAATTCATGCGATGCTCACCGATCTCGTCACCCGCGCATCCTCGGACATGCCGTGGGCGGTGAGCCGTCACCACACGAATTCCGGAAACGTAGAGGAAGTACATGACGCAATACATGAGTCTCATCATGGTCCTGCTCGCGCTCGCGCTTGCAGTGCCTGCATCGGCATCAGCCCAGATCGAAGTGGAAGTGGATCCATTCGCGTACGGGTTGAGCGGATTCTCGCTGCATCTCGCCGGCGTCTCCAGCGGCTACCGCCTGAGCATCGGCACGTTCGGCATCGACGTCCCGCGGTTCCTGCATGGCAACGATGGGTGGAGCATGACCATGCGTGGCGCAGGCATCAAGGCGGACTGGCTGGGCAGTCGGATCGACGGCTTCTTCATCGGCGCCGATGCGAACTACTACCGCAATTCGTACACGCTCGGTGACGTCGATGTGACCGAGAAGCGTAACGAGTACACCCTCGGGGTACGCGGCGGGTACCGGCTGCCCATCGGCAGGTCGGGACTGTATCTCGCCCCGTGGGTGGGCGTCGGGTACAACTTCGGTGGCGGCGACATCGTTACCGGCGATGGCACGTTCGAGCACAGTGCGATCAGCGTGTTCCCGACCGTGCACATCGGGTGGCGGTTCTGACCTCCGCTACCGCGGCATCCGCAGCAGAAGGACACGTCATGAAGAACTGGATCTGCGAAACGTGCGGCACGCAATTCGACGCTGCCGCAGCACCGCCCGCGCACTGTCCGATATGCGAGGACGAGCGCCAGTACGTCGGCTGGAACGGCCAGCGCTGGACCACGCTCGAGGACCTGCGACGCGACCACAGCAACCGCATCGAGGATGACGCGGGCGTAATCGGCATCGGCACCGTACCCGGCTTCGCGATCTCACAGCGGGCGCTGCTGCTGCAGACTGCAGCCGGCAATGTACTGTGGGACTGCATCACGTTGCTCGATGATGCGACGCGTGCCGAAGTCGCGCGACTGGGCGGGATCGATGCGATCGCCATCTCGCACCCGCACTTCTATTCGGGCATGGTGGAATGGAGTCACGCGTTCGGCGGCGTGCCCATCTATCTGCATGAAGCCGATCGCGAGTGGGTGATGCGACGCGACGGGAGCATCGTCCACTGGTCGGGCGAGTCGCGCGAGATCCTGCCGGGGGTGACGCTGCTCCGGCTGGGCGGACATTTCCCCGGCGGAACTGTGCTGCACTGGGCGGACGGCGCCGACGGTGCGGGTGCGCTCTTCGTCGGCGACATCATCGCTGTCGTGCAGGATCGCAGGTCGGTGAGCTTCATGTACTCGTTCCCGAACCTGATTCCGCTGCCGGCGGCGGAAGTGCAGCGGATCGCGGCGGCCGTGGAGCCGTATGCATTCGAGCGCGTGTACGGTGGGTGGTGGGGGCTCAACGTGCTGCGGGCTGCGAAGGCGGCAGTGAGACGCTCGGCCGAGCGTTACCAGCGCGCGATCGAGCGCGGGTCCGCAGCGCGTGCTGATGATGCCGCAATGACCCCGACGAAATGGCAGTCATAGTATGACCGTCAGGAGGTATGGCGCGCCGTGCCCCTCACACCTCCGCCCGCAGCGCCTCCGTCGGATCGATGCGGAGTGCGCGTCGCAGCGCTGGTGAGCGGCTGGACGTCGGTGAGCCGGATCGTCGGATCGACGTCGTCGGCGACTCTGCGCAGGCGTGCGTGCTGCGAACGCGGCCGAATCCGTCGCGAAGTCCTCGCGCGCGATGCCGACGCTCGCGGTCAGGTAGCCCTTCGCACCGATGCCTTCCGCCCGCGCCGCGCGGATCCTGCCCGGCACATGATCCCGATTCCCGCCTCGTACGTATAGTGGGTCGTCGAACGGCACTCCAACACGAGGCACTGAATGAAGAGAGCACTGGCGCTCCTGGCTTTCCTTGCGATCGCGGCATGCGGCGACAGCAGCGGCAACGGTCCTGTCGAGCCGACGCCCGCACGCAGCGTCGCCGCGATATCCGTCGCCCCGGCGGCGGCGGACGTACCGGATGGCGAGAGCGTCCAGCTCACGGCCACCCTGGCGGACCAGGACGGCCAGACCTTCGGCTCGCCGCCGAGTGGCGTGACGATCGCGTGGTCGAGTGACGACGCCGATGTCGCATCCGTCAGCGCGACCGGCCTGGTCAGCGCGAACCATCCGGGCCAGGTGGAGATCACGGCGACGGCGGCAGGCCGCAGTGCTCGGGCGACGGTCACCGTGATGCAGGTCGCATCGGCACTGGTCGCGGTTGCGGGCGACGCGCAGCAGGGCGACACCGGTGCGGAGCTGTCGGAGCCGCTCGTCGTGCGCCTGGAGGACCGGCACGGCGAGCCTGTGCCGGGCGTGGCGGTGACGTGGACCGTGACGTCCGGTGGCGGCACGGTCGAGCCGACGAACGGCGTCACGGACGCGGCGGGCGTCGTGACCACGGTCTGGACACTCGGAACCGAGCCCGGCGAGCAGACGGTCCGCGCGTCCGTCGCCGACCTCGCCGACGTGCACATCGATTTCATCGCGCAGTCAGAGAACCAGGCGCCCACGGTCACGATCAGCGCACCCGCGGACGGCACGACGTTCACGCACGGCGAGGATGTCGCATTCGAAGGGACAGCAAGCGATCCGGAAGACGGTGCGCTCACGGGTGATGCGCTGGTGTGGACGATCGGCGGTCAGGAGATCGGGACGGGCGTGTCGTTCAGCACGGACGCACTGGACGTCGGTGCCCACACGGTGACGCTGACGGCGACCGATGCGCACGGCGCGAGCGGCAGCGCACAGATCGACCTCACGATCGAGGCGGTCCTCACGTGCAGCGACGTCGTCACCCTCGCCGATGGTGCGACCATGCAGGGTGCGCTGCCGACTGTCGTGGTGACCGGCGCCGTGAACGTGACGGGCGGGACGACCGTGTGCGGCGGTCTCGTCGTGACCGGCGACGGCGCGCTGGATCTCGGTGCGCATGCGGTCGCCGTGGCGGACAGTTTCCGCGTGGAGCAGCGCGGTACACTGCGCATGCAGAACGACGCCGCAGTGCTGCGTGTCACTGGCGACGTGTACATCGGTGGTGCGAACACGACAGGGCTGCTCACGGCCGGTCGCATCGAGGTCGGTGGCGACCTGCGCGCGCAGCGCGGGGGTTCGGGCTGCTGCGACACCTTCCAGCGTTCACTCGACGCCAGCGGCACACACCTGTTCGTGCTGAATGGCACCGGCCCGCAATCCATTACGTTCAGCCACGCAGCGCTCACGGGCGACGACATGCGCCTCAACGACGTGCGCATCGACAACGCGAGCACCGTTACCATCGGGCGCGTCGCAGCACGTGGTACACTGGAGGTCGCGGCGCCCGCGACGATCACCGGCGCGGGTCCGGTCATGGTCGGCGGCGAGCTGCGCACGACGTCCGGTAGCACGTTCGACGTCGCACGCGTCGTGCTCGGCGGCACCACGAGTGTGGACGGCGCGTTCTCGCCGGACACGACCTGGCTCGACGGCACCGACCAGGCCGTCCAGGGCGGCCTCGACTACGGCATGCTGATCGTGCGCGGTACTGCAACGCTGGGCGGCGACGCGCAGGCGAGCAGTGGCGTAACCGTCACCGGCAACACGGCGCTGCTCGACATCGCTGCGCACGAGCTGGACGTCGGCGGCGACTTTCGTGTCGAGGCTGCTGCGGAGCTTCGCATGACCGAAGCGGCGGGCCTGCTGCGCATCAGCGGCGACGCGTACTTCGGTGGCCGCAACTCGCAGGCGCTCACTGCGGGCACGATCGAGGTTGCGGGCAACTTCACGCAGCAGCGTGGCCAGAGCGGCTGCTGCAACAGCTATCCGCGCAGCTTCGCCGCGAGCGGCACGCACACGGTGGTACTGAACGGCATCGCACCGCAGACCGTGACCTTCGGGGATGCGGGGCTGAGCGGCGACAACTCACGCATGAACAACCTGCGTGTCACGAGCGGCAGCACGGTCACGTTCGGCGCCGCGGCCGTGCTCGGCACGCTCGATGTCACGACGCCCGTGACACTGGCGGGAGCCGGTCGTCTGCTCGTAGGCGCTACACTGAGCACGGTGCCGGGCAGTGCCGTCGAGGTCGGCTGGATCCAGCTCGGCGGAACGATGGAGGTCGCCGGCACCTTTGCGCCGGACACCACCTGGTTCGCCGGCACCGACCAGCCGATCCAGGGCGGCCTCGACTACAACCGGATCGTCGTGAGCGGCATCGCCCGACTCGACGGCGACGTGCAATCGCAGAACGTACGAATCACGGGCACCAATGGCCTGCTCGACATCGGTGCGTACACGCTCGGCGCGGTCGGTGAGCTGCGCACCGAGCAGACCGGGCGGCTGCGCATGACGGACGCCAATGGTCGCGTGCTCATCCACGACGCGTGGTTCGGCGGCGGCAACTCGGACCAGCTCACCGCCGGCACCATCGAGGCCACTGGCAACTTCACCCAGCGGCGCGGCAGCTCCGGCTGCTGCACCGGCTACGACCGCAGCTTCCGCGCGAGCGGCACGCACCTCGTCGTGCTGAACGGATCGTCGGCCCAGGTCGTCGATTTCGACCGCGGCTCGCTCACCTCGGACTGGTCACGCTTCAACCTGCTGGAGATCAGAACGCCGGCCGGCGCCTCGATGGCCGGAACGGTAGCCGTCGACGCAGACCTGGAAGTGCTCTCGGCACTTTCGGTGTCATTCTCGGCGACGCTCGACATCGGCGGTACGCTGCATCTCGGACAGTCCGGTGTGCTATCGCACGACGGCAATGTGACGGCCGAGGCGTGCGTGTTCGAGCCGGGGAGTATCGTACTGGGACCGAATCCGTGCGGGGGCTAGGCGTCGAACGCTGTCCGGTCGCGCCGCCGAGAGCCGCCATGCGGTGAATCGCGGCGCCGCGGCCACGGGGGTGTGCGCCGAGCGTGCGCACGATGCGACGCACGTCAGGGCGGACTCGCCTCGATGACCGCCGAAGCGTGATCGGCGAGCCAGCGGTCGAACGTGACGAGCCGCGCGTTCAGCGCCACTGCGAGGGCTACGTAGAGCGCGTCATAGACCTATCGGGGCGGCGGCCTTCAATGACCCGGCCGATGGCTTGACGCGCAGCGCCGCCTGTATGAACGTAGGAGCAATCAGCGAAACACGAGGAACCATGGCACACTTGAATCTCTGCACGATCGGTCTCTTCGCGCGCCTGCGTCGCATGCGCCGTGGCCAGGACTGCGGCCCGGGTGTGCCTCCCTCGACTGCGTGATTCCCGTCCGTCCGTAAACACCGGACGACTCCAGGTCGAGCCGTGGCGCACCCCGGGTGCCCACGGCTCTCGTCGTTTCAGGCCGTGGGCTGCCGCAGGGCACTGCCACGGCTTTCCGCTTCAACCAAGGAAATGACCAATGACCTGGAAACGACGATGTCGAAACGCATACATACGAGCCGGAGCTGGGACCCCGTTGCCGACTGGTACATAGGCTGGGTCGGCGCAGAGGGGAGTGAGCACCACCGCAAGCTGGCGATCCCCGCAGCCCTCGAGCTGCTGGGCGACGTACAGGGGCAGCACATCCTGGACATCGGCTGCGGTACCGCGGCCCTCGCGCGACACGTCATACGCCGCGGTGCACGTTACACGGGCGTCGATACGAGCCGACGCCTGCTGTCATTCGCGCGCCGCCATAACCGCCGCGCCTGCACCTTCCTTCATGCCGATGCGACGAGGCTGCCGGCCGCACAGGGGCCAGGAGCAGGCGCTTTCGACGCCGCCGTGTTCCTGCTGAGCATCCAGGACATCGAGCCGCTGGCGGCCGCTGTTGCTGGTGCGGCGTGGGCAGTGCGTCCGGGCGGTCGGGTAGTGATCCTGATGACGCATCCATGCTTCCGCGTGCCACGGCAAAGCGGCTGGGGATGGGATGCGTCGCGACGCCTTCAGTATCGGCGGGTGGATCGGTACCTGACACCGCTGGCGGTGCCGATGAAGACGTACGGCGATCGCGGTCACAGGAGCGCGACGCGCAGTCATCACCGTCCGCTCGAGACATACTTCAATGTGCTCTCGGATCACGGCCTGCATGTGTGCGCGGTTCGCGAGCTCGCAGCGCCGGAGGATCCGGTGGGGCGTGCCCGTCGACCGGAGGAGCGACGCGCGAACGCGGAGATCCCGTTGTTCCTGGGAATCGCGGCGGTGAAGGCGAGCGACGTGTGATGAAGGACCTCGCTTGCGGCAGCTCACGCGTCCGGTGCAGCTTGGACACCGGCGTGGCCGCTCATCCCGCGGCGCCCGCCGGATCGCCGCAGACCCGTCCAGGAGCCAGTGCGATGAAGCGCACCCGTGAGCAGCACAGCGGACCGTCGCATGTTCATGCGACGTCCATCGCCGCGACCTTCGTCGCATTGATCGTGCTCCTGGTGGGCGTCCCGCTGCCGGCCGCCGCCCAGCAAGCCACCTCGGCCGACGTCCTCGCCCGCACCGACTCCATCTTCGCGCGCATGGACTCGCCCACCACGCCCGGCTGCGCCGTGTCCGTGATGCAGCAGGGCGCGATCGTGTTCGAGCGCGGCTACGGGATGGCGAACCTGGAGTATGGCATCCCGATCACGCCGCAGTCGGTGTTCCACGTCGCGTCCGTGTCGAAGCACTTCACGGCATTCGCGATCGAGCTGCTCGTCAATGAGGGCCGCGTCTCGTGGGACGACGACATCCGGAAGTACGTGCCGGAGGTGCCCGACTTCGGGCAGCCGATCACGCTGCGCCACCTGGTGCATCACGTGAGCGGCATCCGCGACCAGTGGAACCTGCTGAGCATGGCGGGCTGGCGCTGGGAGGCGGACGTCGTGACGCAGAAGGACGTGCTCGACATCACGTCGCGCCAGACGTCGCTCAACTTCGCGCCGGGCGAGCGCTACCTCTACAGCAACACCGGCTACACGCTGCTCGCCGTCGTCGTCGAGCGGGTCACCGGGCAGTCGCTGCGCGACTTCGCGCAGGAGCGGATCTTCGCACCGCTCGGCATGGAGCGCACGCACTTCCACGACGATCACGAGATGATCGTGCCCAACCGCGCGTTCGCGTACGCGCCCGACAGCATCGGACTGCACGGCCTGAAGCAGTCGATCCCCGACTTCGACGTGGTCGGCGCCACCAGCCTCTTCACCACCGTCCACGACCTCGCCGCTTGGGACCGCAACTTCTACACGGGCCGCATCGGCGGACGCGACGCGCTCGCGCGCATGGAACAGCGGTTCGTGCTGAATGACGGCGACACGATCGACTACGCGCACGGCCTCAGCATCGGCGAGCGTCGCGGGCTGCGCACGGTCGGTCACGGCGGCGCGGATGCCGGCTATCGCAGCCACTTCATGCGAGTCCCGGAGCAGGAGTGGAGCGTGGCAGTGCTGTGCAACTACCCGTCGAGCAACCCGGGCGGCCTCGCGAACCGCGTCGCGGACGTGTGGCTCGAAGACGCGTACACGCAGCCAGCGCAGGTCGCGGGCACGAACGGCGCCGAGCATGACCGCTGGGTCGACGTGCCGCGCAGCACGCTCGCGTCGCTGACGGGCGTCTATCGCGACGCCGACGGCTTCGACGCTCGTCGCATCGAGCTGCACGGTGACACGCTGAAGGCGATGATCGGACCCGGCTACCCGCTGCGGCCGCTGGGCGCGGACCGCTACGAGGTGGTCGGTGCGGGTGTGATCCTGGTGCTGCAACCGCCGGGTAACGGCGAGCCCGCAACGATGACGACAGACGACGACCCCGACGACGTGTACGTGCAGTTGCCCGCGTGGACGCCGACCGCCGCCGATCTCGCAGCGTTCGCGGGCACGTACTACAGCGACGAGCTGGGAACGGAGTACCGGTTCGTGATCGACGACGGCCGGCTCGCGTTCCGGCATCGCAAGCTGGCGGATGCGGTGCTCGAGCCGACGTTCGAGAATGGATTCACGCTGCGTGGGCGGACGGTGATCTTCCAGCGTGACGCAGATGGGCGAGTCACAGGGTTCCGCATGTCGGATGGGCGGGTGTACGACGTGGCGTTCGAGCGGGTGCGGTGAAGGGATCG
The DNA here is from genome assembly GCA_964384585.1 of uncultured Gemmatimonadaceae bacterium. GTDB lineage: Bacteria > Gemmatimonadota > Gemmatimonadetes > Longimicrobiales > RSA9 > DASTYK01. The sequence continues at coordinate 565 of CAYLME010000042.1, read as the reverse complement.
ACCTGAGGGAGGTATCGCGGCCGGAGGAGCAGGCAAATCAGACGCGGCTTGCCGCTTCTACGGGTCGTCGATCCGCCGTAATCATTCGTCCTGCACAGCGCGATCGGAACGGACGGCGTCAAGCAGGTCCATAGCAGTGCCGTCCGACATACCCAGGGGGCGCGGCTGCCATGTCCAGTCCGAACGTGTCAGTCGCGCCGGCGAGACAACACCATCATTGACGAGCTTCTCGAGTGCACCCTCGATTCCCGGATTCGGCGATTCGGTGAGCGTGCGAGGTGGATGCAGTTCCGCTACCACCTCGCCGCGATCCGTCACGAGAAACACCTCACCGCGGCGCACGTCGCGAAGGCACTCCGAGAGGCGGGCCTCGAGCTGACTGACTTCAATGATGCGCATGCCTCAATGTAGTCACGGCTAATCGCGAGACATACTGGGTCGTCTGCCTGCCTCGCTCCCACCGCTCCGATCGATCACACGTGCGGCGCAATGAGCTCCACCAGCGCCTCCGCGTCCGCACGCGCACGATCCGCATCATCGACCGAGTAAAAGCCCGATGGCGTCA
>CAYLME010000041.1:0-24211 GCA_964384585.1 uncultured Gemmatimonadaceae bacterium | reverse complement strand
CCCGTCGCTGCTGCTGGCCGACGAGCCGACCGGTAACCTCGACTCGCAGACCGGCATCGATATCATGAACCTGTTCGGCGAGCTGCACTCGAACGGCCAGACCATCATGCTCGTCACGCATGAGCACGACATCGCCGAGCACGCACAACGCACCGTCACGCTGCGCGACGGCGTGATCGCCGCCGACGTCCCCAACACCAGCGTCGCCGCAGCCCGATGAATCCGGTCGAAGGCATCCGCCTCGCCCTGCAGCAGATCCGGGCGCAGAAGCTGAAGAGCTTCTTCGCGGTCATCGGAGTGGTGATCGGTGTCATGTTCCTGATCACGGTGGTGAGCGTGGTCGAGGGGATGAACACCTACATGGAGGAGGACTTCGCCGGCGCGATCTACGGGCTGAACACGCTGACCGTGACGCGCATCCCGTCGGTCAACTTCGAATCCGACCCTGACGTGTGGCGTGCATACCGCCGGCGCCCGCAGCTGGAGTTCGAAGACGCCGACGCGATCGAGGCGGCCCTCTCCATGCCGGCACTCGTTGCTGTCGAAAGCTCCACCAACGGCACGCTCGTCAGTGACCGCGGCGTCACGATCGAGAATGTGTGGCTGACCTCTGCGTCGGCGGACCTGTTCCGCATCCGCAACATGGATATCGATCGCGGCCGCGCCTTCACCGCTCCCGAGGACCGCAGCGGCGCCAACGTCGTCGTGCTGGGTGCCGAAGCTGCCGATGCGCTGTTCCCGTCGCTCAATCCTCTCGGGCGGCTGGTCAAGGTCAACAACATCCCCTTCCGCGTCATCGGCGTGCTCGAAAAGCAGGGCTCCCTCTTCGGCCTCTCGCTGGACAACCGGGCAATGGCACCGGCCCACTCCGCGATGGGGCGCATGGTGAATCCGCACGGTATCGTGGACAACATCCTGATCCGACCGGACGACAGCGAGCACATGGCCGCCGCGCACGCGGAAGTGGAAGCAACGATGCGGATCCGGCATCGACTGCGGCCCGGCGAGGCGAACGACTTCGCGATCGAGACGGCCGAGGAATCGCTCAGTTTCTGGGACAACATCAAGCAGGTCCTGCTGGTTGCGTTCCCGATGCTCGTGTCGATCTCGCTGGTGGTCGGCGGCATCGTGATCATGAACATCATGCTCGTGTCCGTCACCGAGCGGACGCGTGAGATCGGTCTCCGCAAGGCGCTCGGCGCGCGACAGCGCGACATCCAGTTGCAGGTGCTCGTGGAGGCGGCGACGCTATCCGGCGCGGGCGCACTGCTGGGTATCGGCATCGGCCTCGTACTCGCCCGGATCGTGAGCGCCGTCTCGCCGATGCCGGTCGCACTCGCGCCCGTCTGGATGGCGGTGTCGGTCGCGCTCGGCGTGGGCGTCGGCGTGATCGCCGGGTTCTATCCGGCCTCACGCGCGGCCCGGCTGGATCCTGTGGTCGCCCTGCGTCAGGAGTAGAAGATGCGCCTCGAGAGCCTGCAGGAAGGCGCGCTCCTCGCGCTCGACCAGCTGCGCGCGAACAAGTTTCGCTCTACGCTCACCATCATCGGCATCGTGATCGGCGTGGCCACGGTCATGTTCATGAGCGGCATGATCAATGGCATTCGCACCAGTGTGATGGGTGCGTTCGAAGCCAGCGGCCCGAATAACTTCATGGTCGCCCGGTTCAACTTCAATTCCGTGCGTATCGTAAGCGACGGCAGCGGCCCGCCGTGGGGCAGCAACCCGGCCATCACGGTCCGGGAGGCGCGAGCGATCGAGCGGTTACCCACGATCCGCGCGGCGCATGTCGGACTCGACCTGTCCGAGGAGTTTTCCTTCGAACGGCAACGTGTGGCCAGTGTCTCGATCTCGGCGCGCGATGCCGGGTGGTCGGAGTTCACGCAGGGTCGGATGGTCGCGGGCCATGACATGCTGACTGCAGACGTGCGCGCTGCTGCACGCGTAGTCGTGCTCTCGGCGCCGCTCGCCGAGACATTGTTCGGCACGCTGGACCCGATCGGCCGCCAGGTGCGCATCCGGGGTGTACCGTTCCATGTGGTCGGCGTCTTCGAGCAGGCCGACAATGTGTTCGCGAGCCTGCAGAAGAACTTCGCGGTACTGCCCTACAGTTCGGCGATCAAGCACCTGGATGCGTGGGACGGAATGCTGGTCGTATTCGCCGTGCCCCGCGCCGGCGTGCCGCAGGAAACCGCCATCGATGAGGTGATCACGCTGCTGCGCTCCACCCGCGGCGTGCGGCCTGCCGAGGAGAACAACTTCGCGATCATCCGTCAGGAGGAGATGGTCGATACGTTCAACCGGATCACGGGCATCTTCTTCCTGGTGATGCTGATCCTCTCATCCGTTGCGCTGATGGTGGGCGGCGTGGGGGTGATCGCGATCATGATGATTGCGGTAACAGAGCGCACGCGCGAGATCGGCATACGCAAGGCGCTCGGCGCAACCAAGCGGGAGATCCTCTGGCAGTTCCTCTTCGAGGCGACCACCGTCACCGTGATCGGCGGCGCGATCGGCATGTTGATCGGCGGCGGTCTCGCACTGGTCGTCGCCGCACTGACGCCCATCCCCGCGTCCGTGCCGCTCAGCGCCATCCTCGCCGCACTCGGTATGGCCACTGTGGCCGGCGTGCTGTTCGGGCTCTGGCCCGCCTGGCGCGCGGCGAGACTCGATCCCGTCGAAGCCCTGCGCTACGAGTAGCATGAGCGGTGACGTCGATCTGCTCGCGATCATGGCGCACCCCGATGACGCCGAACTGCTGTGCGGCGGGACGCTCGCGCGTGCCGTCGACGCAGGCTACCGCGTCGGCGTGCTCGATCTGACGCGGGGTGAGGGTGGTACATGGGGTAGCGCGGAAGGGCGTGCGAGCGAGGCACAGGCAGCAGCGAGCATACTCGGTGTGTCGGTGCGCGCGAACGCAGGACTGGCCGACAGCGCGCTCATGAATACGCCGGAAGCGCGAAACACCGTGGCGGGGCACCTTCGCGCGCTGCGGCCGCGCACGGTGATCCTGCACTGGCCGGATCATGGCAGACACCCGGACCATCGTGTCGCAAGCCAGCTGGCATACGACGCGTGCTTCATCGCCGGACTGCGGCGCGCGCCCGTGGAGGGGTCTCCGCACCGTCCGCAGAAGATCCTCTATGCCATGAGTTATCGCGAGGAAGCCGTGAAGCCGAGCTTCGTCGTCGACATCACCGACCAGATCGAACGCAAGCTGGACGCGATCTTCGCGTTCGGCACACAGTTCGAGGGCAAGACCGCAATGGGCGACGTGTTCGGCGGCGGCGAGCGCCCCCTGCGCGAGCAGCTCCTCGCGCACGCCGCGCACTACGGCTCCCTGATCCGTCGACCCTACGGCGAGCCGTACTGGATGCGCGAGACGATGAAGGTGGATGACGTCGTGACGCTCGGTGTGGACAGCATCTGAGAGGTCGGTTCAACCACGACGGTGAAGCCGTTCCTCGACCCGGCCCCCCCATCCCTGCCGTCGTTCTCTGTGCTCTCCGTGTACTCCGTGGTAGAATCGCCGTTCTCGATCGCCGTTCTCGATCGCCGTTCTCAATCGCCGTTCCTGATCGCCGTTCCTGATCGCCGTTCTCCAGGCCTCACGAGAGGCACGTCACCTCGATCACGAGCCGGCGCCAGCTCGGCTCGTCACTGCCACCGACCCGCAGGGCGCGCGCGGTTGCGCGGCCGCCTCGCAGCATCCAGGGCGTGAGCCACGACTCGATCTCGGGCGGCAGGTGTCCGATCAGGTCGCCTTCCGGCAGGTGAACCCATACGCCCGGATGCTCCTCGAGCGGCGGGCCGGGGATCAGCAGCAGCGCGTCGCCGGCATGCACGTCCCTGAGGTGGCTCGCGCGCTCGCCGAAGACCGTGCCGTGGACGGTGGCGCGGAAGCAGGCGGGCCGTCCCGGAGGAAGCGGTGGTGGACGGCGCAGCATGTTTTTAAGTTATCCGCGGTAATATGGGAACGCCACGGGCGGCGGCGCCGACCCGTGTGCGCTGGCGCTGGCGGACTGGAGGCCGTTGTGGAGCCGATCTACCTGGACCATGCTGCGACCACGCCGATGCGCGACGAGGTCCGTGAGGCGATGCTGCCTTTCCTCGGCGAGCGCTGGGGCAACCCCTCGAGCACGCATCGATGGGGGCGCAAGGCGCGCAACGCGATCGAGGAAGCGCGCGACCGTGTCGCGACGGCTCTGGGTGCGCACCGCAGCGAGATCGTGTTCACGGGCGGTGGTACGGAAGCGGACAACCTCGCGATCCTCGGACGCTGGCGTCACGCACGCGCGCAAAACGGCAGCGGCTCCGTTGCATGCTCCGCCATCGAGCACAAGGCGGTGCTCGCCAGTGTCAAGGCCGCGGAGACCGAGGGCGCTGACGTGCTGGTACTCGGCGTCGACAGCGACGGCCGCCTCGGTATCGAGACCGCGGACGAGGCGATTGCGGCACGGCCGTGTGTGCTGAGCGTGATGTGGGGCAACAACGAGATCGGCACGATACAGCCGGTCGATGTGCTCGCGCGCCGGTGCGCCGATGCGGACGTCGTCTTCCACACCGATGCAGTCCAGGCATTCGGCAAGGTACGCGTGCGCGTGGACGAGACGCCGTGCGGGCTGCTCTCGATCAGCAGTCACAAGATCAACGGCCCGCAGGGCGTCGGTGCCCTGTTCGTCCGTGACGGTGTGATGCTGCATCCTTCCCTGTTCGGCGGCGGCCAGGAGCGGCAGCTGCGGCCGGGTACGGAGAACGTTGCCGGGATCATCGGGTTTGCCCGAGCCGTGGAGCTGGCCGCAGCGGAACAGGCTGCGGAGGAGCAGCGCGTGCGGTCGTTGCGTGACGCACTCCAGGAGCAGCTGGCTGCGGCCGTCGATGACATCGTGGTCCATGGCGGCGGTGCGCAACGGTTGCCGCATGTGCTGAACATCGGCGTGCCGCACTGCGACGCCGCCGCACTGCTGATCGGTCTGGACCTGGAGGGCGTCGCGGTCTCCGGCGGCTCCGCGTGCCAGAGCGGGAACGCTTCTCCGAGTCATGTGCTGAGCGCAATCGGCGCCAACGCCGACGATGCGGCGGCGATCCGCCTGTCGCTCGGGCATGGCACGAGCGCCGAGGAGATCGCGCGCGCAGCGCAGGCATTCGGCAAGGTGGTGGGCCGCATCCGCGCGGTTGCAGCACACTGAGGTCGCAGCAGGCGTCGGGGCCGCACAGGGTTGCAGCGCGGACCCTCGACGCCGCTCACCGGTAGTACTCTCCCATGAAGAAACAGTCGATACTCGTGGCGATGTCGGGCGGCGTCGATTCGTCGGTCGCGGCGGCCCTGCTCGTGGAGCAGGGCCACGACGTCGTGGGCGTCACGATGAAGACGTTCTGCTATGGCGACGGCAAGTCGCAGGGGAAGACGTGTTGCGGGCTGGACGGGATACTGGACGCGCGACGCGTTGCCGAGAGTCTCGGCATCCCGCACTACGTCATCGACATGGAGGAGTCCTTCACCACTTCGGTGATCGATGACTTCGTGAGTGAATACGCGGCCGGCCGTACACCGAATCCGTGCGTGCGCTGCAACTCGAACACGAAGATCCCGCACCTGCTGGACCGCGGGCGCATGCTCGGCTGCGACCTGATTGCGACGGGCCACTACGCGCGTACGGAAGTGCGCGACGACGGCACGGTGCGCATGCTGCGCGGCATCGACGGCGCGAAGGACCAGACCTACTTCCTGTGGGGCGTGCCGGCCGACGTCGCACCGTACCTGCGCTTCCCTGTCGGCGAGCTGACCAAGCCGGAAGTACGTGCGCGTGCGCGTGCGCTCGGGCTCGTGACGGCCGACAAGCCCGAGTCGCAGGAGATCTGCTTCGTGCCCGGTGGCGACTACACGGAGTTCCTGGCCGAGCGGCTCGGCGCGGAGCATCCGTCGCTCGCGTCCGGCGCACTCGTCGACGTCGACGGCAACGAGGTCGGCCGACACGATGGCTACGCGCGCTACACCATCGGCCAGCGGCGTGGCCTGGGGGGCGGGCGCGGCACGCCGCTCTACGTGATCGGTGTGCGGCCGGGCCGCAACGAAGTCGTCGTCGGTGCGCGTGAAGCGCTCACGCGTGACCGCTTCTCACTCGTGGACCTGAACTGGATCGCGGATGCGCCGGCAGTGGGCGAAACCGTTCTCGTGCAGATCCGCCATCGTGCGCAGGCAGCACCTGCGCGCGTGGAATCGATCGACGCGGACACGACACGCCTCGTGTTCGACGCACCGCAGCGTGCGGTCACGCCCGGTCAGTCCGGTGCTGTCTATCGTGGAAACGAATTGATCGGCGGCGGCAGGATCCGGTAGTCAGCCGATCACGTGGAGCGTGCGGGTGCGGGCTGCCGTTGGACCCGGTTGCCCGCACCGCTGCGTCAGCTGATTTCGTTCGAGGCCTTGAGCATCTCGAGCAGCTCCGCCGGCTCCGCTCGCTGGATGACGCGTGCCGCGTCGGCCGAATCGCCACCGGCGATGATGAAGCGTGAACGGAGCCGCCGGTCGGTCACGCAGTGGAAGACGATCCTCCCGGAATCGTCGTATCCCTGGTCACCGCCTGAAGGAAAGGCCTCCCAGACGAGGAAGTTCTCGTCCTGAAACTTCTTGCTCATCGCTCAGTACCTCAGGTTGGACGCACGTGCGAACTCACGCATGAGCTCCGTCTGCTGCTCATCGAGCGCATCAGGAATCTCGATCTTCATCTGGACGTACTGATCGCCGCGCCGGCCGCCCTTCTCGATGCCCTGCTGCGGAATGCGGAACCGCGTGCCCGATTGCGTGCCCGCGGGAACACGTAATGCGACCTTCTTCCCGTCTACCGTGCGCACCCGGATGCGTGAGCCCAGCGTTGCCTGGGCCACGTTGATCGGCACCGTGCAGTGTACGTCGAGTCCGTCACGACGGAAGAAGCGATCCGGCTGCACGCGGAACGTGATGATCAGGTCACCGGCGGGCGCACCCGCGTTGCCTTTCTCACCCTGCCCGGAGAGCCGCAGCTTCGAGCCGGTGTCGACACCGGATGGCACGTTCAGCAGGATCTGCCGGTTCTCCCTGACCTGTCCGCTGCCCGCGCAGACTGTGCACGGCTTTGTGGGTACGGAGCCGCGACCGAGACACACCGGGCATGGACGCGTGACCGCGAAGCCACCCTGGCCAAACGAGATCGTGCCCGACCCGCTGCACTCCGAGCATGTCTTCGGCTTGCTGCCCGGCGCATTGCCCGAGCCACCGCACGTCGCACATGCGTCCGTGACAGGAACGCTGATATTGATCCTGCCGCCGCGGGCCGCCGTCTCGAATGGGATCTCGACGGCGTACTCGACGTCCTCGCCGCGCTCTGGCGCGCTCGACCTGCCGCGACCGCGCTGCTGCTGCTGCTGGCGCCTGCGATCGAAGAACGAGCTGAACAGGTCGCCCAGACCGCCCAGGTCGCCCAGATCCTCGAACGTGAAGCGCTCCTCATGCACACCACCCGCCGAAGGACGCGAGCCCGCGGCGCCGCCACCGAAGCCGTAGCCGCCCAGCGGTCCCATGCGCCGCATCTGGTCGTACTGCTTGCGCTTCGTTTCATCCGACAGCACCGCATACGCCTCGCCCACTTCCTTGAAGCGGTCGGCTGCCTGCGGGTCGTTCGGGTTCGCGTCCGGATGGTTCTGCTTGGCGAGGCGGCGATAGGCCTTCTTGATATCGTCTGCGCTCGCGTTCTCCGGCACGCCGAGGACCTGGTAGTAATCCTTGGACGCGGTCGCCGGCATCGACTCAGCCCTCGTGCTGGTACACGCGCACGCGCGCCGGTCGCACGAGGTGCCCGGCGAATCGATAGCCCTTCTGGTATACGTCAGCGACGACGCCGTCCTGCGCCTCATCCGCCGTCGCCACGACGCCGATCGCCTCCATGCTGTTCGGGTCGAACACCTCGCCGACAGGAACGATGGTCTCGAGGCCCGCGGCATGCAGGCTCTGCAGCAGCTTCCGCTCGACGAGCTGGATGCCCTCGAGAACTGCGGTGACGGCGGCCGAGTCCGTGTAATCGCCTACGCGTTCGAGGTCATCGATCGGCTCGAGCAGGCGTCTCACGAGGTCACCCTGTGCACGGTCGTACTGCTCCGCACGCTCGCGTTCCGTACGCTTGCGGTAGTTGTCGAACTCGGCGGCAAGGCGCAGATGACGATCGGAGAGAGCGGTGAGCTCGGCCTGCAGCGCGTCGCGCTGCGAAGCGGCGCCTTCTGCAACACCCTCGTCGATCGTGTCACGCTCGTCGAGCGCGGTCGCGCCCGTGTCCGGCGCGGCCGGCTCCCGCTCCGGGACCTGGCCGTCCTTGTTTTTCACCATTTTCCTCTGCCTGGCTGTACTGCGAATTCTGCAAGCCGGTGCAAGCCGGGGACCACCCAGGCCTGCCGGTCCGGCATCAATCTTCGCCTAAAGCCGCGCGCTCAGCCAGTCCCGCACCTCGCGGATCGTGGCCGCACGGTCCGGCTCGTTCAGCAACTCGTGGTAATGTCCCGGATAGGTCCGGATCGTGACGTCACCGGCCGGGAGCGAGCGTCCAAACGCAAGCGCGCGCTGGGCATCCACGATGCGGTCCGCCTCGGGGATCAGCAGGAGCAGCGGCGTGTGGATGCGCTCGCCGCGACGCTGCACGTCGCCCATTGCGACCGACACCTCGGTGAACAGCCGCGGCGTGATGCGGTCGTGGACCAGGGGGTCGTCGCGGTATGCGCGCACGATGTCCGGATCACGCGAAAGCGCGTCCGGATCGATGCCGTTGCGAATCGGGATTGCAGGCAACAGGCGCGTGAGCACGCCGGCCAGCGTCGTTTTCCAGCGCGCCACGTCAGCGGATGTGCCCAGCCACGGCGCAACGATGATCGCGCCATGGAGTGGTGCATCGTACTCCTCCAGGTAGCGGAGCGCGATCAGCCCGCCCATGGAATGGCCGAGCAGGAACATCGGCAGCCGCGCGTCCACCAGCCCGCTCACCTCGCGCACGAAGCGGTCAAGATCCTGAAGCAGTATGTGAAAGCGGTTCACGTGCCCGCGCCTGCCCTCCGAGATGCCGTGCCCGCGCAGGTCGAGCGCGTACGTCGACACACCACCCGCGGTCATTGCCTCAGCGAACTGCGCATAACGACCGGCGTGCTCCCCCAGCCCGTGCACGACGAGGAGTGCGGCGCGTGGCTGCGACACCTCGAGCATGCGATAGCGGAGCCGTACCCGGCCCACGCCCTCGAACGCGCCCTCGCTGCTGCGCACGCGTGCCACGCTCATTCGGCTTCGTCGCCGAGCAGCATCCGACGCAGCAGTTCGAGCGCCGCTACGGCCGAGCGCTCGCGGACATCGTCGCGTGCACCGGGCACCGACAGGCGACGCGAAGTGATGCGCTGCGGCGTTTCTGCAGCGATGAACACTGTGCCGACCGGCTTGTCCGGTGTACCGCCCTCCGGCCCGGCGATCCCGGTTATCGCGACCCCGCATTCGGCGCCAGTCACGCGCCGCACTCCGGACGCCATTGCGCGTGCGACGGCATCACTGACCGCGCCTTCACGCTCGATCACGCCAGCATCGACGCCCAGCAGGTTGACTTTTACCGCGTTGTCGTAGGCGACGACACCACCGAGCACGTACGCGGATGCGCCGGAGACATCGGTCATCAGCTTTGCCGCAAGCCCGCCCGTGCAGCTTTCGGCAAGAGCGATGCGCCAGCCGCGGGCCTGGAGCGCGCGTCCGACGACGGCCGCGTGGACGTCGCCGCTGCCACCGAAGTGCGGCAGTCCGATTCGTGCACTGAACAGCGACTCGGCACGTTCGAGTGCAGCGGCGGCTTCAGCAGCCGGCATGTCGTGAGCCGTGATGCGAATGTCGACGCCGGCGAGTGTCGGCAGGAACGCGACCTCCAGCGGCACGATCGCCGTGACGAGGTCCGCGACCTCCTCCGCGAGTCGGGACTCTCCCACACCGGTGGTGCGAATGCGGACGCTGCGTACGGGCGGCGCGTCGGGGAAACGTGCGCGCAGCCGGGGCACCAGCTCCTCCATCCCGAGCGTGTACAGCTCGACAGGCACGCCGGGCATCACGACGAGGATGTGCCCCTCGTGCTCGATCCAGAGTGCCGGCGCGGAGCCTCGCGGATTGTGCACGAGCACACCGCCACGCGGCACCATGGCCTGCCGCAGGTTGTTCTCGGGCATCGGAATGCCGCGCCGGCTGTAGCGCTCCTCGAGCACGCGGACCCAGTCCTCGTTGCGCTCGAGCGGCCGCTCCACCACCGCGGCCACGACCTCGCGCGTGAAGTCGTCGTGTGTCGGCCCGAGCCCACCGGTCGTGATGACGACGTCGGCACGCGACATTGCTTCACGCAGCACGTCCGCCATGAGCGCGAAATCGTCGACGACCGTGGTGCGCCGGAACACGGGCATACCTGCATCGGCAAGCACATCACCAAGCCAGGCCGAGTTCGTGTCGATCGTCTCGCCGAGCATCAGCTCCGTCCCGATCGCGACGATCTCGACGACAGGCGCGCTCATGATGCCTTTGCGGCTCGCAGCAGCCGCCGCCACTCGATCAGGTAGACAACGAAAGAGTAGACCGTCAGCCAGAGTGCAACAGCGAGGGTGAGCAGGAACACCGTGCCGTGGAAGATCTGCCAGCGTTCCCACCACATGCCGGACCAACCCTGGTTGAGTGCAGCGCTCTGCAGCGCATACCAGAAGATCGTCGTGCCGATGAAGATGTTCTGGAACACTGCCTTGAGCTTGCCGGATCCGCCCGCGGCGATGACGATGCCACTACGCGCGGCGTAGGACCGGATCACCGTGACTGCCAGCTCACGACCGAAGATCACGATCAGCACCCAGAGCGGCAGTTCCCCGATCAGCGGTAGTGGTGCATCCGGTGTATCACGTCGCGAGAGCATGTAGAACGGTACGAACGTGGCAACGAGCAGCAGCTTGTCCGCGATCGGATCGACCAGCTTGCCGAAGTTGGAAATCCAGCCGTGCTTGCGCGCGAGGTAGCCGTCCCAGAGATCCGAGAATGCAGCGATCAGGAAGACGACGAACGCGGTGAAGCGCGCGGTGAACGTCGGGATGAAGAGCAGTACGTAGACGACCGGCGTGAGTATGATGCGCGCCACCGTGATCGCATTCGGCAACGTGCTGCGCTCGAACAGCGCCATCTCTCAGCCTAGCGCCTTGAGGACCAGCTTGCTGACGGCGCGCAGCGTATCGAACACACCTTCGCCACGAACCGCGACAGCCTCGAATTCCGGCAGTCCCCCGGGATTCAGCTGTGCACTCAGCTCGCTGACGGGCACTGCATTCGGCAGGTCCCGCTTGTTCCACTGCAGCACGATCGGAAGCTGTGCGGCATCGTATCCGTAGTCGGCGAGGTTCTCATAGAGGTTCTCCATCGCAGCGATGTTCGCGTCCATGCGCTCCGCCTGCGAGTCCGCAACGAACACGATGCCGTCAACGCCCTTCAGGATGAGGCGCCTGCTGGCGTTATAGTAGACCTGGCCGGGAACCGTGTAGAGATGGAAGCGTGTCTTGAAGCCACGAATCGCACCGAGATCGACCGGCAGGAAGTCGAAGAACAGAGTCCGCTCCTGCTCGGTCGCGAGTGAGATCAGCTTGCCGCGCGTCTCCGGGCTCACCTTCCCGTAGACGTATTCCAGGTTCGTCGTCTTGCCGCCCAGTCCCGGACCATAGTACACGAGCTTGCAGTTGATCTCGCGGCTCGCGTAGTTGATCATCGACATCGGCCGTTACCCTCACTCCGAGAAAAGGCGGTCGATCTCGCTCTCGACCTCCTCCACCCATTCCGCATCCATTGGGACCTGTTCACCCGCAGCGCCGTGTTTCGCGACATCCTCGAACACACTACCGAACTGCGGCACGTACTTCCGGCTCATCACGCGCACCAGCCCGAGCGTGGTGCTGGAGTCGAAGAGCGCAGCGAGGATCGCCCGCTCGTCGATGTCCGCCAGGAACATGGACTGCTGTTCACCATGGTGATAGAGCGAAGCAAACTCGCGCTCGCCGAGCAGTACGGCAAGCTGATCACCGGCCGCGAAATCAGCGGCGGCGAGTGAGGCGAATGTGGTCACGTCGAAGGCACCCTGCTCGCCGGCCTGCGTGATCAGGCGGCCCGCGCGGTCAAGCAGCAGCACCGTGCGGACGCTCGCCTCGCGCAGGTACGCGACGAGGAGATCGTCCAGACGCTGGTGTTCCTGTTGTCCGAGGAAACCGATGCCGTCGCTCATCCCGCAAATCCGGCGCGCAACTCACCGGCGCCGAGCGTACGCTCCATGCGGTCGAGGATGTGGGCAGCGCGCCGCCGCAGCAGCGGTCGCGGCTCCCATGCGACGAAGTCGCGCAGCAGCTGGACGAGCTCGACCGACGCGTTCGCGCCGGCAATGTGGCTCAGCGCTGCGAACCGGCGCAGTGAGCGCGGGCTGAACAGCCCGCGCTGGTGTCGTTCGAGCTGATCGCGCACGATCAGTGTGCCGATCGTTGCCGCAACTCCCACGGCAACGAGCACGATCCCCGTCGTCTTAAGGACGCGACTGCGCTCCATGACTCGTCCGGCTCGAGGGTCAGAGCTCGCGGCGACCCGCCAGGGCCTCCGCGATCGTTACGCCGTCGGCGTACTCCAGGTCGCCGCCGACCGGCAGACCGCGGGCCAGGCGCGTCACGCGCACACCCAGCGGTCGGATCACCTTCTGCAGGTACAGCGCCGTCGCCTCCCCTTCCACGCTCGGATTGGTCGCGACGATCACCTCCTGAACTCCGGCGTTCAAACGGCCGAGCAACCCCTGCACGCTCAGCTCGTCAGGACCGATACCTTCGAGCGGCGAGATGCGACCACCAAGCACATGGTAAAGCCCGCGATACTCGCCCGTCCGCTCGATCGGCCCGATGTCCGACGCTTCCTCCACCACGCAGATGAAACTGCCGTCGCGCCGTGGGTTCACGCACAGTGCGCAGGGGTCCGTCTCCGTCAGGTTCCCGCACTGCGAGCATGGATGAACCTGCTCCGCCACCCGCTCGAGCACGCGCGCCAGCCGCCGCATCTCCTCGGTCGGACGCTTGAGCAGGTAGTACGTCAGTCGAAGCGCGGTCTTCCGGCCAATCCCGGGAAGCCGCGCCAGCTCCGTCGTCAGATCCTCGATCGCGCTCACGGGAACTGGGGCAGATTGAAGGGCAGCGGGAACCCGCCCGCCACCTTCTTCAGCTCCTCCTCGTACATCTGCTGCGCTCGCCCCTGGGCCTCTGCCACCGCCGCCGTCACCAGATCTTAGAGCATCTCGATATCCGACGGATTCACCACCGCCGGGTCGATCTTTACCTCGCGCACACGGCCCCGGCCATCAGCGGTCACCGTAACCATCCCGCCGCCGCTCGAGCACGTCACCGTGCGATTTCCGAGTTCCGTCTGGAGTTGCGTCAGCCGGGCCTGCACCTGCTGGCCCATCTGAAAAAGCTGCTGGAAATTCGTCATGAAAAGTCCGGACATCGCCTTCTGAAAAGCGTTCCCGAGTATAGGCGCCGGGCTCCACCGATCGCAAGGAGAAGACCCCGGCCACCCTGCGCCATGTGGTACCCCGTGGGGTACGCGAGTTCCTGCCCCTTTGTCCTTCAAAGCAAACGCGCGGCGGGCCGGCCTCACAACCGCCAGGCGTCCTCGACGTGCTCGATCTGCAGCCGACCATCGGGTTCGACCGTGACGCTGCAAAGGTCGAAACGAAACGCCGTGCAGGCAGGCCGGTTGCGGCTGATCCAGGCATGAGCGGCGGCGGCGAGGTCGCGCCGCTTGGAGAGGGTGACGGCGTCGGCTGGCGACCCGAATCGGCTGCCGGAACGGCACTTGACCTCGATGAAGGCGATCAGGTCGCCACGCCGCGCGACGAGGTCGATCTCCTTGTGGCGGAATCGCCAGTTCGTGGCGAGGATGATCCACCCGGTGGTATCCAGATGGCAGGCGACGGCCGCCTCGGCGCGGCGGCCCAGCTCGTGGGATTCGGCCATGCGCGGACGGTGGGGCCCGCGGTCGGGCGGCGCGATGGCTGCACCGGACGGAACGGTCAGGTATCGTCGATGAGTTCCAGGTCCCAGGCATCGACCGCGCGGGCAAGCATGGGCTGCTCGCGCGTGATGCGTGCGAGCCGGTCGGCGCGCACCTGCACGGGTGTGAAGCGTCGCGGCGCGGTCGCCTCGCCGGCGGCCGCGGCCTGCACGACGAGCCGGACCTGGCGGCCGAGTGCCTCGGTGAAGGCGTCCTCGAGTGCGCGGGCATCGCGGCTGTCTCCGCTCAGGCGCTCGAGACCCGGCCCGTTCGGCAGCGAGAGCACGACGCGGTCGTTCCCCTGCTCCTCGACTCGCGCGACCTTGAGGAAAATTCCGAGCCCCTGCGGGATGCGGCTGCCGTCGCGCTGGAGTGCGCGGAGCGCGGCAGCGGCGTCTGCGCTCCGTGGCACCTGCCGCGCCGACGATTCCGTTGTGGTGGAGGCGGCTGATGTGTTCGACGGCGTGCTCGCCGAAGTGGTCTCGCGGTGTTCCGGCCCATTCGGGCGCGGTACGCTGAGCTTGCCCCCGTGTTCCCGGCGCAACGACGTTGCCGCATCGCGCGCGTCGTCCGTCCCGATGGTGGAACCGTCCACTGAGTGCGCCGTCGCTTCGGTGCCTCGGCCCGCCCGGCGCGGCGCGGGGGAGGCGTCAGCTCCCGGGGATTCGGACGTCGTGCGCGGCGCACGATCGAGTGGTGGTGCGCCGCCCGCAGCGCGCAGGAGCTCCTCGACGGCGATGGTGCGGTCGAGATAGGCGAATCGGAGCAGGAGCACCTCGAGCATGGTGCGCGGGTTCGCACTCTTGCGGAACCGGCCTTCGGTGTCGAGCTCCGACGCGAGTGCGAGCATGCGCAGCAGGTCGGTCGCCTCGAAGCGTGCAGCGATGTCGAGGTAGCGATCGCGGAGGTCGTCGCGCACCTGCAGTGCGTCGGCGCCGTCGAACCTGCCGATCAGCAGCGTACGCAGCACGTCGGTCAACCCGCGATAGAACTCGGCGAGGTCATAGCCGTCGTCGAGGATACGCTGAACGAAGCGGAAGACGTCGCCTGCGCGGCGGTCAGCCAGGATCTCGAAGAGCTCGAGATAGAGCTCGTCGCCGATCAGGCCGAGCACGCGCGTCACATCCTCGACGGTCACGGTCCGTCCCGAGAAGGACAGGACCTGGTCGAGCAGCGAGAGTGCATCGCGCAGTCCACCGTCCGCGCGGCGCGCGATGGGCAGCAGCGCATCCTCGTCTGCGTCGATCCCTTCCTCGGCGAGAATCGTGTGCAGACGGCTCACGATGTCGTCCACCCCGATGCGGCGGAAATCGAAGCGCTGCGTGCGCGACAGGATCGGCGCCGCCGCCTGCTGGATCTTCTGCGGCTCGGTCGTCGCGAAGACGAAGATCACGCGTGGCGGCGGCTCCTCGAGGATCTTGAGGAGTGCATTCCATGCTTCGCGCGTGAGCATGTGCGCTTCGTCGATGATGTAGACCTTGAAGCGCTCATCACCGGTCGGTGCGTACATGGCGCGTTCGCGCAGATCGCGCGCATCGTCCACACCCCGGTTGGACGCCGCATCGATCTCGACCACGTCGAGGGAGGTGCGTCCGGCCCAGATGCGTTCGCACGACTCGCAGCGGCCGCAGGGCTCGCCGGGCTTCAGTCCGTCGGCAGACTCCTCCGTAACGCGATTCGGGCAGTTGAGCGCCATCGCCAGCACGCGCGCGGCGGTCGTCTTGCCGACGCCGCGCGGGCCCGAGAAGAGATACGCGTGCGCAACGCGGCCGCGTGCAACGGCGGCACGCAGCGTTTCCGAGACGTGCTCCTGCGTCGCCATCTCGGCGAAGTTACGTGGGCGGTAGGTGCGCGCGAGCGCGGCCCTTGTCGTGGCCATGGACTGCACCATTGCGACGGAGAATTCAGGCGTACGCGGGGATGCTACTGCAATCGACGGCAGGCATGCAACCCGAGGCGACAGCATAGAAATCGCCCCAGGAAATTCGTAGCGACGCTCACGTCACTTACCGCTGCTGCCTGCGGGGCCCTGACGGGGTTCGTGAGCTCGCGCCCTACGTTTCCTGGGGCGACGTTCTTGCGTGAAAGCTAACCGCAGCAACGAAATGGGTCAACCCGAGGTGACGTGTGACAACGCCGGAAAGCAGCAACCTGATCACGACTTCAGAGGGCATGCGGGACGTACTGCGAGTTGCGAAGCGCATTGCCATCATCGGCATCAAACCCGAGGACCACGCGAGCGCGCCGGCTTTCTACGTGCCGCGCTACCTGCAGCAGGCCGGCTACGAGATCGTGCCGGTACCGGTCTACTATCCCGAGGTCACGACGATCCTGGGCGAGCCGGTCTACCGCCGGCTGACGGACGTCCCCGGCCACATCGACATGGTCGTCGTCTTCCGCCGCCCGGGTGACGTGACCGGGCACGTGGAGGAGATCCTGGAGAAGAAGCCCGACGCGGTCTGGCTCCAGCTCGGGATCCGAAACGACGAGGCGGCAGCCAGGTGGGCCGCCGCCGGGATCAAGGTGGTGCAGGACCGCTGTTCGATGGTGGAGCACCGGGCGCTCTAGTCGCTGCGCCGTTGCGGCGACGCCTCGGCCGAGGATCCGGGCCGGGCCGGGCGTCCGGCCCGGATCAGACCGCGATCTTCGCGATGGGTGCGGCGAGCCGACGGCCGATTGCGGTTGCGATTCCGCCGACCTGCTCGACCAGCTCATCGAACTGATCCGGCCAGAGCGACTGGGCGCCGTCCGAGAGGGCGCGGTCCGGATCCGGGTGTACTTCGATGAGCAGACCGTCAGCGCCAGCGGCCACCGCGGCGCGTGCCATGGGGGTCACCTTGGCGCGGATGCCTGTTCCGTGGCTCGGGTCCGCAATGATCGGCAGGTGGGAGAGTGACTTGACCACCGGGATTGCAGTGAGATCGAGCAGGTTGCGCGTCTGGTCATCGAAGGAGCGGATACCACGTTCGCAGAGGATGACCTGCTCGTTGCCCTCGGCGAGGATGTACTCGGCGCTGAGCAGCAGCTCCCTGATCGTCGCGGAGAGACCGCGCTTCAGCAGGATCGGCTTTCCGGTACGCCCGGCACGTCGCAGCAGCGGATAGTTCTGCATGTTGCGCGCGCCGATCTGGATGATGTCGGCATACTCCGCAACCACGTCGACGGTCTCGGTCTCGAGCGCTTCGGTCACGATTGCGAGACCGCTCTCCTCACGCGCGCGTGCCAGCAGCTGCAACCCCTCGACACCGAGCCCCTGGAACGCGTACGGAGACGTGCGTGGCTTGAACGCGCCGCCGCGCAGCACGCTCGCGCCGCTCTGCCGCAGCCGGTGCGCGATTCCCACGATCTGGTCGACCGATTCCACGGAGCACGGCCCAGCCATCAGCACGACCTCATCGCCGCCGATGCGGGTACCGTTCGGCAGCTCGACGATGGTCGACTCCTGCCGCCATTCGCGCGACACCTGCTTGTACGGCTGCGTGACGTGGATGACCTGCAGTACGTTCGGCAGGCCCTCGAGGCGTGCGCTGTCGACCTTGCCGTCATTGCCGATCAGCCCGATCGCGGTACGCTGCCGCCCCGGAATCGCCCGGGCCTCGTAGCCCAGCTCGCGAATGACCTCGATGACCCGGCGGACGTCGGTCTCCGCCGCGCTGTTGCTCATGACGACCAGCATACTTCCCGGCTCACGAAGGAGTGAAACGGCGCGTGGGACGCGCTTTCCGGAAGGTAGCGGCGGTCCGTGACCCCGTAAAGCGCGCGCGGCAGCGCCCGTCGTTCACCGGAGTGACATCCCGTCGGCGGCCACGACCGTTTCACCGCCCCAGCCGTGTGCACGCAGTTGCCCGGGCACGCCGGCCCGATCGAGCTGCGGGTAGACGTGGGTGACGATCAGCCTGCGTGGCCGCGCACGCCGGGCAAGCGCCGCGAGCGACACCGGCGTGAGGTGGATGGCGAGTGCCTGCTCTTCCGGCAGCGAGCATTCCGCGATCAGCTCATCCACGCCGTACAGGAAGTCGCCCAGGTCGTCGCATGGTCCCGTGTCACCCGTGTAGCCGATCGTGCAGTCACGAGTGCTGATTCGATACGCGATGGACTCCTCGGTGTGCCGCGTGCGAGCGACGCTCAGCTCTGCCGCCCCCGCCTGGAACGGCGTATCCGGGGCGATCTCATGTACTCCCACGCCGAACGAGGCGTCCGTGACATAATTGCCGAACGCCTGTTTCATCGCCTGCAGTCGCTCGCGCAGGCCACGCGGTCCGATGATGGTGATCGGCGCAGTGCGCGCCGGGAGCATCCCGTACTGCAGCGCAAAGAGCAGCATCGGTACGTCACCGATGTGATCCGTATGAAAGTGCGAAAGTGCGACGTGCGTGATGCGCTGCCATGGCAGATCGTGACGTGCCATGCCGTGCACTACGCCGGGGCCGCAGTCGAAGAGGATGCGCGTGTCTTCCGTTTCGAGCAGGTAGCCGGAGCAGACGCGCTCGCCGTCGGGTGCGGCAGTACCGCAGCCGACGACGGTGAGGTGAGTGCTCAGCCCGTTCGGATCTCTCGCGCCCACTCGCGGTTCTCGTTGTACCAGTCGACCAGGTTACGCACACCCTGCGCGAAGCTGGTCTGCGGACGCCATTCCAGCAGACGTCCCGCCTTGCCGATGTTGGCCCATGTCGCAAGCACGTCCGCCGGATGGCGCGGCTCATTGACGATATTCGCCGTCCTGCCGGTGTACTCCTCGACGAGGCGCACCGCGTCGGCGAGAACGACCGGCTCGTCGGAGCCGAGATTCATGATCTCGTAGCCCAGCGGACGCATGGCCGCGATCGTGCCGCGCGCGACGTCATCGACGTACGTGAAGTCACGCTCCTGCCGGCCGTCGCCGAACACGGTCACGGGCTTGCCTTCACTGATCCACTGCACGAAGCGGAACAGGCTCATGTCCGGCCGGCCCGCAGGTCCGTAGACCGTGAAATACCGGCAGATGGAAACGTCGATCTGGTACAGGTAGTGATACGTGTAGCAGAGTGCCTCGGCGGCCTTCTTCGACGCCGCGTAGGGCGAGAGCGGCCGATTCGTATCCGCATCCTCGCTGTAGGGCCGCGGGTTCTCCGCGCCGTACAGGCTGGACGTGGACGCCAGCATGAACTTGCCGATCCCGTGCTTCACGCACAGCTCGAGCAGGTTAAGCGTGCCCGTCGTATTCGTCTCGATGTAGACCCACGGGTTCTCGACCGACTGCCGCACACCCGCACGCGCCGCCAGGTTGATGACGCCGTCGATGGTGCCCTCACCCGCCGCATCACGGAACAGACGCTCCACACCCGCACGGTCGCAGATGTCGAGCTCATGGAACGTGAAGCCGTCGCGGCCACGCAGGTTGCCAAGACGCCAGTGCTTCAGGCGGACGTCGTATGCGTCATTGAGATTGTCTACGCCGATGACGCGGTCGCCGCGCGCGAGCAGCTGGTCCGCGACGCGTGATGCGATGAAGCCGGCAGTGCCGGTCAGGATGTAGGTCGCCATGTCTCGATGTACGGGGAATGCGGGGGAGACACCGCCATCAGGCGGCGCTCCCGTTTCCGGCGGCGGCGCCGGCCAGCGCCTCGTCCAGCTTGACGCCGACGACACTGCTGATGCCCGGGTCCTCCATGGTCACACCGTACAGCCAGTCGGCGCTCTCCATGGTGCGCGGATTGTGCGTGATGACGATGAACTGCGTCGTCTTCTTGAACTCCTGCAGCATCGCGATGAAGCGGCCGATGTTGGCCTCGTCGAGCGGGGCATCGACTTCGTCGAGCACGCAGAACGGGCTGGGCTTCACGAGATAGATCGCGAACAGCAGCGCCAGCGCAGTGAGCGCGCGTTCGCCGCCCGACAGCAGATGGATGCGCTGCGTGCGCTTGCCACGCGGTGACGCCGCGATGTCGATCGGCGACTCGAGCGGATCCTCCGGATCCTCGAGACGCACGTCGCACTCACCGCCCTCGAACAGGGTGGTGAATGTCTTCTGGAAGTTCTGGCGGATCTGCTCGAACGTCTGCTCGAACAAATCCTTCGCCGTGCGGTTGATCTGCCGGATCGCGGCCTGCAGGTCGTCGCGGGCGCGCGTCAGGTCGTCTCGTTGCGTCTGCAGGAACTCGAGGCGCTGGCTTTCTTCGGCATGCTCCTCCACCGCGAGCATGTTGATCGGACCGAGCCGCTCGATGTCGGCGCCGATCGCCTGCAGCTCCGCACGCAGTACGTCGGGATCGCCATCGACGATCTCCGCCTCCTGCACGAGGTCCTCGAACGCGCGGCCCCACTCGGCCTCCAGTCGCTCGCGCACGCGGCGCTCCGCCGCCTGTGACTCCGTGCGCTGGATCTCGAGCCGGTGGCGCAGCTCGCTGCGCTCGTCCGCCGCACGTCGCAGCGTGCGTACCTGGGTCTCCAGCGAGACCGCAGTGTCGGCCGCCTCGGCAAGCGCGTCGTCGAGACCGCGCAGTTCGACCGCCACCTCGTCACGCTGCGCGAACATCGCTTCCAGACGTTCCGCTGCTTCGCCACGCAGCGTACCGAGGTGGGTGATGCTCTCTCGGTGCTCGCCTTCCTCGCGCTCGAGCGACTCGAGTCGCTGCGTGATCTGAGCCTGCTCCTCGCGTGCGGCGCCCAGCCGCCGCTCGAGAGCGGTGAGTGCGCCTTCGGCACGCGCGTGTGCGACGCGCAGCTCGGCCTCCTCGTCACGCACCTGCTCCCACGCCTGCTCGCGCTCGGCGAGGGTCTGCGTGGATTCCTGCCAGCCGGCACGGTGCGTCACGAGCTGCTCCTCGAGCTCGACACGCTGCGCGCGCATGCGCTCGGCATCGCCGCGCGCCTTCTCCACGAGCGCCAGCAGCTCCTCGTGCCGTCGCTTCAGTTCCTCCTGCGCACGTGTGGCACGCAGATGCTGACCCGACCGGTTCGCCTCGTCGGCGCCGGCGCGTCGCAGGTCCAGCTCGACGGCATCGACACGCGACTTCATCTCGCGCAATGCTATCTCTGCGGCCGCGACGGCTTCCGCGGCCTGCGTACGCGCATCCGCGCGGCGTGTGCGCTCGGTTTCTGCGCGCTCCGCCGCAGCCAGTCGCTCCTGCAGGCGTTCGCGGCGACCGATCAGGACCGGCTCGGCTGCGGGTTCGCCGACGAACTCGATGACCTCGAGCAGCGCCTCCAGCCGCGGTAGTGCATCCTGCGGCAGCAGTGCGACAGAGCCGTGCAGGTTCTCCTGTGCAGCAAACCAGTCGCGGAACTGCTGACGGGCGTCCGGATCGCGCACGACCAGCGCCTGCAGCAGCGAATTGAGCGCACTCTCGACGCTCGAGGCCCGGTCTGCGGGCAGCTGGAGGAACTCGGCGACTGGCCCGAGCACGCCGCGCAGATCGCCGCGCGCGTCCATCGCTGCGGCCACGATCGGCGCAAAACCGTGATGCTCGCGCTCGAGCGTCTGCAGCGCAGCGGCCTGGGACGCGAGGCGGCTCGCCTCGGCGTCTGCTGCAGCCAGCGCCTCGCGCGCCTCCTGCTCTGCGCGCCGCAGGACCTGCAGCTCTTCGTCTGCGGCCGCGTGCTGTGCCTGCAGGGTTTCGAGCTGCGATGCGAGAGTGCGCGTGTGCTCCGCGAAGAGATCACCCTGGTCATCCAGGCGAGTGAGCTCCGCACTCAGCTCGTCGCGCTCGAAACCGAGCTCCTCGACCCGTGCCAGTGCGTGGTTCGCCCGCGCTTCCGCACCTGCTGCATCGGCATCGAGTCGCGCGAGCGTGCGCGTCATATCCGCCTCTCTGGAGCGCGCTTCCTCGTCCGCCCGACGCACATCCATCACCTGCTGACGAAGGGCGGCCTGCCGCTCCTGCACATCTGCAACGCGTTCGCCGAGTGACTCGACGATGCCCTGCTGCCCGGCGTGCTCGGTCTGCAGTGACTGCAGCTCCGCCTCGAGCGACTCCAGGCGCGTGACCCGGTCCGCTCGCTCCGCTGCGATCTGCTCGAGCCGGCGCTCCGCGTGCGCCCGACGCTCGTCCGCAATCGCGATCTCGCGCTCGCGCTCCGCGACGAGGCGCGCCAGCTCCTCGAGCTTCGACGCCGCGGCGTTACGCTGCCGGCTCGCTTCCGTCGACTCCAGGCGGCGACGCTCCAGCTCGGCTTCCGCCGTGCTCAGCGCTGCGCGCGACGATGGATCCTCTTCCTGGATGTTCGCCAGGCGCGCCGTCGTACGCTCGATCGTCTCACGTACCCGTTCGAGCTCCGCGCCCGCGACCGTCACCTCGAGCGCGAGGCGGCGTGCACGCAGCTCCTCGTAGCGCTTCGCCTTGCCGCGCTGCCGCGCGAGGCTGCGTACCTTCGACTCCACCTCTGCGACCAGGTCCTCGAGCCGCGCGAGATCCGTCTCGGCTGCCTCGAGCCGGCGCTGCGCCGACTTGCGGCGATCCTTGTAGCGGCCGATGCCTGCCGCCTCCTCGAACATGTGCCGACGGTCGTCGGGTCGATCCGACAGGATGCGATCGACCATGCCCTGCTCGATGACAGTGTACGCGTTCGCTCCGAGACCGGTATCGCGGCAGATGTCGAAGATGTCGCGGAGTCGGACGGACTGGCGGTTGAGCAGGTAGTCGCTGCCGCCCTCGCGGAAGACGACACGGCGGATCTCGACTTCATTCTGCGGAATCGGCAGCCGGCCGTCTTCATTGTCGAACGTCATCGCGACTTCGGCCCGATTCAGCGGGCGACGCTGGACGGTGCCCTGGAAGATCGCCTCTTCCATCTTGGAGCCGCGGATGGCGGATGCGCGCTGCTCACCCAGCACCCAGCGGATCGCATCGCTCACGTTCGACTTGCCGCAGCCGTTCGGCCCGACGATCGCCGTGATGCCCTCGTGGAAGTGCAACTCGGTGCGATCGGCGAACGACTTGAATCCCTGCAGTACGAGACGACGAAGCTTCATTGGGCGCTGCTGCCTACTCTTATGACGAGTGATTCCTGCACGCCTGCATTGCGCAGGAGCTGACGCATCACATCGGCTTCACCGCGGCCGCTGTACGCGCCAGCATAGACGCGGAAACGTTCGCCGCTGTCGTCGGCGATACGCACGATGTACGTCGGTATGTCGAGCCGTTCGAGCTCCGCCTGGCGTTCGCGCGCCGCGGCGGACGTCTCGACGTCGGCAATCTGGAACGCGAACGGCGTCGCGTGAATGTCATTGTCGATGCGACCGCTGCGCAGCCCGCTGCGGACCATCTGGTCCGCGACGCTGTCGGCGTACGCAGTGTCCGGCATCGGTCCCGCGAACACGCGGTAGTACAATGTGCTGTCCACGAGTGTCGGCGACACCAGGAAGCCGACATCCGGTGCAATCGCGGTCAGCGCACGCTGGCGCTCCAGCGCCGCCGGCAGACTCGTGTATGCCTCCATGGCGACCGAGATCGGCATCGGACGGATCGGCCCGGGCGTGAGCGGCAACGCCGGGGCGGTGACGGCCGAATCTACCGGTGCAATGGGCCCCGGATCCTGTCGCAGCGCAACCCAGTCGCGGCCCCAGAAGTGCCAGGCTCCTGCCAACAGGCTGAACAGCAGCACGACGAGCAGCGTCAGCACGAGCGGTCCGGGCATGGTGGGTCGATGCTCGGGCGGCTCCGGAAACACCGGCTGCTCGAGGTCGGACTCCGCCTCGACAGGCACCACGCGCTCCGTCGGCAACGGCGGCGCTGCGCGACCGGCGGCGGCGTCCGCCTGCTCGGTCGGCCGCCCGAGCACGGTCGCCCGCTGCTGCATGCGCAGGTCGGCAATGTGCGACTCGCGCGCATCGCCCTGCGGCAACCTGAGGCGCTCGAACTCCGCGTCGGGCCGGCGCATCGACGGACCGGCACCCGCCTCGGCCGCGGCGCCCTCGACCGAGGGCGCGAGCATGCCACGCAGGTCCGCGTCGAAAAGACTGGCGTCCACCTCGTCGTCCAGTGCGGCGAGCAGAACGACCGCACCGACGCGTCCTGCCAGCGTCTCGACGCCCGGCGCCCCCGCCGTCGCATAGACGATCAGCCGACGACCCATGGACAGCGTGTCCTCGAGCAGACGCGCCCAGCCGCCGTGACGCATCACGCCTTCCGGGACGAGAACGTA
>CAYLME010000040.1:19183-24250 GCA_964384585.1 uncultured Gemmatimonadaceae bacterium | reverse complement strand
TGAGGGGGACGTGCTGCTCTCGATCGATCCGGAGATGGCGTTCGGCACGGGCGAGCATGGCACGACGCGCGGGATGCTGCGGCTGCTGCAGCAGCTCGATTGCCGCGGTGCGCGCGTGCTCGATGTCGGCACCGGCTCGGCGATCCTCGCGATCGCGGCCGCGCTGCTCGGCGCAAGCGAAATCGACGCGGTCGAGAGCGATGCCGATGCGCTGATCAACGCGCGCGACAATGTCGAACGCCATGGCGTCGCAGCGCAGGTGCGCCTCGAACAGTCGCTGGTGGACAGCGCCTGGCTTGCTGCCCACGGCAGTTTCGACATCATCCTCGCCAACATCCTGAGCAGCGTGATCCGGCCGCTGCTGCCCGCGTTCCGGGCCGCGTTGCGCCCCGGTGGCGCGCTCCTCGTTTCGGGCATCCTGGAGCAGGAGTCGCGCGACGTCCTGGCCGACGCGGCCACTACGGGCTTTCGCGCTCGCATCGAGGACCGGGAAGACGGGTGGTGGTCGGCCTGGCTGGAGCCCGTGTAGCGTTGTACTGCCGGTGTCCGACCCGGCCGACGCTCGCGCCTCAGTCGACGCCGACGGGTCCGATCGCCGCATCCTCCATCGACGGCAGCATCGCGTACAGCCCGCCCAGCGCCATGCTCACGTCGTGCCTGAGCTGTGCGTCTTCGCTCGCGTCGCGCCACATGCGCAGCAGCGGACCCGCGAGGATCTCGAACGTGTCGGGCGCATCGGAGAACGGCCGCTCGCCGGTGTCCACGACGGCCAGGCATCCGGTCGCGCCCCGGAGCGCTTCCTGGTAGGCGGGGCCCGTCTCGTGCACGGCCAGCGGCAGCGCGACCATCGGGTCCGGCCGCTCGAGCAGGGCCAGGCCGACGTCGCCGCGGAGCGATTCGGCCAGGCCGTCCGGTGAGATGACGATGCGCTCCTCGTCCTCCAGTATCCGCGCGAGGTCGATGAGCGGGAGTGTACGGCTGGTGCCGCGGCGCAGCACGCGCATCGCGGCGTTCCGGATTCGTGTCGGCTGCATCTTATCCTCCAGCGTAGGGAGCGCTACATTGGCGGCGAACGAGGGCGGAGCCATGGCGCGACGCGCCGGAGGCGGAGGAGGATGATGACGGAACAGGATTGCCTGTTTTGCCGCATCGTGCGGCGGGAGATCCCGTCGCAGATCGTGCACGAGACGGACAGCCTGCTGGCGTTCCGGGACATCGACCCGAAGGCGCCGCTGCACGTGCTGATCATTCCGAAGCGGCACATCGCGTCGGTGAACGACGTCGAAACGCCGGACGCCGCGCTGCTGGGCGAGCTGTTCGTGGTCGCACGCGCGATCGCGCGGGCCGAGGGTGTCGCTGAGGACGGTTACCGTGTCGTCGTGAACACGAACGCGGGCGCGGGCCAGACCGTCTTCCACATTCACATGCATCTGCTGGGCGGGCGCGACCTGCGCTGGCCGCCGGGGTGAACATATCATGGCAGGATCGCTGAAGGAGCGGCTGCGCGAGGACGTGAATACTGCGCGCCGCGAGCGTGACAAGGCACGTCTGCTCCTGCTCACGACTACGATGTCCGAGGTGCGCAACCGCGAGATCGAACTGGGTCATGAGGCAGGCGACGAGGACGTGCAGCAGGTCGTGCAGCGTGCTGTCAAGCGGCGTCGAGAGGCCGCAGAACAGATGCGTGCTGGCAATCGCGAAGACCTCGCCGTGCGGGAGGACCAGGAGGCCGAGATCCTCGCGACCTACCTGCCGCCGCAGCTCTCGGAAGACGAGGTCCGCGAGCTGGTACGCGCGGCGATCGCCGCGGGCGCGAACAACATCGGTGCCGTCATGGGCAAGATCATGCCGAGCATCAAGGGTGTATTCGACGGGAAGGAAGCCAACCGGATCGTCAGGGAAGAGCTTGGCTGAGCGCGGTGCGGTCGCGCCGCGTGCGTGCGCATCCTGCAGCCGCACGCATCGGCGCCGCGCCTGCGCATGAACACAGCGTCGCGCCGCTCGCCCGGGCCGCGGACGCACGGCCTGCCGCCGATCCGCTCTGGCATCACAGCATGAACGACCACGCACTCACAGTCCTGCAGCTGCCCGAGACGCTCGCGCTCGTGGCGGGCTACGCGTCGAGCCCGCTCGGCGCGGAAGCCGTGCGTGCGCTCACGCCGTCGGACGCACCGGCGTGGATCGAGCCCGAGCTGCGACGCG
Source organism: uncultured Gemmatimonadaceae bacterium (assembly GCA_964384585.1). GTDB lineage: Bacteria > Gemmatimonadota > Gemmatimonadetes > Longimicrobiales > RSA9 > DASTYK01. The sequence goes on along the minus strand of CAYLME010000040.1, from coordinate 22,048 downwards.
TCAACCAGATGGTCGGCTTCCTGCTGCGCGTCGACGACTGGGCACTGCCGGCGCTGCCCGACCTGCGCGGACCACTCAGGAAGCTTGCGGTAGAGGGTTCGGTCTGGGAGCCCGTCGCGTTGCGCGACTGCGCACTGCTGCTGCGCGGCGCGCGTGAGACACGACGCGTGGTGCTGCAGCATGCGGATCATTTCCCGCTGCTCGCGGAAATCGCAGAGCTGCTGATGAGCCGCGAGGATCTCGAGGAGGTGATCCGCGCTGCGATCGACGACGCCGGCGAGGTGCGCGACAGTGCTTCACGCGAGCTGGCGCGGCTGCGTCGCGAGATCCGCGGTGCACGCTCCAGGATCGTTGCGAAGCTCGAGCAGTACATGCAGTCGCTGCCCTCGCGCTTCCAGGTCGCGGACGCGTCGGTCACGATCCGCGACGGTCGTTACGTCGTGCCGGTCCGACGCGAAGCGCGCGTCGAGGTCGGCGGGCTCGTGCACGATGAGTCGGCGACCGGTGCGACGCTTTTCGTCGAGCCGCCGGTGGCGCTCGAGCTGATGAACCGGCTGCGCGAGCTCGAGATTGCCGAAGCGCGCGAGGTGCAGCGCATCCTGCGCGAGCTCACCGACCGGTTGCGCCCGCACCGCGCCGAGCTGAAAGCGGCGCTCGAAGCACTCATCGTGCTGGACTCGCTCTTCGCACGGGCGCGCTACGCACTCGAGGTGAACGGCACGCGGCCGGAGATGCTGCCCGCAGGCACGTCGGAGTACCATGTCGTGCGCGGGTATCATCCGCTGCTTCGTGCGACGGGCGTGGATGTGGTGCCGTTCGAACTGCGCATGGAAGACGACGAGCGCACGCTGCTCGTCTCCGGCCCGAACACCGGCGGCAAGACGGTGCTGCTCAAGGCGGTCGGCCTGATCTCCGCCCTGACGCAATGCGGTGTCATACCGCCGGTCGGCGAGGGCACGCGGTTGCCGTTGTTCACGGACATCTTTGCCGACATCGGCGACGAGCAGTCGATCGAGGCGAGCCTGTCCACCTTCGCTGCGCACCTCGTGAACCTGCGCGAGATCCTGGAGAGCGCGACCGCGCAATCGCTCGTGCTGATCGACGAGATGGGCAGCGGCACGGATCCGGCCGAGGGCGGCGCGCTGGCGCAGGCGATCCTGGTCGATCTGACGCGCCGTGGCACGTTCACGGTCGCGACCACGCATCTCGGTCAGCTGAAGCTGCTGGCGGGCGAGGAACCCGGGGTCGTGAACGCGTCGCTGCAGTTCGATGCCGCGGAGCTGCGGCCCACCTACCGCCTGCAGAAGGGCGTGCCGGGCAGGAGCTACGGTCTCGCGATCGCGAAGCGGCTGGGCTTCCCCGGGCCGCTGCTCGAGCGTGCCGACGAGTATCTGCCTGCCGCGGAGCGGGACGTGTCGCACCTGCTGCTCGAGCTCGAGGAGAAGGAGCGTGCGCTCGCAGCGTCGCTGGCGGAGACACGGGTGGCGCGTGCTGATGCGATGAGCCTGCGCACCCAGCTCGAACATCGTGAGTCGGAGCTGCGGAGGCGCGAGCAGGATGCCGAGCGGCGCGCGCGCCAGCAGGCGCGGGACCTGCTGCTCAGCGCGCGCGAGGATGTGGAGTCCGCGATCAGCGAGATGCGTGCGGCGGCGGCAGCGGCCGCGACGAGCGCTGAGTTCGAAGAGGCGATCCGGAGCGCGCGACGCCGGGTCGAGCAGCGCGCGCAGAAGCAGGCGGAGCGCATGCCGGACGATGTACCGGCTGCGCCGGCGCGCAGGGAGGCGCAGGACCTCGAAGTCGGCGCGCGCGTACGCATCGCCGCGACGGGCGCAGACGGCGTCGTCGTCGAGCTGCGCGATGGTCGTGCCGTGGTCGAGACGGGCGGCGTTCGCCTGCAGGTCGCCACGCGCGGGCTCGAAGTACTCCAGCCGCAACCGGTGCAGCCGACGGGCAGATCGCAGCAGCGTGGCGGGTGGATCGCGCCCGACGTGGATGCCTCGCCGGAAGTCGATCTGCGCGGCATGCGCGCAGACGAGGCCGTCGTCGTTGTCACGCGCGCGCTCGACAACGCCATCCTGGCGGGGCTGCCGTCTCTGCGCATCATTCATGGCAAGGGCACGGGTGCACTGCGCGAGGTGGTGACGGACGTGCTGAAGGGCGAGCGTCGTGTGCAGGCGTTCCGGCCGGGCGGTATGGGCGAGGGCGGCGCGGGTGTCACGGTCGCGGATCTCGCATGATTGCCGATCATCTGATCGATGAGGTGCGCGAACGCGCGGACATCGTCGAGATGATCGGCGAGCTGCTGCCACTCAAGCGCGCGGGCAAGGACTTCCGTGCGCTCTGCCCGTTCCATCACGAGAAGACGCCGTCGTTCTACGTGGTCCCATCGAAGGGCTTCTTCAAGTGCTTCGGCTGCGGCGAGTCGGGCGACGTGTTCAGTTTCCTCATGAAGCACCAGGGCCTCTCGTTCACGGACGCGGTGCGCCAGGTCGCGGACCGCGTTGGCGTGGAGATCCCGCGCTGGGAGGGACCGCGCCAGGAGGAGGATCCCAACCGCAAGCTGTACGAAGCCATCTCTTTCGCGGCAGACTTCTTCGAGCGGATGCTGCGCGAGCCCGCGGGCGAGCACGCACTGCGCTACCTGCAGAAGCGCGAGATCGGTGAGGATGCCATCAAGCGGTTCCGCATCGGCTATGCGCCAGACGACTGGCAGGCGCTGCGCGGCGCGGCCCATCAGCACGGTATCGAAGATGACGTGCTGCTGGATGCGGGGCTGATCAAGGAGAGCGAGCGAGGCAGCGAGCCATACGACCGTTTCCGCAACCGGCTGATGTTCGCGGTGGCCGAGGTGAGCGGTCGCGTGAT
>CAYLME010000040.1:0-19173 GCA_964384585.1 uncultured Gemmatimonadaceae bacterium | reverse complement strand
GAGCGGTGACCAGCCGAAATACCTCAATTCGCCCGAGACGCCGATCTTCCACAAGGGCACCGTTCTCTACGGCCTGAACTGGTCGCGCAACGCGATCCGGCGCGAGGGTGCGGCGCTCGTCGTCGAGGGCTACATGGACTATGTGGCGCTCGCGGGTCGTGGCATCGAGAATGTGGTGGCCGGCATGGGCACTGCGATGACTCCCGAGCAGGCGAACCTGCTCGCGCGCTATGCCGGGCGCGCGCTGCTGCTCTATGACAGCGACACGGCGGGCGGGCGCGCGACGTTCCGCACGGCGGACGCGCTGCTCAAGGCCGGGGTTCATCCGCTCGTCGTCGCATTGCCGCAGGGCGAGGACCCGGACTCGCTCGTTCGCAAGGGCGGCGCCGCGGCGCTCGCACCGTTCCTCGACGGCGCGCTCGACGTACTCGAGCGGAAGCTGCAGATGCTGGAGGAGCGGCACTACTTCGACGACATCGATGGTGCTCGTCGCGCGCTCGACCGGTTGCTGCCAACCATCCGCGCGACCGTCGATCCGGCGCTCCGCGACATCTACATCGGCCGGGTCGCGCAGCGCGTCGGTGTTACGCGCGAGACGCTCGAGGAGGAGCTGCGCGCGGGTGGTGGCAGGGAGGCAGCACCGGCCGCCGCCAGGGATCCGCGCAGCCGTGCCCGCCCGCGCGAGGAGCCGGTCACCGAGGAGCTGCGCCGCCGTGAGAACGACGAGCGCCTGCTCCTGGTGCTGCTGGTGCGTGATCCCGACCGGATCGCGGCTGCGCGCGACCAGATCTCACCGTCCGACCTGCGCGATCCCGTCTATCGCGCGCTCTACTCGGCCCTGCTGGCGGGCAGCACCGAAGGGCTGGAGGCGCCCGTGCGCGAGCGGCTGGCGGCGCTGGAGAAGGACGGCAGCGATATCGTGGATGCCGACCGAAGCTTCGAAGATGCGGTTGCGAGCATCCACCGGGACCGCATATTTCTCCAGCAAGACGGCATCAAGCTGAGGATGGCGCAGAACAACGCCGAGGACGATGCAGACGTGCTCCTGACCGAGTACATGCGTCTGTCCGAGCAGTTGCGCGCGCTCCCGACCGAGCTGGGGCACAAACGCTCCTCTCGTTACGGCAGGCCGCGCCCGCAGGGCCGGACCGAAACGACCGCACCTGACGTGGAAGGATAATGGGACCAACGCACCAGGCACTGATCGAGCTGCAGCAGATCGACGATGAAATCTCGAAGGCGCAGTTGCATGCAGGTGCCTTCGAGGAGCGATTCCGCGAGGTCGAAGCGCCACTTCGCACGCTGGAAAACGAGGTCGATGCGTTGCGTGCACGCGTGGATGACCTGAGGCAGCAGATACTGAAGCTCGAGACCGGTGCGCAGAACAAGCGTGAGCGCCAGCACGCCTACGAGCAGAGGATCGAGCGGACGAAGAGCCGGATGGAGGAGGCGGCTGCCCGCGCGGAGATCGATTTGATCCGCCGTGCGACGGAGGCGGATGTGGCAGAGGCGCGCGACGTCGGCCAGGACATGACTCGCGCAGAGCTGCGGCTTTCCGATCTCGAGAAGCAGGTCGAGAAGCTGCGCGCGGAGGTTCAGCCGAAGCGTGACGAGCTGCAGCAGGAGGCCGATGCGGCGGCATCGGAGCTCGCACAGCTGCAGGAGCGCCGCGCGGACCGCGTCGCAGGCATCGACAGGCAGGCGCTCACGTTGTACGAGCGGGTGCGCGGCCGACGCGAGCGTCGCGCCCTCGCACCGATGACTGCCGAAGGAGCATGCGGCAACTGCTTCAACATCCTGCCGCTCCAGGAGCAGGCGGAAGTGCGCCGCGCGGACGGGCTGCGGCGCTGCGAAGCCTGCGGCGTGATCCTCTACACGCAGGAGTGAGTCGAATGCCCGGGCGCGACGCACGCGATCTCGCATGCTGACGCCCGCACGGGGGCTGCGCCCGACCGATACGTTCCCGCATGTGCCGAAGCGCTGGATGCTGCGCGCGGCTGACACTGACCCCGCGCTCGTCGCGCGGCTCCAGCACGAGCTGCGCCTGTCCCCCCCGATCTGCCGGCTGCTGGCAGGCCGCGGATACGCCGAGCCCGAGGCAGCCAGGCAGTTCCTGCGGCCGCGCCTCGAACAGCTCCACGATCCGTTCGCACTCCCCGACATCCAGCCGCTCGTCGGACGCGTGAACGCTGCGATCGAGCGCGGCGAGACGATCCTTGTGCATGGCGACTATGACGTGGACGGGATCAGTGCGGCCGCGCTGTACACGCGCGTGCTGCGCACGCTCGGCGCGCGTGTCGTGCCATTCGTGCCGCATCGCCTCGAGGATGGCTACGACTTCGGCCGCGCCGGCGTGCGTGCCGCCGCGGATGCAGGCGCAACGCTCGTGCTGACCGCGGACTGCGGAATCGTCGCGCACGAGGCGATCGCCGCCGCACAGTCGCTCGGCATCGACGTCGTCGTCACGGATCACCACACGCCGGGCGTGACGCTGCCACCCGCGGTCGCGGTCGTGAATCCGTCGCGCTCTGACAGTGCCTACCCGTTCCGTGCACTCTGCGGCACCGGCGTCGCGTGGAAAGTGCTGCAGGCGCTGCTGCGCTCACGCGGCGCAGACGAAGAGCCGCTGCGCTGGTACCTGGACCTGGTCGCACTCGCAACGATTGCGGACCTCGTGCCGCTCCGGGACGAGAACCGCGTGCTCACGTACTACGGGCTGCGGCTGCTGCCGCAGACACGTAACGCGGGACTGCGCGCACTGCTGCGCTCGAGCGGACTCGACGCCAGGGAAACGGTGACGGCCGGCCAGGTCAGCCATGTCCTCGCGCCGCGCATCAACGCGGTCGGACGAATGGGTGCCGCCGCGCGCGCGCTCGAGCTGCTGCTGACGGATGATCCCGCAACAGCCGAGAGGCTGGCCGCGACGTCGGAGGCCGAGAACGAAACGCGCCGTGCGACGGATCGGGAAACGCTCGAGCAGGCGCTCGCGCTGCTGGCCGACAGCTTCGACCCCGAGCGCGACTATGCCGTGGTGCTGGCGGCGGAGGGATGGCACCCGGGCGTGATCGGCATCGTCGCATCGCGCGTGGTCGAGCACGTGCACCGGCCGGCCGTGCTCATCGCGCTCGACGGGGAGACCGGTCGCGGGAGTGCGCGGTCGATCCCGCCGTTCGACCTGTTCGCGGGCATCGATGGCTGCGCCGCACTGCTGGAGCGCTACGGCGGACACAGACAGGCGGCCGGCCTCGAGGTGCGGCGCGAACGGATCGCGGACCTGCGCGCCGCACTGAACGAGCACGCGCGCAGCGTGCTCCGGGCCGACGACCTCGTGCCGGTGCTGCACTACGACCTGGAGATTCCGCTCGACGACGACACGGCGGGACTGCACGACATGCTGCGCTACGCAGGCCCGCATGGACTCGGCAACCCGGCGCCCGTCTTCGTTGCGCGCGGCGTGGACGCTGGTGGCCGCATGCGCGTGGTCGGTGACGGCCACGCAAAACTGCGGCTGCGCCAGGGCGGCCCCGCCTTCGACGCGATCGGCTTCCGTATGGCTGCGCGCATGCAGGAGCTCGACCTGGGCGCGCCGATCGACATCGCGTTCCAGATTCAGGAGGACACCTGGAACGGCCATGCCCGCCTGCAGCTCCGACTGCTCGACGTCCGCGCAGCATGAGAATCATTGCCGGCCGCTGGCGCGGGCATCCGCTCACGACGCCCGGTGGTCAGCGCACCCGTCCGACCACCGACCGCGTGCGCGAAGCCTGGATGAGCGTGCTGCAGAATGACCTGCCGGGCGCGCGCGTGCTCGACCTGTTCGCCGGCTCCGGTGCGCTCGGCCTGGAGGCGTTGTCGCGTGGCGCCGCGCATGCCACCTTCGTCGAGAAGGCGGCGGCGCCCCTGAAGGCACTCGAGGCGAATATCAGCCGGTTGCGGCCCGAGAGCGTCGAGGTCGTGAAGGAGGACGCGATGCGCTACGTGCGTCGCCTCGAGCCCGGCGCGTTCGACATCGTCGTTGCGGATCCGCCGTACGACGAGGGCCACGCAACCGCGCTCGCCGAGCTGTTCCTCGAGCGCGGCTTCGCGCGCATCCTGGCCGTCGAGCACCGCACCGGGGAATCGCTCGACCACGTGGAGGGCGCACGCACGCGCCGCTACGGCGATACCTCACTCACCTTCGTGATACGCGAATCATGACCGAGCGCAAGCGCGTTGCGATCTATCCAGGCTCCTTCGATCCCGTCACGCGCGGCCACGAGGACATCGTGTGGCGCGCGCTCGGCTTCTGCGACGAGATCATCGTCGCGGTGGCGCACCGGCGCACACAGCAGAAGCACGGCCTGTTCACGGTCGAGGAGCGGCTCGAACTGCTGCAGGAGGTGTTCAGGGACGAGCCGCGCATCCGTACCGCGGAGATCGAGGGACTGCTCGTCGATTTCGCACGCGAGAACGGAGCATCGCTGCTGGTCCGCGGGTTGCGCGCCGTCTCCGACTTCGAGTACGAGTTCCAGATGGCGTCCATGAACCGCCACCTCTGGTCCGAGATCGAGACCGTTTTCCTGACCCCCGACGAGCACTACTCCTACCTGTCCGCGTCGCTCGTGCGTGAGATCGCTTCGCTCGGTGGTGACGTCACCAGCTTCGTCTCGCCCAATGTGCTGAGAGCACTGCAGCGCAAGTTCCGCAGCGCATGAGCGCATTCGTGGACAGCATCCGGCTGCGCGCACGTTCTGCGATGCAGCGGATCGTCTTTCCGGAAGGCAGTGAGCCGCGCACGCTCGAGGCCGTGGCCCGCCTCGTCCTCGGCGACCTCGCCCGGCCCGTCGTGCTCGGCGAGCCCGACGTCGTGCGCGATGCGATCGCGTCACACGGTGCGGACCCGGCGGCCGTCGAGGTGATCGAGCCGGCCACCGATCCGCGCCGCGATCACCTGGCCGGCGTGCTGCACGGGCTGCGTGCGCACCGCGGGATGACGCGCGATGAGGCGGCCGAGCGCGTGCGCGACCCCCTCATGTTCGGGGCACTGCTCGTTCGTGAGCATCACGTGCACGGTTCCGTCGCCGGCGCGGATCGCACCACCGCCGACGTGCTGCGCGCCGCGATCTGGTGCGTCGGCACCGCTCCCGGTATCCGCACCGTTTCTTCCGCGTTCTACATGATCGTGCCCCCGTTCCGGGGCAGTAGCGCTGCAGAGGTGCTGACCTTCACGGACGGGAGCGTGGTGCCCGACCCGACGAGCGAGCAGCTCGCCGACATCGCTGCCGCCGCCGTCATCGCAAGGCGCAGCATCGTGGGCGATGCGCCGCGCGTGGCGTTCCTGTCCTTTTCGACGAAGGGCAGTGCGGAGAGCGAATCGGTGGCGCGGGTACGCGCGGCGACCGCCCGCTTCCGGACGCTGTATCCGGACGTGCCCGCCGATGGCGAGCTGCAGGTCGATGCCGCGGTCGTGCCCGCGATCGCCGGCCGCAAGGCGCCCGATTCACCGATCCAGGGCAACGCGAACGTCTTCGTGTTCCCGGATCTCGATGCCGGCAACATCGGCTACAAGCTGGTGCAGCGGCTGGCGCACGCTGAGGCGATCGGTCCCATCCTGCAGGGGCTCGAACGTCCCTGCAATGACCTCTCGCGCGGAGCGAGCCCGGAGGACATCATCAATGTCGCCTGCATCACGTCGCTGCAGGGAGGCTGATTGCGGGGGCACGCTTCGTGCCCTGACACGGCACGGCACAAGGACAATACCATGCCCGGGAGGGGGGAGATGAGCTTCGACGCCAAGAAGCAGGGTGATGTGACGGTGGTCGACGTGGAAGGCCAGCTGATCGTCGGCAACCGCCAGGAACTGAAGCAGAAGGTGCTCGAGGAGCTGGAGGGCGGTGCCCGCAAGTTCCTGATCGATTTTTCGTCGACAGGCTATATCGACTCGTCCGGTCTGGGCGTGCTGGTCAGCCTGTCGAAGAAGATTCGCGAGCAGGGCGGCGAGCTGCGGCTCGCGAACCTGAACGAGGACCTGCGCACGCTCTTCGAGCTGACCAAGCTGGACACGCTGTTTCACATTGCCGGGTCCCGCGACGAGGCTCTCACTTCCTTCTGAGCGGGTTGTCACCCGCCGCCGGCCCGCGGTATCATTCCGGAAATGACGGAGGTCATCAATCTTCGGAATGATCTGCGGGCCATCGAGCGTACGGTCGCCTCGCTCGTGGAACGCGGCCGCGCAGTCGGCTTCGATGACAACCTGCTGCGCCTCAATCTGCGTGTCGGGCTGACCGAAGCACTCGCCAACGCGATGCTGTACGGCAACAATCGCGACCCGCGCAAGCGGGTGCGCGTCGAGGCGCAGTTCGAGCCCGAGCGCATCATGATCCGCGTCACCGACGAGGGCCGCGGCTTCGATCCGGAACAGGTCGATGATCCCACGAAGCCGGCGAATCTGCACAAGATCGGTGGCCGCGGGATCTTTCTCATCCGCAAGCTGATGGATCGGGTGGAGTTCAACGATCGCGGCAACTCCATCCTCATGATTCTGGATTCCCGTTCCGGAGGCGTGCGCGAGCGCGCCGGCGGCATGTGAGCTCGAGCGCCCTGACCGAAACGCACCCCATCCCCAAGCCCGTCGAGGATGCCCTCGCCGCGCTGAAGGACGAGCGTGTGCGCTGTTTTGCGGTGCGCGGCAGTGAACGCGTCCGGCTCCACCCGGTGGACGACCAGGCGTGGACGGCGGGCGTACGCCACGTCGTCGAGGTGGGTGACGGCGCGCGCTTCGAGCTCGAGGCCGAGCAGGACGGGCCTTCGATTGAGCTGCTCGCGCGCACACTGCGCATGAGCCTGACCTACGAGCGGGAAGCGCAGTCCGCAGCACGCGAGCTGACCGAGCGCTACGAAGAGATCAACCTCCTCTATTCGATCAGCGAGATCCTCGCGTCCGTGCTGTCGCTGCCGGAGGCAGCGACGCGCATCCTCGAGGAAGTCATGGACGTGCTCGCCGCGCGGCGCGCTTCGCTCTGGGTCTACGACGACGAGGACCACCGTCTGCATCTTGCCGCGAGCGTGGGCGAGGACGGCATGACCGGCCCGATCGCGGTGGATGATCCGGAGTCCGCGACCGCGAAGGTGTTCCGGGAGCGGCAGGCGCTCAACCTGGAACGCGGCGCGCTCGCTGCGGGTGTGCCACGCCTCGAGCCGCGGCCGCAGGGCAGGGAGGCGTTCCTCTCCGTGCCGATCAACTACACGCCGCCGCACGGCCGTGCACGCACGGTCGGCGTCATCACGCTGGTCGGACGCCGCTCGAACCTGCGCTTCACCGCCGGCGATGCGCGCCTGCTGTCCGCGATCGCGAGCCAGATCGGCGCCGCGCTCGAAACGCAGCGACTCGTGCGCGAGAGCCTGCGCCAGGAGCGAACGCTGCGTGAGCTCGAGCTCGCGCACGACCTGCAGCTCAAGCTGCTGCCGGACCCGAGTGCACTCGAGGGCAGGCACGACCTGGACGCGCGCTGCGTTCCGGCCGAGACCGTGGGCGGCGATTTCTACCAGATCTTCCAGCTGCCGAACAACCGCCTCGGTCTCATGATCGGCGATGTCTCGAGCCACGGCTTCTCGGCAGCGCTCATCATGGCGCTCACGATGAGTGCGGTCGGCATCTATGCGCAGGAGTCCGGTCCGCCAGCCGACGTGCTGCGCCGCGTGCATCGCGCGCTCGAGAAAGAGCTCGAAACGACCGAGATGTACCTGTCGCTCTTCTACGGTGTGATCGAGCCGGACAACGATCGCATCGTGTACGCCAACGCAGGTCATCCGCACGCCTACATCATCCGTGCGGACGGCACGCGCGTCCGGCTCGGTGCCACGGACCCGCCGCTCGGGATCGTGCCACTCGACCGGTACGGTGAGGCGAGCGCTGCATGGATTCCGGGACAGGACCTGCTCTGCCTCTTCACGGACGGCCTCTCGGATGCGTTCGTCGGCGGCGAGACGGCGCTGATGGACGAGATCGTGAGCATGCGCGACCGACCGCTGCGCGCGATCATCGATCGCATCTTCCGCGCAACGGCGAAGCGACTGACCGGCATCCCGTCCGACGACCGCACCGCGCTGCTCGTGCGCCGCTGAGCGCCGTGGTGCGCGCCAGGAAATCGCTCGGCCAGAACTTCCTCGTAGACAGGAACTACCAGCAGCGCATCGTCCAGGCACTCGATGCACAGCCGGATGGTACCGTCCTCGAAATCGGTCCCGGCACGGGCGCGCTGACCGAGCACCTCGCCGGTACCGTGCACCGGCTCGTCGCCATCGAGAAGGACGACAACCTCGCGGCCGCGTTGCAGCATCGTTTCGCGGGACGTGCAGACGTCGAGATCGTCAACGACGACGCACTCGAGGCGGACATCGTCGCACTCCTCGGCCAGCCGGCAGACGCGCGTATCATCGGCAACATCCCGTACAACATCACGAGCCCGCTCATCTTCCGTATGCTCGAACGTCCGCACCGCCCGCGGCGCCTCGTGCTCATGGTGCAGAAGGAAGTCGCGGACCGCATCGTCTCGCCGCCCGGTGACCGGCAGTACGGCGCGCTGTCTGTCGGAGTGCGAACGGTCGCGGACGTGCAGCGACTCTTCGTCGTACCGCGCGGCGCATTCCGGCCCGTGCCCAACGTCGATTCCGCCGTGCTGCGGATCGATCCGTTTCACCCGCCGCCGCTCACCGCCGCCGAAGAAGGCGACGTCCGTACCCTCGCGCGCGTCGCGTTCGGATGGCGTCGCAAGCAGCTGCAGCGCATCCTGCGCGACGCACCGGAATACGCTCTGGACAGCGAAACGCTCGGCGCACTGCTGGCGCAACTCGGCATTGCACCCGAGGCACGCCCCGAAACGCTGGCCCCGGAAACATTCGTCACACTCGCCCGCGCGTTGCGCGCCCGCGGTCTGCCGGGTGATACTTCGGGTGCAGGGCACTGATCGCGACAGGAGCAGGTGTGAGCGAGAAGGGCGGGAGCGCAGGACACGGGCGCGCGGCAGACGACGCGCAGCAGCACACGCACGACAGCGATCCGGATACATCGACCTCGCAGCACGCGGCGTCCGGCGCACGCGGTGAGCGTTCCGACATATCGCTCTTCGGCATCGTCGCACACGAGCTGCGCTCACCCATCGCCGCGATCCTCGGCTACGAAGAGCTCATTGCCGAGGGACTGCTGGGCGATGTCGATGAGCGTGCACTCGAAGCGCTCGCCCGCATCCGCAGTTCCGCACGCCAGCTGCTCACGCTGACCGAGGGCCTGAGCGAGCTGTCCGGACGCACGGGTGCGACGCCGGAGGCGGAAGACGTCGACCACACCGGGCTTCTGCGCGCGGCACTCGAACGCGCCGCGTCTGAGGCCGCATCGCGGCGCGTCACCATGGATCTGTCGCAGGTGCCAGAGCACGAACTGGGCGGACGCTCAGACCCGCAGACGGTCGAGCACATCCTCGATGCCGTGCTCGGCGCCGCCCTCAAATCCGCGACGGGACGAACGCTGACGCCCGCCCTGGCAACGGATGGCGCCAACGTCGTCTACCGGATCCTCGGCACGGGGATGGACCCGGCCATGCTCGATGCCGAACGCATCGATTCGGGCATCGCGCTTCGCATGCGCATCGCGAGCGGCATGGCCACGCGCATGGGCGGCAGCGTCCGCCTGGTCGTGCGCGAGGACGGCACGGGCGTCGAAATCGTGGTTCCCGCCACGATCGCCTGAGTCCTGCCCTACCGCCGGCTGCACACGTATCAGGCCTGCCACGCTATCGTCGCCGCCGATTGACGGCGTTTGTTCGGTCCCCTACCTTCCTTGTGAATGGATTCACATGCGCCCGGAGGATGCGGGCGCGCCTGCCCGGAACCGCCATGCGTAAGGTCTCACCGTCGACGGTCGGCCGTTTGTCGATCTACCTCCGTGTTCTGAGCGAGATGGATGGCCCTGGTGCGGAGACGGTCTCCAGCGAGGAGCTGGCGACGCGCTGCGGCACGACGGCGGCGCAGGTTCGCAAGGACCTGTCGGTATTCGGTACCTTCGGCAAGCGAGGCCGGGGTTACGCCGTGTCGGAGCTGATGTCGGCGCTGCGCTCGATCCTCGGGCTGGAGCGCCGCTACCGGGTGGCGCTGGTCGGTGCGGGCCGCATTGGCGTCGCGCTGCTCGGCTATCGCGACTTCCAGCAGCAGGGCTTCTACATCGAGGCGGTGTTCGACGCGGACCCGGAGAAGGTGGGGCAGCGCTGGGGTTCGACCACGGTGCGGCCGGACTCGGAGCTGGAGGACGCGCTGCGTGCCGAGGGCATCGACATCGTCATCGTCGCCGTACCGGTGGAAGCGGCGCAGTCCGTGGTGGACCGCGTCGTCGCAGCGGGTGTGCGCGCGATCCTGAATTTCGCGCCGACGAAGCTGCAGGTGCCGGCGGGCGTCGCATTGAAGAACGTGAACATGGCGCTGGAGCTGGAGGGACTCAGCTTCGCGCTTGCCCGGGAGTCGCGGCCGCGCACGCGGCGAACGGCGTGACCCGGAGCCGGGAGGTAGCATGGGTGGGGAGCAACGCGTCCGGGTAACGTCCGAGATCGGTCCGCTCAGGTCGGTGATCTGCCACACACCGGGCACGGAGCTGCTGGCAGTGACGCCGGCCACGCGCGAGGACTTTCTCTACGACGACATCATCGACCTGGAGCAGGCGCGGCGCGAACATCATCGCTTCACCGCGCTGCTGTCGCGTTTCGCGGAAGTCCACGAGGTGCGCGACCTGCTCGAGGAGGTAATGGACCTTTCCGAGTGCAGGCGGTTCCTGATCGAGAAGGTCATGGACATCGCGCAGTCGGAGCCGCTTGCACGCCGGCTCGAGCAGATGCCCGCAGCCGACCTGGTCAGCCTGTTCATCGAGGGCCGCGAGGTGGAGGAGGCGGGCCCGCTGCAGGAGCTGCTCGGTCGCGCCGCGTACGACCTGCCGCCGCTGCCGAACCTGTTCTTCACGCGCGACGCCGCCATGGCGATCAATGACGGCATCATCGTGAGCTCGATGCGCTACACGGTGCGCTGGTCGGAAGAGATCCTGATGAAGGCGCTCTTCCTGTATCACCCGAAGCTCCTCAATGCGGGACTGCTCTACGACGGCAGCGAGGAGCGGCGCGCGGGCTACACGATCGAGGGCGGCGACGTCCACATGATCCGGCCGGACCTCGCCGTCATGGGCCTCTCGGAGCGCAGCAGCCCGGGCGCGTTCGACACGATCGCCGAGCGGCTCGTGAAGCAGGGCGTACGCGACGTACTCGTTGTCGTGCTGCCGTTCGACCGCGCGATGATCCATCTCGACATGATCTTCACGATGATCGACCGCGAGCACTGCGTCGTGTTCCCGCCGAGCTTCATCGGCCCGACACGCTCGCCCGTGCTGCATTACCAGGCCGGCCGTCACGGCATGCGCGAGATGCCGGACCTGTTCACCGCGCTGCGACAGGTCGGCCTGCCGCTGGAGCCCATCCTGTGCGGCGGTGAGCGCCGCACGTTCCAGGAGCGCGAGCAGTGGACCAGCGGCTGCAACTTCATTGCAGTGCGACCCGGCGTCATCCTCGGCTATTCGCGCAACGAGTACACGTACCGCGAGCTGGAGCGCGAGGCCGGCTACCGCATCGTCGATGCAATCGAGTTCCTGACCGGCGAGACGGACATCGAGGAGGATGAGAAAGCCGCGATCGTCTTCGAGGGATCCGAACTGGTGCGCGGCGGCGGCGGTGGCCGCTGCATGACCCTGCCCGTCGTGCGCGACGATATCTGGTAATGCAGCTTCCGCTGCTCCCGCCCGAACTGCTGGTCGACACGTCACAGCGTGCGACGTCGGGCATCCGCATCGGCCTGCCGAAGGCCAGCGAGCCACAGCGGCCGACGTACGGCATCCGCAAGCCGCCGAAGCATGCGCCGAACGGCGTGCCCGCCCCGCTGCGTGCGCTCGAGTACGTCGTCGTGGACGTCGAGACGACCGGGTCCGGGTACATGCGCGGCCATCGCATCACCGAGATCGCCGCGATCCGCGTGAACGGGAAAGGCGAGGTGATGGGCGAGTACGAGTCGCTGGTGAACCCCGACCGGCCGATCCCCCCGATCGTTTCTGCACTCACCAACATCACCTACGACATGGTGAAACACGCGCCCCGCTTCTGGGAGATCGCGCCGCGCGTCTACGAGCTGCTGGATGGTGCCGTATTCGTCGCTCACAACGCACAGTTCGACTGGGGCTTCGTCACGGAGGAGATGCGTCGCGCTTCGGCACCCGTGCTCGACAGTCGCACGCTCTGCACGGTGCGTCTTGCCCGGAAGGTCGTGCCGGAAGTGACGAGCCGATCGCTCGACGCGCTGCAGTACTTCTTCAACGTGGACAATCGCGCGCGGCATCGTGCGTACGGCGATGCGCTCGCGACGACGACCATCTTCGCGCGTCTGCTCGACCGCCTCGAGGACCGCGAGGTGAGTGACTGGGACGCGCTGCAGAAGTTCCTGCGTCAGCGTGCGAAGCGGAAGAAGCGGCGCGCCAATCCGCAGTCGATGGACGAGGCGTAACGCAGGCAGTACGAAGCGAAAGAGATGCCCGCAAGAGCTCGCAGTGGTGGACGAGGCGTCACGTACTTGTGATCAGGTCCGACCATAGCACCCAACGAGATAGACCGGAGACATCGTGATCATCGATCGTCCGCTCGTCCAGACCCGCACCGTCGGTGACCTCCGCATCCACGCGATCGAAGGCGGCGGCCAGAAACTGGATGGCGGCGCGATGTTCGGTGTCGTGCCCAAGCCGCTCTGGGAAAAGCGCATCCCCGCCGACGAACGCAACCGCATCCCCCTCGCGATGCGCTGCCTCCTCGTCCAGACGCCCGACGCCCTCGTGCTGATCGACAACGGCGCCGGCAACAAGGAGAACGAGAAGTTCGTCAACATCTACGGACTCGAGAACACGTCGTCCGACCCGGCGCGCTACCCGACAATCCTGGAGGAGGCGCTCGCCGCAGCGGGCTACACGCCCGATGACGTCGACATCATGCTCGACACGCACCTGCATTTCGATCACGCCGGCGGCAACACGTACATCGATCCGGAGGGTCAGGTACACCTCTCGTTCCCGCGTGCGCGCTACATCGTGCAGAAGGGCGAGTACGAGTATGCGCACTGGAGGAACGAGCGCATCCAGGCCAGCTACCTGAAGCACAACTTCGATCCGGTCATGGAAGCAGGGAAGCTCGAATTGATCGATGGCGACGTCGAGATCATTCCCGGCATCTCCGTGCTCCGCACGCCCGGCCACACGCCGCACCACCAGTCCGTGCTCATCCAGTCCGCCGGCGAGACGGCGATCTTCCTCGCCGACGTGATGCCCACGAGCGCACACCTGCCGCTACCCTGGATCATGGGCTACGACGTCGAGCCACTCGTCACACTTGAATCGAAGCGCACGATCGTGAAGCGCGCTCAGGACGAGGAGTGGCTGCTGATCTTCGAGCACGACCCGACGGTAGCGTGGGGACGGATTGGCGAGCAGGACGGGAAGATGACGCTCGTCGAGGGGTGATCCGGGCTCACGCCCCATACCGCCGGCCAGGACAAGGCCATTCCCGCAGTCCCCCGCAGCGTCCCCATCCGCGAAGCGCCACCCAGAGCGCCCCGCGCGCGACACCCACCTCCACCCGCAGTCCAGAAAAGTCGCCTAGCCCCGCCAATCCTCTTTCCCTATTATCCGACGCTGTCCCCGGCCCGGGTTCCGGGACCCGGGCCCGCAGTTCATGAACCAGAATTCAGAGCAGGAGCACGATACATGGCCGACCCGCAGCGCACCGCCGTAATCGTCGGCGCGGCCCGTACCCCGATCGGCCGCTTTCTCGGCGGACTCGCCGGCCTGAAGGCCCCCGAGCTCGGCTCGATCGCGATCCGCGCGGCACTCGAGCGCAGCAACATCGAGCGCAGCGACATCGAGGACGTGATCCTCGGCAACGTCGTCTCGGCCGGTCTCGGCCAGGCGCCCGCACGCCAGGCCGCGCTCCGCGGTGGCGTGCCCGACACCGTCGGCGCGATGACGGTCAGCCGCGTCTGCGGCTCCGGACTGCAGGCCGTGATGCTCGCCGCGCAGGCGATCCGCGCCGGTGACGCGCAGGTCATGGTCGCAGGCGGCATGGAGTCGATGTCGAATGCGCCGTACTACCTGTTCGGTCACCGGGGCGGTGTGAAGTTCGGCGATCAGCAGCTCGTGGATGGTCTGATCAGCGACGGGCTCTACTGTGCGTTCGATGCCTGCCACATGGGCGGGCACGCGGAGTACACCGCGCACAAGGCGGGCATCTCGCGCCACGACGCCGACGAGTTCTCGCTGCAGTCGCATCAGAAGGCGATCGAGGCAATCGATGGCGGCCGCTTCCAGGAAGAGATCGTCCCTGTCGAGATCAAGGGCCGCAAAGGCACGACGGTCGTTGACACGGATGAACCGCCGCGTCGCGATACGTCGCTCGAGTCGCTTGCTGCACTGAAGCCGGCCTTCACACGCGATATGCCGAAGGAAGTGACGGAACCGGTCGTCACGGCAGGCAATGCGCCCGGCCTGAACGACGGCGCCGCTGCGGTCGTCGTGACGAGCGAGGCGTACGCGCAGGCGCATGGCCTGAGCATCCTCGGTCGCATCAATGCCTACTCGAGCGGTGCGGTCGCGCCGCGCGACCTGTTCTTCGCGCCCGTGCGTGCGGTCCGCCGCGTGATGGAGAAGGAAGGCACACACATCGGCGACTACGACCTGATCGAAGCGAACGAGGCGTTTGCCGTGCAGGCGCTCGCCGATGGCCGCGAGCTGGGCTGGGACTGGGGCCGCGTCAACGTGAACGGCGGCGCGGTTGCCCTCGGCCACCCGATCGGCGCGTCCGGCACGCGCATCCTCGTAACACTGCTGCACGCATTGAAGCAGCGCGATGCACAGCGCGGCATTGCCACGCTCTGTCTCGGCGGTGGTGACGCCGTCGCACTGTCGGTCGAGCGCGTCTGAGCGCGCTGCAAACGGAACGTAACCGGGAAAGACGATGACGCAGATTCTCCTGACCGCCCGCCGCGCTGCCGCCCTCGAGGTGGTGCCGAACCGGAACGCGCGCCGTGTCTTCGCGGTCGCCGTGTTCGTCACGCTCACCTCGCTCGGTGCATACGCGGCCGTGCCGTTGCCCGGTAGTGCCGTGCCCGTCACGCTGCAGACGCTCTTCGTCTCGCTTGCGGGCGTGCTGCTCGGTGCGCGCCTTGGCGCGGTCGCGATGACCGCGTACGTGCTGATCGGGTTGATGGGCGCGCCGGTCTTCTCGCTCGGCTTTGGCGGACCCGGGGTGCTGCTCGGGCCGACTGGCGGCTACCTGCTCGCGTTCCCGCTCGCAGCTGCCGTGACCGGGATTCTCGCGCCGCGCCGGGATGCGACGTCGCCACTCGCGACGCTGCAGCTCGGCCTCGCAATCCTGCTCGGCACGTTGGTCTGGTTCGCTGGCGGCTTTGCGCAGCTTTCGCTGCTGCTCGGTGATCCGCTGCGCGCATTCGCGGTCGGCGTCGTGCCGTTCCTTCTCGGCGACGTCGTCAAGACACTGCTTGCGCTACTCATCGCGCGGCGGCTGCGTATCCGGACCCTCGGGCTGCTCTAGGCAGTCCGGGGGTTCGTTGTTTTCAGGCGTCGCGTGCTGAACGGGCGTGTGAGTGGAGCGCTGGCGCGAATCGCGCTGTTCGTGCTCCTCTTCGCGGTGCTCACGGTCCTGCTGGCGAGCGTGCTCGCGACGGCGGGGATCAGTCTGGACGGACGCACGCGGCTGCTCGCGACCGGGATCTCGCTGGTCGTGGCCGTGGCGGTTGGTGCGGCACTGCTGCACTGGCTGGATGACAGGCCTGCAGGTGCGCTCGGCTTTCCGCTGCACCGGGGCGCCGCCCGGGAGCTCGGACTCGGCACGGGCATCGGCGTCGTCGGTCTCGCGGTCGCTGCACTGGTGCTGCTCGCGCTCGGCAAGCTCGCGTACGGACCCGATGGCGGCACGGCCGGTACGTGGATCACGATCGTCGCGGGTGACTTCGCGCTGTTCCTGATCGCGGCCGCGGCGGAAGAAGCGATGTTCCGCGGCTATCCGTTCCAGGTGATGGCGCAACGATTCGGACCGGCGTTCGCGACCATGGTGACGAGTGTGGGTTTCGCGTTCGCGCACGGACAGAACCCGAACGTCACGGTGTTGGGGCTGTTCAACATCTTCCTGGCCGGTGTGCTGCTCGCGATCGCGTACCTGAAGACGCTCAGTCTCTGGTTCGCGACCGGTGTGCACGTCGGCTGGAACTGGGCGATGGCATCGCTGTTCGACCTGCCGGTGAGCGGCATACCGTGGTTCGACACGCCGCTCTACGAACCCGTGGTCGGCACGCCGGCCTGGCTGACGGGCGCCGCGTTCGGCCCCGAAGCGGGACTCGTCGGCACGATCGGCTTCGGAATCGCACTGCTCGCGGTGCTGAAGCTGCGCAGCGTGCGGATTGTGGATGCGACGATCGCGCTCCGGCCGCTGGCGCTGCCGGATGCGACGTCGCCTGCGCAGGATTACGGTGCCGACACACGCGTCGCAGGCGCATCCGACGACAGAATCGAAAGCAGCACGGGTGAGGGAGGCAGGACGAATGACTGAAACGATGCGCGCCGCGGTGGTCGGTGCCGGCACGATGGGCAATGGCATCGCGCACGTGTTCGCACAGAACGGCTACCCGGTCACGCTGATCGATGTGAGCCGCGAGCAGCTCACGAAGGCGCAGCAGACGATCGGTGCGAATCTCGACCGGCAGGTCAGGAAGGGTGCGATCGACGCGGCAGCGAAGGAAGCAACGCTCGGCCGCCTCAGCCTGGACAACAGCATGGACGCCGCGGCAGGCTGCGGCATCGTGATCGAGGCGGTGCCGGAGCACGCGGACCTCAAGCGCTCCGTCCTGACCGGCCTCGACCAGGCCGCGCCCGGCGCGATCCTGGCCTCGAACACGTCTTCCATCTCGATCACGGAGCTCGCGCGTCACGTCTCGCACCCCGAGCGGGTGATCGGCATGCACTTCATGAACCCGGTGCCGGTCATGCAGCTGGTCGAGGTGATCCGCGGACTGCAGACGTCGGAAGAGACGACGCACACGGTGATGGAGCTGGCGCGCGCGCTGAACAAGACACCCGTCGAGGTGAACGACTTCCCGGGCTTCGTGTCGAACCGCGTGCTCATGCCGATGATCAACGAGGCGGTGTATTGCCTGATGGAGGGCGTGGCGGTGCCGGACGCGATCGACACGGTCATGAAGCTCGGCATGAACCATCCGATGGGACCGCTCGCGCTTGCAGACCTGATCGGCCTCGACACCTGCCAGAACATCCTCGAGGTGCTGCATCGCGACCTCGGCGACGACAAGTACCGGCCGTGTCCGCTGCTGAAGAAGTATGTGGCTGCCGGCTGGCTCGGCCGCAAGAGCGGTCGCGGCTTCTACCGCTACGATGTGTGAGCTGCAATGAGTACATCACACCGCTGGAACGCACGCGCATGAGCGAGCTGAACGAGATCCGCACGCTCGCGCGCGACTTCGCACGGGCCGAGCTCAGGCCCGGCGTGGAGCAGTGGGATCATGACGGCGCGCTCGGAGAGAACGTCCTGCCGCAACTCGCGGAGCTCGGCTTCCTCGGCATGCTCATCTCCGAGCGCGACGGCGGCAGCGGCTTCGACATGCCGGACTTCCTTGCGGCCCTCGAAGAGATTGCGTGGGGTGAGCCGGCATCGGCGTTGCTCGTGCTGGTGCAGCAGGTCGTCGGGATTGCACTCGCGAGCGCGCCGGACGCAGTGCGCGCGCGCTGGCTCGGCGGCATCGCGGACGGCACGCTGCGCGGCTGCTATGCGCTCGGCGACGACGCTTCGCTGCATGCGTCGCAGATCGGCGACGACTGGCGTGTCAGCGGGTCCGCACCGTTCGTTCTGCATGCTGGCGACGGCGCCGCCATCGCACTCGTGAATGCCGCCGTCGACGGCGGCACCGGCGTGTTCGCGGTTGCGCTCGATGACGGCGCATCCTTCGGCGAACGCGTGGACACCCTCGGGCTGCGTCCGCTCCATGTCTCGCCGCTCGTGCTCGAGGCCGCCGCAGCGGTCCGGCTCGACGATCACGCTCTCGTTGCAGCATCGCATACCGGACGGCTTGGCGTTGCGGCCGTCGCGCTCGGCATCGCCCAGGCCGCGCTCGATCACGCCATCGGCTATGCGGACGAGCGTGAACAGTTCAGGACGAAGCTGCGCGAGTTCGACGCGATCCGCTTCAAGCTCGCGGACATGGCGACGGGTATTGCGGCAACACGCGCGCTGCTGCTGGAGGCAGCGCAGCAGGACTCGCCCTCGGCGGCAGCGATGGTGAAGGTGCTGGCCAGCAGGACGGCGATGGAGGTCACGACCGAAGCAGTGCAGGTCTTTGGCGGCTACGGCTACATGCGCGATTACCCCGTCGAGAAGCTGATGCGGGATGCACGCGCGATGGGCCTGATCCAGGGCGCGGACGAGCGCCTGCGGCTCGAGATCGCGGCGGCACTGTACGACTAACCGCGGGGTCGATGCCGACCCTGCTTCTGACGGTACAAGGGAGAATCATGGACATCTTCGAGGCGATGGGTGAGTACGAGCACGAGCAGCTCGTTTTCTGCTACGAGCCGAGCATCGGCTACAAGGGCATCATCGCGATTCACAACACCACGCTCGGTCCGGCGCTCGGCGGCACCCGCTTCTGGAACTACGCCACGGAAGAAGAAGCGATCGTCGATGTGCTGCGCCTCGCGCGCGGCATGACGTACAAGGCCGCCGTTGCGGGCCTCAACCTGGGCGGCGGCAAGGCCGTGATGATCGGCGACAACCGCACGACGAAGCGCGAGCTGATCTTTCGCGCACACGGCCGCTTCGTCGAGTCGCTCAGTGGTCGCTACATCACGGCGGAGGACGTCGGCACGAGCGTCGAGGACATGAGCTACGTCGAGATGGAGACGAGCCACGTCACCGGCCTGGCCGGTGGCCTCGGCGACCCGTCACCGATCACCGCGTGGGGCGTGTTCCGCGGTGTGCAGGCAGCAGCGAAGCAGAAGCTCGGCTCCGACGACCTCGAAGGCGTGACCGTCGCAGTGCAGGGGCTCGG
>CAYLME010000039.1:0-24355 GCA_964384585.1 uncultured Gemmatimonadaceae bacterium | reverse complement strand
GCCGCGACCGGCTCGGCCGGACGCTCGGCCTCGACGACCGGCTCCGGGGCCGTTTCTTCGACCGCTTCCTGCTCCACCTCGATCCGTGCGGCCTCCACTTCCGCGACCGCTTCCGCGGCCACGTCCTCACCCTTCGCCTCGGCTGCCTCAGCCGCCTCGGCCGCGAGCGCTTCGGCCGCGTCCGCTGCAGGCGAGGCGCTCTCGGGGTGCGCGACGATCTCTTCCGGCTCCCGGTCTTCCAGGAACGGCGACTTCTTGCGCGCCGGTACCGCGACCTCCGGCTCCGGCTCGATGGCGGCCGCTGCCTCTTCCTCCGCTGCACGCGCGGCTTCCTCCTCCGCGCGCGCTGCCTCGACGTCGGCCTTGCGACGACGACGACGACGCGTTGGCGTCGCGTCCTCGATCACCGCCTCGATCGCCTCTTCCTCGACATGGCCAGCCCGGCGCTCGCGCTCCATGCGCGCACGCAGCTTCGCAATGGTCGCGTCGTCCACGGCGGAGGCTTCGGTACGCACCGATGCGCCGAGGCCCCGTAGAAGCTGCAACAGCTTCTCGGGCTCGATCTTGAATTCTCTTGCGACTTCGTAGACGCGCATCACCACCACCTTGACGAATGCTGCTCGTACACTACTGCCACGTCGATTCTCTACTCCTGCACCAGCAACTGTTCCACTTTGCGCGCAAACCCCGCATCCGTGATACCGAGGGCGCTCGCCGGGGCGCGGCCGACTGCAGCACCCAGCACTGCCCGCGTCGCCAGCTCCCGGTACGGCACCGACTTCGACGTCAGCAGTGGTATCAGCTTGTCACGGGTGTTCGCGCTGATGTCATCAGCCACGAGGGCGAACTGCAGTACACCCGACCTTGCTGCCTCGCGGACCCGTTCTGTGCCGGAAAGCACCGCGCCTGCCCGGGCCGCGAGGCCGAGCAGGCGCAGTACCGGCTCAGTCGCGCTCATCCTCCGCATCGGCCTTCGGGGCCGGCGTGGAGCCGGTGCGCGTGCGTTCCGGCAGCGGCAGACCGAGGATGTCAGCAGCGAACTCACGAGCTTCGGCCAGTTCCTGCTCCGAAGGCCCACCATTCGCCGTCGCCGTCTCCTCGCCCGCGTCCTCGACCGTCAGCGACTCGATCAACCGGAGCACGTCATCCGCATCCTCCGCCGTGATGCCGGAGATACGGAGCAGATCGTCGCGCTCCAGGTCGATGATGTCGAGAAAGCTAGTATACCCGGCCGCTTCCAGCGCCGCCAGCGTGGTCACGGGCAGGTCGAGCTCCCGGATCGGGAAGTCCGCCACCTCGTACTCCGGCTCGCCGCCACCGAACAGCGCCGCGTCCGCACCCCGCTCCAGCCACTCGCGGCTGCCGTACAGGTCGATCTGCCAGCCGATCAGCTGGCTCGCGAGCCGCACGTTCTGACCGTTGCGGCCGATCGCGAGCGACAACTGGTCCTCGTCCACGATCGCCGTGATCACGCGCCGCGTCGAATCGCTCAGCACCTTCGCAACCTTGGCCGGTGCGAGCGCACGCCGCGCATAGATCTCCGGGTCCGGATGCCACGGCACGATGTCGATGCGCTCACCGCCCAGCTCGCTCACGACTGCCTGCACGCGCGAACCCTTGAGTCCGACGCATGCGCCGACCGGATCGATCGACTCGTCGCGTGACGTCACCGCCAGCTTCGTGCGACCACCGACCTCGCGGGCGATGCCCTTGATGTCGACGATGCCCTGGTAGATCTCCGGCACCTCGAGCTTGAACAGCGCGGCCACGAACTCCGGCGCTGCGCGCGACATGATCAGGCGCGGGCCCTTCGGCGTCTCCTCGACCTTCTTCAGCACCGCACGGATCGGCTCACCCTGGCGGAACCGCTCACGCGGGTTCTGCTCCTTCCACGGGATGATCGCGTCCGCATCGCGCGACTTGTTCAGCATCAGCACGATCTTGCCGCGCTCGACCTGCTGCACCTCGCCCGACAGCAGCTCGCCCACGCGGTTCGCGTACTCGTCGCGGATCTTGTTCCGCTCACCCTCGCGCACACGCTGGATGATCCGCTGCTTCGCAGCCATCACGGCGTTGCGGCCGAAGTCGGCGAATTCGACCGGAATCTCGAGGACGTCGCCGACCTCGAAGTCCGGGTCGTCCCAGCGTGCCTCCTCGAGCAGCACCTCGCGGGACGGATCCTCGACCTCCGCCACGACTTCCTTCAGCACCATGATCTTGATGTCGCCCGCCTCCTCGTCGACGCGGATCTCCGCTTCGACATTCGGCCCGTAGCGTCGAGCGAGGGCGGCCATGATGCCGTCCTTGATCAGGTCGTGCAGGTCGTCACGCGAGAGATTCTTGTTCGCAATCATCTCGCGAAACGCCGCCAGCACCTGCGTCGCGTTTGCCATAACCGTTCCTTCTCGTCCCGGACCGTGCCGGTTCAGCGGCGGTCGTCCCAGCGGAAGACCAGGTGGGCCCGCGTGATCTCGTCGCGGGCGACCTCGACTTCCGCACCATCGTTCAGGCGCAGCCGGACATACTCACGGCCATTGCGCTCATCCAGTCCGAGCAGCTCGCCTTCGAGGCGGCGCGAGCGCCCGGCCAGGACATCCTTGCCGCGCACCGCGATCGCCTGCCCCGCATACCGCTCGAAATCGCGCGAGCGCACGAGCGGTCGCTCGATGCCCGGCGAGGACACCTCGAGCAGGTAGCGCTCGGGCACGTCCTCCGCCTCATCGAGCCACGACTCCAGTGCGCGGCTGACGCTCGTGCAGTCATCGACCGTCACGCCCGCGCCTTTTTCGCTGCCGCCGGCATGATCGATTCGAACCCGCAGGGTCGGTCGCGTCTTCGAGCCCGCACGCTCCAGCTCGACGAGCTCGAATCCCAGCTCCTCGACCCGCCGCTCCAGCTCCGCTTCCAGCGCTGCGTCCTGCATAAACCACGGCTCAATAAAAAAGTGGGGGTCCTTCCCCCACTTTCGCGGCCGTGGCCCCCACGGCCCGGCAGTCGTGAATATAGTGGAGTGCGCGCGCCGTTTCAAGCCCGCGGCCGGCTCGCGCAATCCCTGGCGTTCAGCCGGCGGCATCCTCCTCGATGTCCGCGCTCCACTGCACATCCACCGCGCCCTTCAGGCTGTGCGCGGTCGGACACCGGTCGCGATGGCGCGAAAGCGCCCGATCGACCTTCTCACGCGTGCCGACCGGAATGCGCAACCGGTAGTGAACGTCGATCCGCGTCAACGTGATCATCCCGTCAACGTCTTCCAGGTGACCCTCCGCATCCGCAACGATGGCATCCGGCTCCAGACGAATCCCGCGCGCCTCCAGCGCGCCATTGAGTGTACCCAGCATTCACCCGCCGGTTGCCGCAACGATGTAATCGACGGGCAAGGGCAGGTTCTTTCCGGTAAGCCCGTAATGCTCCTTGATCGGGCCGTGCACGCCGACGTCGAACGCCTCGCCGGTCGCGAGTGTCAGCCGTCGCTGCGAAGCGTCCACCTTCTCGACGCGGGCGCGCGCAACATAAATGGGCTCAGCCATGTTCCTCCGTGAATGGGGTCATGTCTCCATCGCTCATGATGTCCGACCCGGCTGCCCGGAAACCGTCACACGCAAGGACGGGCAGGCGCGGGTAGCGTGGGAACCGCGGGTCCGTCCGCGAGAGCCCGCAGAGCAGAAAACTCGAGCCGCGCCGGCTGCGCACGACGCGCCGGTGCACACAGTCGGTGCACAGGCCGGCGCGAATGTTCATTCCGCACCGCGCAATCCGATGACGCCCAGCTGGCGGCCGGTGCTGCCCGCGCGATGCGAGAACAACATGCTGTCATCGCAGCGCGTGCACCATGCCGAGCTGCTGACGTGCTCGGCGGGTACGCCCGCGCGCGTGGCACGCGCGGAAAGCACGGCACGCATGTCGAGCATGCGGTCGGCGGGCATGTCCATGCGCAAGGCGTCGAACACCTCCGGCCCGACCTCGTAGCATTGCCCGCAGATGGCGGGTCCGAGATGGACCCACATCGAATCCGGCCCTGCACCGCAGGCGCGCAGTGCATCGATCCCTGCCTCGAGCGCTCCGGCGGCAACGCCACGCCAGCCCGCATGCACCATTGCCACCGCTTGCGGTTGTGTCGACACGATGCTGACCGGCACGCAGTCGGCCACCGACACGGTGAGCAGAATACCCGGCTCGCGTGTGCAGTGGCCGTCCGCATCCTGACCGGCGATCAACATGCCCTCCGGAAGCGCCGTGTGCTGCAACACGCGCGCGCCGTGCACCTGGCGCGCGTGGACGGTGGTCGTCGTACGGGTGTGAGTGCGCAACGCCCGCCAGCGGGCCATGACGTCACCGACGGGTGCTTCGCGGAACAGTCCGAAGTCGGCGCCACGCGTGCCGCCGCCCGTCGTGGCCTGGATCAGAAACGGAAAACGGGCCGCCCATTCCTCGTTCACGAGGAGCGCGACGGGCCCGTCTACCCATCGTTCACGTACCGTGCGACTCACCCGCCGTCCACGGGGAACCCGTCCGCACCCTCTGGCCGGGTGCTGCCCTGATCGTGCGTATGTGGGTGGGAATGAGAATCGAAGTGCGCGCGCAGTGCGTCCACCTCGGCGCGCAGGGCTTCGAACTCCCGGCGCGACACGAAGTCGAGCCTGTCGCGCACCCCCTCCAGCTCTTCCTGCGCGCGCTGCATCGTTGCGCGCGCGGCTTCGCGCGCGCGTTCGGGCGACAGGTCGCCCCGCGCGCGCAGCTCGTCGAAGCTCTCTTCGACCGCATCCTTCAGTGCACCGAGAATGCCTGCGACCGTGCGGACGCCTTCACGCAGGTTGTCGCCGAGATCACCCGGCCGTCGGTCCTGGCTCGACATGGTCTGCCTCCTCGAGGGTGCGTTATTCGTCTGTCCGCGAATCCGCGCGGTCGATCACTGCGCCCAGCCCGCGCAGCCGCTCATCGATCTTCTCGTAGCCGCGCTCGATCTGCTGGATGTTGTAGATGTGACTCTCGCCGTCGGCGCCGAGCGCGGCGATCAGCAGGGCCATGCCGGCGCGGATGTCCGGGCTCTCCACGACGGCTGCGTGCAGTCGCGACGGCCCTACGACCACGGCACGGTGCGGGTCGCACAGCACGATGCGCGCACCCATGCCGATGACCTTGTCGGCAAAGAACATCCGCGACTCGAACATCTTCTCGTGGATGAGGATGGTGCCACGGCACTGCGTCGCCACGACGAGCGCAATGGACGTGAGGTCCGCAGGGAATGCCGGCCACGGACCGTCGTCGATCTTGGGTATGTGACCCCCGATATCCGTACGGACCACGCGGTCCTGTTCCGCGGGAACGAACAGGTCGGCGCCGCGCTCCTCACAGCGGATGCCCATGCGCTCGAAGCCGAGCAGTGTCGAGTCCAGGTGCTCGATCGCCGCATCCTTGATCAGGATCTCCCCACCGGTCACGGCCGCCAGGCCGATGAAGCTGCCCACCTCGATATGGTCGCTGCCGATGTGGAAGCGGCCGCCGCCCAGGCGGTCCACGCCCTCGAACTCCAGTACGCCCGTCCCGATGCCCGAGATCCTGGCACCGAACTGCACGAGCATGTTGCACAGGTCCTGGACGTGCGGCTCTGCGGCCGCATTGCGAATGCGCGTGTGACCCTTCGCCATCACGGCCGCCATGATCGCATTCTCGGTCGCGGTCACGCTGGGCTCGTCCAGGAAGATGTCGGCGCCCTTCAGTCCGGACGTGGAGAGCGAGTAGCCGTCGTCGGATTCGACCCGCGCGCCGAGCTTCGCGAGCGCGAGGAAATGGGTGTCCACACGACGTCGCCCGATCACGTCGCCACCGGGTGGCGGCAGCATCATGCGACCGACGCGCGCCAGCATTGGACCCGCCAGCAGGATGGAGGCGCGAATGCGTGCGGCCATGGACGGATCGATCGCCGAGGCATGCACGTCCTTCGCCTGGACCCGTACCGTGTTCGGCCCGATCCACGCGGTCTCGGCACCGAGTAATGAAAGCAGCTCGAGGAGTGTGCGAACGTCCCGGATCGACGGTACGTTCTCGAGAATCACTTCTTCCTCGGTCAGCAGCGTTGCGGCGATGATCGGCAGGGCGGCGTTCTTGTTGCCGGCCGGGCGTATCTCGCCACGCAGCGACTTGCCTCCCTGCACCACGAATTTCGGCATTCCAGTCTCTCCAGGTACCCGTCGCGGGTGCGCGCCAGCGCGCGCCGCCCACGCTCAAGCAACGAACATACCGGACGCCCGGAAACGGCGTCAAACGATGGCATCACCCGTGCACGTTTCTTGACACCGGTCGACGACGCGATCTACCGTTCGCCCCGACGACGGTCCTGCAGCCCCGGACGACGCATGCGGATACACGACTACGTCACGCCTGATCGGGTACTCATCGGCGTGCGTGCGGGCGACGCCGCGGGCGCGTTCCAGGTCGTGGCAGCACCGTTCGCGGCGAGCATCGGGGCGGCGTCGGCGGATGCCATCTACAATGCGCTGCTCGCGCGAGAGCAGGCCCATACCACCGCCCTCGATTGCGGCGTCGCCGCGCCTCACGCAACACTCGAGGATGTGCCGGAACCCGTCGTTCTGATCGCGACCGCGGCCGAGCCGATCGGGTTCGGGCCAGATCGCGACGAGTCGGTGCGTCTGCTCTTCGTGCTGCTCTCGCCACCGGCACAGGCGGGGCTGCACATCCGGCTGCTCGCGCGCATTGCCCGCGTCGTGCGCAGGCCGGGGCTCATCGAGCAGCTCGTGGAAGCGACGACCCCGGCCGAGCTGCTCGCGCGTCTGGCCGATGCCGAGCCCAAGCTCGCCTGACTCCCGGCCGCGCGTTTTCGCTCGCGCCGGGCCATGTTCATGACGACGTCCGGCACACATGACCCACGACCAGTTCAGGCTCGCCATCGAGCAGTTCGCGCCGCGGCTGCGTGCGCCCGTGCAGAACCTCGAGCACATGGTCCGCGCTGCGGTCGGCGCGGACCTGCTGTTGACGCCCGAGCTTTCGCTCACGGGCTACGATGTCGGCGACGCCGCACATCACCTCGCGCTGCCGCTCGAGCCGGGTGAACCGTTCCCGCTCGACGGCGCGCACACCGACAGCGCGGTCGTAATCGGCATGATCGAGCGCGGCCGTGACGGCGTCCCGTACAACAGCTCGACGCTGGTTTGCCGGGGCCGTGTCCTGCACCGCCATCGCAAGATCTATCTGCCCACGTACGGCATGTTCGACGAGGCGCGCTTCTTCGGCAGCAGCGACGTGCTCGAGCCGTTCGACCTGGACGGCTGGCGTATCGGTATGCTCGTGTGTGAAGACTTCTGGCATCCCGGTCTGGTCTACGTGCTCGCCACGGCGGGCATCGACGTGCTGCTCGTACAGGCGGCCGGGCCCGGTCGCGGCGTCTGGGACGCAGAGGATGATGCGGTTCCGTTCACGAACATGGAATCATGGACGGACATCGCGCGCACGACCGCCATGCTGTATGGCATCTATGTCGCCCTCGCGAATCGCAGCGGCGTGGAAGGCGCGGTCACCTTTGGCGGCAGCTCGATCATCGTCGCGCCGGACGGCTCGGTCCTGGCCCGGGCCGGCGTCGATGACGCGCGGATCGAGGCGGTGCTCCAGCGCGCGGACCTTCTCGCCGCTCGCCGACCGGGCGCTCACATTCGCGACGAGGATCCGCGCATCGTGCGCCGGGCGCTCGATCGCCTGACTCCGGGGTAGCATGGCTGGACGCGCCGACCGGATCGCGACCATCATTGCCGGGGTGCTCCGACAGGCGGTCGCCGACAGTGGGGCGAACCGGGTCATCCTGCTCGCGGATGGCTCACCCGAAGCTGAGCTGCTCACGGCCATGCTGCAGCCGCGGCTGGGCGGCGGGTTCGCCACGCGGGCGGCTGCAGGACCGAGCTGGTCCGAGCTGCTGGACGCCTGGGCACACGCGGCCCGCGACGAGCCCGGAGCACTGGTCGCCGCGGCCTCGAACAAGACCGCGGCGCTGCTCGGCGCAGCACTGCCCGGCCCGCTCCTCCCGCTCGGCGATCTCTGGGCGTCGCAGGTGCAGGCGCTCTGCGGCGCGTGGTCGGGTCCGCCGGAGCTGCAGCAGCTCAGCGACCGGGCCGGCGGTATCGAATCGCTGGACGCCGCGCTGGCAACACTCGTGGACCGGCGGCGCATGCCGCAGGAAGCGGGCGCACTACTGGCCCCCGACGTGGCCGGCACATTACTCGCGCTCTGGGAGCGCGGCCGTTTTGCACGCCGGCATCTCGGCCTGGTACCGAAGCTCGGGCAACGAACGATCGGTGTAGACCTCTTCGACTGATGGAGGCCGTTACATGCGTGACCAGGAAACCAGTGATCTGCTGACCGCACTCGCC
Source organism: uncultured Gemmatimonadaceae bacterium (assembly GCA_964384585.1). Classification (GTDB taxonomy): domain Bacteria; phylum Gemmatimonadota; class Gemmatimonadetes; order Longimicrobiales; family RSA9; genus DASTYK01. The sequence goes on along the minus strand of CAYLME010000039.1, from coordinate 15,980 downwards.
ATCGGCGCGGTTGTCGGTGTGGGCGCCGCATTGCTGCTGCGCGGCGAGGAAGTGAGCCGACGCGAGAAGCTGCTGCGCGAGATCCGCCCGCTCGCGAAGCAGGCGCGCAGGAAGGCGCAGGGTGCGCGCCGCGATTTCGAGCGCGGCGCAAAGCGCGCGCGCAAGCAGGCCGGACGCAGCGCCTCATCCGCCTTCGAGTATGTCGGCGACGGCGCACGCGCCGGGTCCGAGGCAACGATGGACGCCGCCGCCGCGTTGCGCCGTGCCGGTGCCGACGTCGTGAGCGATCTGCGCGACGAGATCGCAACACTCGTGAATTCTGCAGGACGCGAACTGCGCCGCACCGCGAAGCGGACGGTGCGCGAGACGCGTCGCAGTCTGCGCGACCTGCGCTAGCCAGCGTGCGTCGTACGGCCCTGCTCACCGCGGCGATCGCGGCGTTGCTCCTGCTGTTGCTGCCGGAACCAGCACTGGCGTGGGGCCCCGCCACGCACGTCTATATCGGCCGGCAGCTGCTCGACATGCTGCATCTCGTGCCGGGCCCGATCGCGGAGCTGCTGCGTGCCTATCCGCAGAGCTTCCTCTACGGCTCGATCGCCGCGGACATCTCGTTCGCAAAGAAGTACGTGCCCGTCGGCCGCCACTGCCATTACTGGCACGTGGGCGAGGAGATCCTCGCTGCAGCCGACAACGACCGGCTGCGCGCCGTCGGCTACGGCTATCTCAGCCACCTCGCCGCCGACACGATCGCGCACAACTACTTCGTGCCGCGCCAGCTCATGCTGACCAGCAGCACCAAGGCACTCGGGCACGGCTACTGGGAGCACCGCTTCGACGTGCAGCTCGGAATGAAGAACGGAGCGATCGCGCGCGAGGTCGTCATGGAGTATGACCACTCCGAGGCGGACAACCTCTTCGACGCGGTGCTCAGCGGTACGATCTTCTCGTTCGAGACCAACAAACGCATCTTCCGCGGAATGATCCGGATGCAGGACAATGACCGCTGGAAGGGCGTGTTCGATCGCGTGCTGCAGGGCAGTCGCTGGGATCTCGCTCCCGAAACGATGGACGGATACCTGGCGCACTCGTTCGATTACGTCGTGGACTACCTGCGACGCCGGCAGGAGAGCGAACCGGCCACGCTGGATCCGGTCGGGGACTTCAATCTGCAGCTCGCGAAGAAGGTGCGTCGCCTGGCGATCCGGGAAGGGGCGCTGGGCAATCCGGCGCTGCTGCACGAGATGGCCGACGACTTCTTCCCGCTGCCGCCACTGCACCTCGGCTACTGGGCCGAGCGCGTCGTGACTTCGGGCGTCTGAACCCGCCTCCGCGTCGGCAGCGCCCGCCCGCGCCGGCCCACCATCACACCACCGCATTCGATACACCAGCGACGCTGCAGGTGCAGCACGTGATAGAGATGGCGGCGACCATGCGGCGCCTCGAGAGGAAGCATGCGTGCGTCGCACGATGGGCACTCCTCGTCGCGCGGCATCAGCATCCAGCACGCGACCAGGCCGAGGATGACCTTCGAGACGACGATCACGAAGAATGTGAAGCTGAGTGCGAGCACGTTTACGTGCGTCCTGCAACTGGTGATGACCGGGCTGTGTATCGCTGATCCCGGGTGATGCATCTGCTGCGCCACGCGGCCGGCCGGGCACTCCACTGCCACGGACGTCCCTGTCCTACAGTTCCTTCTGCAGGTTCGCGAAGCGCAGGACCACCTTCTTGCGACCTGCCTTCTCGAAGTCGATCACCGCCTTAAGGTCCGCGCCGAACCCCGACAGTTCGCGGATGATGCCGCGGCCAAAATGCGGGTGCCTGACCCGCTCGCCCTTGACGAAACGCGGCGCGTCCTGCGCATCGGAGTAATCGATGACGACGCCGGTGCCATCGTCATCATCGAAGCGCGGCGTGCGCTGGCCGTAGCCGAGCGAGCCGACGCCGTAGCCGGCATTGCGACGACGATAGCCGCTCTGCATCTGGCGGCGGATGGTGGCCACGGCTTCGGTTGGTCGTTCTTCCACGAGCGCGGCGGGTACAGCGTCCAGGAAGCTGGACGGGACGGCCTGGTCGAAGCTGCCGCCGCGGCGTCGCATGCGTGCGTGCGTGAAGTACGCCTTGCGCTCCGCGCGTGTGATCCCGACGTAGAACAGCCGCCGCTCTTCCTCCAGCGTGTCCGGATCGTCGTAGGATCGACTGAGCGGGAAGAGTCCCTCCTCCATTCCGCTGATGAACACGAACGGATACTCGAGACCCTTTGCGTTGTGCAGTGTCATGAGCGTGACGGCGTCCGCGCTGGCGTCGGCCCGATCGACGTCGGTCAGCAGTGACACTTTCTGCAGGAACATGTCGAGCGGTGTGGCGTCCGCCTGCTCGTCCTCCGGCTCCTCCGCGATATCGAAGCCGGGGCGCGCATCGAACTCGTGCGCGCCGGCCACCAGCTCGCGCACGTTCTCCCAGCGCTCCTCCCCTTCCGGCCCCTCATCGAGCAGCGCATCCTGCAGGCGCAGCTCGTCCAGCAGCTTCTCGACCAGCTCACCCACGCCCACGTGCTTTGCCAGCGCCGTGAAGCGCTGCATCAGCTCCGCGAATGCGACGAGCGACGACGCGGCGGCGCCGCGCACCGCGTCGATCTCGTGCGCACGTGATGCCGCGTCGAGCGGAGAGACGCCCATGTACGCAGCCCACTCGAGCAGACGAGCCTGGCTCGTATCGCCGATGCCGCGTTTCGGATAGTTGACGATACGGTCGAATGCGCCGGCATCCCGCGGGTTCGAGATCAACCGCAGGTAGGCGAGCACGTCCATGATCTCGCGGCGCTCGTAGAAGCGTGTGCCGCCCACGATCACGTACGGCAGGTCGTGCCGCCGGAACGCTTCCTCGTGTGCGCGCGACTGTGAATTCGTGCGATAGAGCACGACGAAGTCGCGCGCCTGCTCGGCAGTGCCGCTCGCGAGTCGCGTCAGGACTTCGCCAGCGATCCATTCCGCTTCGTCACGCTCGTCCACGGCCTCGACACGTGTGAGCATCTCGCCCGGTCCGGCCGATGTGCGCAACGTCTTGCCCTTGCGCTTCACATTGAGCGAGATGACCGCGTTCGCAGCGTCGAGGATGTTACCGGTCGAGCGGTAGTTCTGCTCGAGCCGGACCACGGCCGCGCCCGGGAAATCCTTCTCGAAGTCGAGGATGTTGCGGATGTCCGCGCCGCGCCAGCCGTAGATCGACTGGTCATCGTCGCCGACTACCATGAGGTTGCCGTGCTCGCTCGCGAGCAGCTGCAGGAAGCGGTACTGCGCGCGGTTCGTGTCCTGGTACTCGTCCACCAGCACGAACTGGAAGCGATTGCGATAGCTCTCGAGCAGCCCGGGATGTGTTTCGAACAGGGTGACCGGCTTCACGAGCAGGTCATCGAAGTCGAAAGCGTTCTGCTCCTTCAGCGCCGCATTGTAGGACGGGTACACGTCCGCGACGACCTTGCTGAACAGGTCGCCGGCAAGCGCATGGTACTCCTCCGGCGGCACGAGCTGGTTCTTCGCTGCCGAGATCGCGCCGTGAACGGCCTTCGGGTGCCAGCGCTTGATCGAGATGTTCAGCCGATCCATGGCGCGCTTCGTCTCGCGCAGCGCCTGGTCGGCGTCATGGATCGAGAAGTTCGATGCCCATCCCAGAAGCGGCGCATGGCGGCGCAACAGGCGCGCGCCGAGCGAATGGAACGTGCCCATCCACATGCCGGCCGGTTCCCGGCCCAGCAGGCGCCGGATGCGCGCACGCATCTCGCCCGCCGCCTTGTTCGTGAACGTGACGGCGAGGATGGCGGAGGGATCGACGCCGTTCTCCTGGACCAGCCACGCGATGCGCGTGGTGAGAACGCGCGTCTTGCCCGAGCCCGCGCCGGCCAGCACCAGGATCGGTCCCTCGAAATGCTCGACCGCCTCGCGCTGTTCCGGGTTCAGCGATGTCAGAAGCTCCGTCACGTCCCTGCTCCGCGCGCCGGCCTGTCAGCCAGCGCGCTCCAAATGGATGATGCCTGTGCGGAAGATGGCTGCGGGGCCGGGCGCACGGCGATGTCGCCGCGCGCCAGGGCTCAGGCGCTGATCACGTCGGTGCCGACGTAATCCTGCAGCGCCTGGGGCACGCGCACGCTGCCGTCGCCCTGCTGATACGTCTCCAGGACTGCCGCGAGGGTGCGCGCGACGCCCAGTCCGGAGCCGTTCAGTGTGTGCACGTATTCCGGCTTCGCATTGGGCTCCGGCCGGTAGCGCACGTTCGCCCGCCGCGCCTGGTAGTCGTTGTAGAGCGAGCAGCTCGAGACCTCGAGCCAGCGCTCGACGCCGGGAGCCCACACCTCGAGGTCGTATGTCTGCGCGTTGGCGAAGCCGAGGTCGCCGCCGGCCAGGAGCAGTACGCGATACTGTAGACCGAGCAGCTGCAACACGCGCTCCGCATGACCCGTCAGCTCCTCGAGTGCGGCCGCACTGTTCTCGGGCCGCTCGAAGCGCATCATCTCGACCTTGTCGAACTGGTGCAGCCGCAGCAGCCCGCGCGTGTCCTTGCCGTGCGAGCCCGCCTCACGCCGGAAGCACGGCGTGTACGCGACGTAGCGGATCGGCAGCGCGTCGGCACTCATCAGCTCGTCCGCGTGCAGGTTGGTGACCGGCACCTCGGCCGTCGGCACCAGATAGAGCCGATCCTCGCCGATGAAGTACATGTCTTCATGGTACTTGGGCAGATGGCCGGTGCCGAGCGCCGCTTCCTCGTTGATCACGAACGGCGGCGAGATCTCGCGGTATCCATGCTCGCGCGCGTGCAGATCAACCATGAAGTTGATCAGTGCGCGCTCCAGTCGGGCGCCCCAGCCGGTATAGAGCGGGAAGCCGCTGCCGGCCACCTTCGCACCGCGCGGCAGATCGAGCAGCTCGAGCTGTTCGGCGATATCCCAGTGCGGCCGCGTTGCGGGAGGCTGCGCGCGTTCACCGCCCTCGCGCACGACGACGTTCGCGTCCTCACCGCCCGCCGGCACGACCGGCTCCGGCAGGTTGGGGATGGCGAGCAGCGCGTCACGAACGGCCGCCTCGAGCTCGGTGCGGCGCTGCTCCTGGTCGGCGATGCGCTCGCCGAGCTCACGCATCTCGCGGATGATCGGCTCCGCCTGCGCGTGCCGACCCGCCTGCTTCAGCTTGCCGACCTGCGGCGACACCTCGTTGCGGCGCGCGCGGAGCCGGTCCACCTCCGCGATGACGCTGCGCCGCTGTTCGTCCAGCTGCAGCAGGTCATCGACGAGCTTGCCGTAATCGGTGGCGCCGCGACGCTCCAGCCGCTCGACGACCAGCCGGGGCTCATCCCGGATCCGCTTCAGGTCGAGCACTAGTCTTCGTCGGGCGGTACGAGGTCGCGGTTGTCGCAGTACGGGTTGCGTACGATCGCGATTTCGGCGGTACCGAGCGCGGCATCGAGCCCGACCACCTTCATCTTGGCGTAATTCGAGCCGCGGACGTAGCACGTGTTGGAGCGGCGCGAGCGCAGCACGTACACGGCACCCACCTCGAGCGTGACCGGCTCTCTCGTGTAGCGGTCGTCGCCGGGCTCGGGGGCCCGCGTCACCTCGTCGAGGTTCGTCGCGTCCACGCGCGCAATCGATGAGCGCGAATCCGACTGGCCGGGCACGACGCTGGACGGGACCCACAGCATGCCACTCGCATCCTCGCCCAGCATGAAGTCCCATTCCGAGGCCGCGCCCAGATCATCGATCGCGACCAGTGACAGGAAGTTGCCGGTCAGGTTGACGGCGGACGGCATGCCCGCGTACTCGGACCGGTACGCCGAGAACACGATCACCGTGTCCGGCCGGTCGCTCCACGCCGGATTCGCGAACGGATCGTCGCATGCGGCCGTGAGAAGTGCAGCCGCCAGGAGTGGCAGCCGTATCGATCGGAGAAGCACCTGCTTGCTCATTTCTCGCCTGGATAATGGGCGGCTAGTGTACGCGCGAGCGCGTCTCACGGTCAAGGCGCGCTCCGGTGATACCGCGCAGCGACAGCAGGGGTTTCGTCACTCCCGAAAACCGCCCCGCTGCATTGACTTCGCCCCGTTTCGGGGCCTATCCTTCGCGCGCGTGTGCTGTCCTTCCGTCGGGCTGGAGCGCGGCTGACCGGCACGAATCTCGCACCCGGCCCTGCGGTCCGGCACCCTCGATTCGGCACTTCGGAATGACCGCGCAAGCCTTCAACGATCGACGCCGCGTACTCGTCGTTGATGACGAGCCATACATCGGACGCATCATCCAGCTCAAGCTGGAGAGTGCGCCCTATGACGTGGAGCTCGTGCATGACGGCCGCGACGCGCTCGAGCGGCTGCGCTCGGACGACCCGGTTGACCTCATTCTGCTCGACATCATGATGCCGCACATCAGTGGCATCGAGGTCCTGACCGAGCTCCGACGCCTGCCACACCGCGCCGATACGCCCGTCATCATGCTCACCGCCAAGGGCCACGAAACCGATCGCGAGCAGGCTGCCCGCCTCGGCGCATCCGATTTCCTGACGAAGCCGTTCAGCCCCAAGAAACTCCTTGCCCGCATCGACGAGCTCTTCGCCGCGTGACATCGACCTGTGGGCCGTCATTCTGGCCGGCGGCGTCGGTTCCCGCTTCTGGCCCGTTTCGACGCCTGCCCGGCCGAAACAGCTGCTGCCCCTTGCCGGCGACGAGCCGCTCATCGCGCAGACCGTCGCGCGCATCGAGCCGCTCGTCGGTACGGGCCGCATCCGCATCCTGGCCGGCGAGTCGCTCGGCCGCCTCATGCTCGAGGCAGTAGCGGGCCTGCGCTCCGACAGCCTGCTGATCGAGCCGCAGGCGCGCGGAACGGCGCCGGTGCTCGCATGGGCAGCGCACACGATCGCGCGCACGAATCCGGACGCCGTCATGGCGTCGCTGCACGCCGACCATCGTATCGAACCGGCTGAAGCGTTCCGCGCGACGCTCGCCCGCGCTGCACGGCTGGCGCACGCCGAACAGCGACTCTTCACGATCGGTGCGATGCCAACGCGCCCCGAGACCGGATATGGCTACATCCGGACCGGCGCCGCATTCGGCGACGACGCATGGGTCGTGGACGAGTTCGTCGAGAAGCCGGATCGTGCCACCGCCGAGCGCTACATCGAGCAGGGCTATCTCTGGAACACCGGCCTGTTCGTCTGGCCGGTGTCACTGCTGCTGTCACAGGTCGCCGAGCACACGCCGGAGCTGGCGACGCTGCTGCCACTGCTGGACGAGGGCCACGTCGATGAATACTTCGAACGTGCCCCGTCGCTCTCGATCGACAATGGACTGCTCGAACGCAGCGACCGCGTCGGCGTGGTGCGCGCCAGCTTCGACTGGGACGACGTCGGAGCATGGGATGCGCTCGCACGCACGCGCACTGCAGATGAACGCGGCAACGTCGGTGTCGGTGCCACGCACTTCGTGGACGCCGACGACTGCATCGCATGGTCGGACTCCGGAGACGTGGTCGTGTTCGGTGCGCGCGACCTCGTCGTCGTGCAGGCGAACGGCGTCACGTTCGTCGCGCCGCGCGAACGCGCTCCCGACCTGAAGCAGGCACTGGCACAATTGCCCGATCGGCTCGTTCGACTGGAAGGAAGCCAACCGTGAGTTTGCAGCTGCTGCTTTTCGACGACGTGCGCGCTGCGGGCTGGCAGCCGTTCACGCTGACGCGACCCGCGGGAGAGCTGCTCTTCGGCGCGCACACCATGCGCGCACGCGCTGAACTCGTCTTTGGCGTTCGCGCCGTCGGTCACATCGCGCCTGGCCTCGAGGGGTTCAGCGAACCGGACGCTGCGCCCGTCCTCGATGCAACGCGCATCGCTGCGGACGCACCGCGCATCGTGCTGCTGTCGCGCGCCGTGCCGTCGTTCCAGGACCTGCCCGACTGGCCGCATCACACCACCCGGATCGTGATGGCCGGCACGACGGTCGGCTGGTACGTGCCGGCCGGTGCGCCGCTGCCGGACCCGGGCGCACTGCACTCGCCAGGCGCGGACCATGGTGACGGCATCGAGCTGGATGGCCACGTGATCGAGAACGTCTGGGATCTCGTCACGGACAATCCGGCGCAGGTCACACGGGACGCGGACGCTGCACGCACACGCGGCGCGACGACCGGCCGGCTGCCGGACCATGTCCAGCTGATCGGGAGTGCGGACGAGGTCATCATCGGCACGGACGTGACGATCGAGCCGGGCGTCGTGCTCGACACCTCGCACGGCCCGATCTGGCTGGAGGATCGCGCCACCGTGCGCGCGTTCACACGCCTTGCCGGGCCAGCGTGGATCGGCAGGGATTCGGTCATCCTGGGTGGTTCGGTGGGCGAGGTCTCGATCGGACCCGTCTGCAAGGTGCACGGCGAAGTCGAAGCGTCCGTCGTGCTCGGCTATGCGAACAAGGCCCACGACGGCTTCCTCGGTCATGCGTATCTCGGCCGCTGGGTCAACCTGGGCGCACTCACGACCAACAGTGACCTGAAGAACAACTACGGCAACATTCGCCTCTGGACGCCCGACGGCGACGTCGACACCGGCGAGATGAAGATCGGCTGCCTGCTCGGCGATCACGTGAAGACCGGCATCGGCACGATGCTGAACACGGGCACCGTGGTCGGCACCGGCTCGAACCTGTACGGTGCGGCCATGCCGCCGAAGTACGTGCCGCCGTTTTCGTGGGGCAGCGGCAGCGACCTGGGCGAGTACGACTTCGATCGCTTCATCGTCACTGCCGAGCGCGTGATGCAGCGGCGCGGGCTGGAACTGGACGCCGCTACGCGTGCACTGCTCGCCCGCGTGCACGAACAAGCCGGGAAGGAGCGCTAGCGTGCGCGTCACCGTGCTCGGCAGCGGCAGTGTCGGCAACGCCACACTCGTCGAGTCCGGCGACGTCCGCATCCTCATCGATGCCGGCTTCAGCGGCCGCGACCTCGAACGTCGCATGCGCAGTGTCGGGGTCGACCCGGCGTCGCTGCAGGCGATTCTCATCACGCACGATCACGGCGATCACACGCGCGGGATGGGCGTGCTCGCACGTCGTTTCGGCGTGCCGATCCGGATGACGCAGGTGACGGAGCGCGCATGCCTGGCGCTGCTCACCGGGCGCGAGCACGTCGAACACTACCGCAGCCTCGAGCCGTTCCGGATCGGACCGTTCGAAATCATGCCGTTCCTCACCGTGCACGACGCGGCCGATCCGGTCGCGATCACGGTGCGTCATGTCGATACGGGTGCGAAGATGGGAGTCGCCACGGATCTCGGCAGGCCGACGGCACCGGTGCGGGCTGCGCTTGCAGGATGCCACCTCCTCGTGCTCGAGGCGAACCACGACGAGTCGATGCTCTGGGCGGGGCCGTACCCGTGGTCGGTCAAGCAGCGCATCGCATCGAGCCACGGCCACCTGTCGAACCGCGCGGCGGCCGAGCTCGCGCACGAGTTGTATCATCCCAACCTGGTCGCCGTCGCACTCGCACACCTGAGCGAGCATTGCAACGACGGCGGTCTGGCCAGGGACGTCATCGGACTGGCGCTCGACCGGCGCGGCTATCGCGGGCGCCTCGATGTCGCATCACAGGCGGAACCGCTCGAGCCGTTCGACGTCGATGCGCTGAGGCGCAGCTCCGGACAGGGCGAGCAGCTGACGCTCCTCTAGTTCGTCCTGATCGCGGGCAGGATCCGTTCGGCCCGCGAACACGCCAGGCGCGTGAGCGGCTAGAGCGTCACCTTCTGCAGGTGCTCCGCCACGTGCGCCTCCCATCCCAGGCTGTCCTTCAGGCCGCGACGCAGGAGGTCTGCGGCGATCGGCTCGCCGTGCGTCAGGAACACGTGTCGCGGTGGGCGCTGGAGCGCGCCCGCCCACCGGATCAGGTCCCCATGGTCGGCATGTGCGGAGAGACTGTCCAGCGTGCGTACCTCCGCGCGTACGGGAACGTCGAGTCCGTGGATGCGGATCGTCTCGGCGCCGTTCACCATTGCCTGCCCGCGCGTGCCGGCTGCCTGGAACCCCGCGAAAAGGACCGTGTTGCGGTGGTGCGGCGCGAACACCTTGAGGTGGTGGATCACCCGCCCACCCGTCGCCATGCCGCTGGCGGAGATCACGACGAACGGACCGTTGCGCGCATCGATCGCCTTGGAGTCAGCGACCGAGTTGGTGATGCTGATGTCGGCGATCGCGCCGCGCCACTCGTCGGGCGAGACGCGCAGCTCCTGGCCGTGGCGTGCGAACAGCGCCGTCACGTCCTGCGCCATCGGGCTGTCGAGGAACACGGGGATGGGTGGTATCTCACCAGCGGCACGGAGCCGTCCGAGCAGGAACATCAGCGTCTGCGCGCGGCCGACCGCGAATGCCGGCACGACGATCACACCACCGCGCGCAGCCGTGGTGCGCACGATCCCGGCAAGCTCGTCGGCGGGATCGACCTGCGGGTGGCTCCTGCCGCCATATGTGGATTCCATCACGAGCACATCGGCATGCTCGATCGCACGTGGTGCGGGCGTGAGAGGCGCGTCGTATGTGCCGATGTCGCCGGAGAAGACGATGTCACGGCCATCTGCATGAAGCAGTATGCTTGCGGCACCGAGGATGTGGCCACTGCGACGGAAGCGGGCACGCACACCACCGGGCAATGGCAGATCCACCTCGAATGCGACCGGCTGGATCCGCGCGGCCGCACGTTCCGCATCGATCCGGGTGTACAGCGGCAGTGCAGGATCGTGACGGGTCAGCCGGTGACGGTTTGCAAACGCGGCGTCCTCTTCCTGCAGATAGCCGGAGTCGGGCAGCATGATCTGCGCGAGATCGAACGTGGGCCCGGTTGCGTAGATCGGAGCACGGAGTCCGTCGCGCACCAGCGCGGGCAGATAGCCGGTATGATCGAGATGCGCGTGCGTGAGCAGTACGGCATCGATCGTGTCCGGCGGGACCGGCATCGATTTCCAGTTGCGCTCGCGCAGTTGCTTGAGCCCCTGGAACAGGCCGCAATCGATCAGGATACGTGTGCCGTTGTCGGTTTCGACGAGGTAGCGCGACCCCGTGACCGTGCCGGCGGCGCCCAGAAACCAGAGGTACATGGCGTTATCCGCGAATGAGCTGCAGCACCCTGCGGTGACCTAGATCCCGAACACGCGCAGCAGGTCGTTGCCGATCGCGAACGCCATGATCAGCAGGATGATGAAGAACCCGATCTGCGTGAGTCGCATACGCGCCTGCATCGAGGGTGGCTTGCCACGGATGCCCTCGTAGAGCAGGAACACGAGCTGTCCGCCGTCCAGTACCGGGATCGGCAGCAGGTTGAGCACGGCGAGGTTGACAGAGAAGAGCGCCAGGAAGTTGAGGAAGCTCTCGAGCCCGGCTTCAGCCACCTGACCGCTGATCTGCCCGATCGCGATCGGGCCGCCCAGGTTGCGCGCCGAATGGCGCCCGGTGAACATGCCGCCGAGCACGTCGAGCGTCATCACCATGACATCCCAGGTGCGCTCGAAACCGTAGCCCGCGGCATCGATCACGCCGAGTCGCTCGCGCTCGCGCGCGCCGTCCGCGGCCGAGCCCTGCACACCAATGCGCCCGTACACGTGGCCGCCCGGCAACTCGTGCGTGTCCGGCACCACGTTCATCGTGATGCGCTGGCCATCGCGCTCGACCACGAGATCGAACGGCTTGCCGGGACGTGCCTCGACCGCCGCGACGAACTCCTGCCAGCTGCCGACGGGCCTGCCGTCCGCCTCAACCACGACGTCGCCAGCCTGAAGCCCGGCCTGGCTGGCCGGACCGTCCGCCACCACCTGCTGCAGCCGTGCCCGTCCGTGCAGCAGCGGCTCGAGCGCGGTAAAGAACTGGAATCGTGCCGAGTCAGTGCCCGCGACATCGACCGTGACGGGCGATGCGCCCTCGAACTCGATGACGTTCTGTCCGGGACGCATCATGCTCACGACTTGCTGCACGTCGCCCCAGTCATCGACCGGATCGCCGCCGATCGAGATGATGCGCGTGCCACGCGGCACCTCGAGAAGCGACTGCGTGCCTTCCGACAGGTTCTCCTCTGTCACACCGCCGAGCACTGCTGGCGGGTCGATCGGCACGCCCCATATGCCACCGACCATGCCGAACACGATCACGGCAAACAGGAAGTTCATGATCACGCCGGCCGAGATGACGAGCATGCGAGCCGGCAGTGACTTGGCATCGAAGTGACGCGGACTCGGCACCTGACCCTGCGCACGCGGCGAATCGGACTCGCCTTCGACCATCTCCAGCTCTTCCATCCCGGCCATCTTCACGTAGCCGCCGAGCGGCAGCGCCGATACCACGTACTCGGTCTCGCCGCGCTTGAATCCGAACAGCTTCGGACCGAAGCCGATCGAGAAACGAGGCACCTCGATATCGACGGCCTTGGCCGTGATGAGGTGTCCAAGCTCGTGCACCAGGATCAGGATCCCGATGACGATGATGAACGCGACGACGGGATTCGTCAGAATATCGGTCAGGACATCCATGATGCCTTCAGCGCTTCTTCCGCGGCCGCGCGCGCGGCGCGATCGGCGGCGTGGATGGTTTCGACGGAGTCCACTGGCAAGGCAACGTGCTGCGCCAGTACCCGCTCTACCGTTTCGGCAATGCCTCCGAACGGTATGTGTCCGGCCAGGAACCCAGCGACCGCGACCTCGTTGGCCGCGTTGTAGACGGCCGGCGCGGTGCCGCCGGTACGGCCGGCCGCGCAGCCGAGGGCGAACATCGGAAATCGCCTGTCGTCGATTCGCTCGAACGTGAGCGGCCCCGCGGTTACCGGATCGAATCGGCGCACGCCGTCATCGGCGCGCCGCTCCGGCCAGGTGAGTGCGTACAGAATGGGCAGCTCCATCGTCGGGAAGCCGAGCTGAGCGAGCACCGACCCGTCGGTCGTCTCGATCATCGAGTGGATCACCGACTGCGGGTGAACCACCGCTTCGATGCGCTCGTACGGCATGCCGAACAGGAAGTGCGCTTCGATCACCTCGAGCGCCTTGTTCGCAAGCGTTGCCGAATCGATCGTGATCTTGGCGCCCATGTCCCACGTCGGGTGCTGCAGCGCCTGCTGCGGTGTCGCTGCAGCGAGCGCGGCAGCAGACCATCCGCGGAACGGACCGCCGGACGCAGTCAGCACCACCCGCCGCACGGACCCTGGATCGAGCCCGCCGAGACACTGCAGGATGGCGCTGTGCTCGCTGTCGATCGGAACCAGTTCACCGCCGCCCCGCTCGAGTGCGTCCATCACGAGCGGTCCGCCCGCAACCAGCGACTCCTTGTTCGCCAGTGCAAGCCGCTTCCCCGCGTTCAGCGCGGCGAGCGTTGCATCGAGGCCGGCGGCACCGACCACGGCATTGATGACGATGTCGGCGTCGGGATGTGTCGCCGCATCCAGCAGCGCACTGCGCCCGGTCGCGAGCTGGACACCGTCGAACTTCGTGCCATTCGCACACTCCTCATCGACGAGCGCCGCCAGTTCGGGCCGATGCTCCGCACACAGTGATGCGAGCTCCGGTGCGTTGCGATGCGCGGCGAGTGCAACGACACGAAACTCGTCGCGGTGCCGGTTCAGCACCGCGAGTGCGCTCCGGCCGATGGAACCGGTGCAACCGAGCAGTGCAACGCCTCGCATCAGGCTCCCAGCGCCGAAGGCAGCGTCAGCCGCAGATACCAGTACATCAGCGGGAGCGTGAAGAGGAGTGCGTCGAACCGGTCCAGCACCCCGCCATGGCCCGGAAGCAGCGTCCCGGAGTCCTTTACACCCGCCTCGCGCTTGAGCAGCGACTCCGCGAGATCGCCGATCTGCGCAGTGATGGATACCAGCAGTCCCGCGAGCGCACCGAGCAACAACGAATAATCCACACCGAGCCAGACGCCCAGGATCAGCCACGCATAGACAGCGCCCATGACCGTCGTGCCGACCACGGAGCTCAGTGCACCCTCGACCGTCTTTCCGGGACTGACGGCCGGGATGAGCTTGCGCCTGCCCCACGTACGACCGCCGAAGTATGCGAACGTGTCGCCCAGCCACGTGAGTGCGATGGGCATCGCGAGCAGGATCGCACCACCCCTTGCGGTTGCGATCACGCTGCCTGCGCCGACCCACGTCGGATCATTGCCGAGCCCGCGCAGCGCGATCGCATAGCTGAGCCCGCCGCCGACGAGCAGCGCGCCGAAGATGGTGATCGCGCTCGTCCCGAGCGGCCTCCCGTCCACACCGCGCCGCCAGATCACGAGTCCGGCGACGAGCAGCGTCGCACCGATCACGAGCGCCCACGATGCAGCACCGCGATCGATCGCCGATGCCTGGGCGAGGAGCACAAAGAGGCCGGCGAGCGGCGCACCGACTCCGTCGAGCGGTGTTACGCCGCCGGCCTGCGCCATGAGGTACAGTTCGCGCGCACCCATGGCAGCGATCACCGCGATGATGACCGCGAGTACCCATCCGCCGATGTAGAGGACGAGCACGGCCAGGGGAATGCCGATGGCCGCAACCGCAACGCGCTTTCCGAGTTCGCTCGCCATCTCAGATGACGGTGACGCGACCGAAGCGGCGTTCGCGTTTGTTGTAGTCATCGATGGCCTCGAGCAGGACGTCGCGGCTGAAGTCCGGCCAGAGTACCGGGGTGATGTACAGCTCCGTATACGCGAGCTGCCACAGCATGAAATTGCTGATGCGCTGCTCGCCCGAGGTACGGATGAGAAGGTCGGGATCGGGCAGGCCCGCCGTGTACAGCTCGCGCTCGAAGTCCGCCTCGGTGATCGCGTCCGGTGACAGCTCACCGCGCTGCACGCGCGCGGCCAGCCGCTGCGCGGCACGCACGATCTCGGCACGGCTGCCGTAGCTGATCATCAGGTTGAGCTGGAGCCGGTCGCAGTCGGCGGTCACCCGCTGGATCTCGGCCACCGCCCGGCGCGGGCCCGGCGGCAGCATGTCGGTCTGGCCGAAGACCCGTACGCGTACTCCCTGCGACTGCAATTCCTCGCGCTCCTTCACCAGGTAGCGCTGCAGCAGACGCATGAGCGCCGCAACCTCCGCGGCCGGCCGGTTCCAGTTCTCCTGCGAGAACGCGTAGAGCGTGAGCACGCGAACACCGGCCTGGATCGCTCCCTCGACCGCCTCGCGCACGGCACGCATCCCTGCTGCGTGACCCCGAAAGCGTGGCAGGCCGCGAGCGCGAGCCCAGCGGCCGTTGCCATCCATGATGATCGCAACGTGGACCGGCGGGCAGGCGCCCACCGCCACTCCCAGTGACGAGCCGGCTGCTTCGCCCAAGCTCAGACCTCCATGACCTCCTCCTCCTTCGCCTTCAGGAGGTGGTCGATCTTGCCGATGTACTCGTCCGTGAGTTTCTGCACTTCGTCCATCTGACGACGTGCGTCATCCTCGCTCAGTTCACTATCCGACTGCTGCTGCTTGAGCGACTTGTTCGCCTCCTGGCGGGCATGGCGCACCGCGACCCGGCCCTCCTCGGCCAGCTTGTGCAGCATGCGCACCATCTCCCTGCGCCGCTCCTCGTTCAATGCCGGGATCGGCACCCGGATCACACCACCATCCGTGGCCGGGTTCAGCCCCAGCTCCGCATTGCGGATCGCCTTCTCGACTACCGCGACCAGGCCCTTGTCCCACGGCTGCACGATCAGCATCCGCGGCTCCGGAGCGCTCACCGACGCGACCTGGTTCAACGGCATCTTCGAGCCGTACGCGTCAACCCGCACCAGGTCGAGGAGCGCGGGCGACGCCTTGCCTGTCCGCACGCCCGAGAACTCGCGCCGCATCGCCTCGAGTGCCTTCTCCATGTGCGCGCGCGCTTCCTTGGCTGCCATGACCCCCTCCAACTCTCTGGAATCGCTGAAAATCGGGAAGATACGGGACCGACTCCCGCCGGACCAGCGCGGACGGCCGGCGCGCTGCCGGGACGTCACTGGGGCGACGTCCC
>CAYLME010000038.1:0-24418 GCA_964384585.1 uncultured Gemmatimonadaceae bacterium | reverse complement strand
AGGCGCTTGCGGCCGTTGCGCCGCCGGGCGTTAAGAATCCTGCGGCCGGCCTTTGTCGCCATCCGTGCGCGGAAGGCGTGCTTGTTCTTGCGCTTGCGGTTGTGCGGCCGGTACGTCGGCATACCCATGGAACACCTCGAACAAACGGGCTGCCGCGGGCGGCAGCCGGAGAACGAAAATCACGTCCAGCAAAGACGTGAAGAATAAACGGAATCGGGTTGAGTGGTCAAGCCCACGACGTCATAAACCGAAGCGCTCCCGGCGTTGACTTATCCACAACGCCGCCGCTAGCTTGCGCGCCGCTACTTCCCAACCAGACGTGTCTTCGACGATCGCAGATGGAGCTGACCGCGACCGAGGCCTGGGCCCGTGTTCTCGAACGTGCCCGTCCTCACCTATCCGAACAGACGTTTCGCAGCTGGCTCGAGCATACCGAGCCGCTGGCCTTGTCGCGTGATCGGCTCACGGTATCGACGCATAACGACTTCGCGGCCGAGTGGATCGAGGACAAGTACGGTGAGCTGCTGAGCGATGTGGCCGCGCGCGTATTCGGGCGGCCGATCGTGATCGCGTTCGAGCCCGTGGCGGAAGGTGCGCGTGCCACCTCGACCGTGGCTGCGAAGCCGCGCACCGAGTCGATGCGTCCCGATCCGGCTCGATCGGAGCAGGCGGATGCGCCGTCGGCTGCTTCCCCGGCCGCGCAGCCAACGCCCGCGTCCAGTGCTCCGGGCAACGTCGCCTTCGGCAGTCAGCTGAACGAGCGCTACACCTTCGACCGCTTCGTGGTCGGCGCGAACAACCAGCTCTCGGCGGCGGCCTGCCGCGCCGTGGCGGAGGCGCCGGCGCGCATGTACAATCCGCTGTTCATCTACGGTGGCGTCGGTCTCGGCAAGACGCACCTGATGCACGCGATCGGCCATTCGATCCTCGGGCGTGATGCGGGCCGGCGCGTCGCGTACATCTCGAGCGAGCGTTTCACGAACGACCTGATCGCATCGATCCAGGAAGGACGCATGGCGGACTTCCGCCGGCGCTACCGCGAGATCGATCTGCTGCTGATCGACGACGTGCATTTCCTCGGCGAGAAGGAGCGGACGCAGGAAGAGTTCTTCCACACGTTCAACGCGCTGCACGAGGCGAAGCGGCAGATCGTGATGACGAGCGACCGTCCGCCGAAGGAGATCCCGGGCCTCGAGGAGCGCCTGGTCTCGCGTTTCGAGTGGGGGCTCGTCACGGACATCAAGCCGCCGGATCTCGAGACGCGCGTTGCGATCCTGCGCAAGAAGGCGGAAGACGACGAGATCGCGCTCGACGATGAAGTACTGACGTTCATCGCGCGCAACTGTCGCTCGAATGTGCGCGAGCTCGAAGGCGCGATCATCAAGCTGCTCGCGTACTCGTCACTGACGCGGCGCGAGGTAACGACGGAGCTGGCGAAGGAAGCACTGGGCGGTGTGCTCGAGGGACGTGCCGTCGAGCTCACGCCGGGACTGATCCGGGAGCGCGTCGCCAAGGAGTTCGGCGTCTCGGTCGATGGGCTCGTCTCGAAGAAGCGCACGAAGGAGCTGACCGTGCCGCGCCAGGTCGGGATGTACCTGATGCGCGAGCTGCTCGATATCCCGTTGATCGAGATCGGCAAGACATTCGGCGGACGCGACCACTCGACCGTGATCCATTCGATCAACAAGGTCGAAGACGACATCCGGACGGACGAAACCTTCGGCGCGCGCGTCCAGGCGCTCCGCGTGGAGCTGGCCGGATAGGACGTTGAAATCGTGTGGAATCGGTGTGGAGCCGGCTGGCGCGTTTCCACATGGTCGGTCGGAATGTGGACGGCGTGGATGAACATGGTGCTGCGCCAACACGGTTCCCACACTGTGCTGCGGCGGATCCAGTGAACGCGCAGAGCGCGAATGAAGTGATGGGGACCGGTTCTCCACGAACCCACAGTCCCTACTGTTACTACGAGTTTGAAATATCTGTTAGTGCGTAGTTCTGTACTGTGTGGAATTCCTGGATCGCATCCGGTGTGAACACCGTGCGCTCATCGTTCGGGAACGTGAGGGAGGCATGAAACTCAAGATCACGCGCGACAACCTGCAACAGGGTCTTGCCGCGGTCAGTGCCAGCATACCGACGCGGACCACGCTGCCCGTGCTCTCGAACATCCTGATCGAAGCGAAGGACGGTGCGGTCACGATGAGTGGCACCGACCTGGACATTGCGGTGAGCGTGCAGGTGCCGGCCGAGGTCGATGAGGCAGGCGCCATCACTGTTCCGGCAAAGAAGCTACAGGAGCTTGCCCGTGAGCTGCCTGAGCATCCGGTGCGCATCACGACGAAGGGCGATCGTCTCGAGCTCGCCTGCGGCCGTGCATCGTTCCGGCTGAACGGGATGGCACGCGACGAGTTCCCGACATTCCCGTCGGTCGATTTCGATGCGAGCTGGAAGATCGGTGGCAGTCTGCTGCACGATCTCATCCGGCAGACGTCGTTCGCCGTCTCGACCGAGGAAAGCCGTCCGATCCTGAACGGTGTGCTCTGGCAGCTCACCGACTCGGACATGCGCATGGTCGCGACGAACGGCCATCGACTCGCGCGGCTTGCCGTGCCTGCGCCGGCGCCCGGTGCACCGCGCGCCGACCTGATCGTGCCGCCCAAGGCACTTGCCCAGGTCGAGCGCCTGTTCGGTGCCGACGACGATATCGAAGTCGCGCGCAGCGAGAACCATCTCGGCTTCCGCAAGAACGGCACGCAGGTCTTCACGCGACTGATCGAGGGGCCCTACCCGAACTACGAGCAGGTCATCCCCCGCGACAACGACAAGAACGCGATCGCGGACAAGAACCAGCTCACGCAGGCACTGCGTCGCATGGCTGTCGTCGCAAGCGACCAGACGCATCGTGTCCGGCTCAGCTTCAATACGAACACGCTTCGCTTCTCCGTCGAGACGCCCGACCTGGGCGAAGCACATGAAGAGCTGGAGATCGAGTACGGCGGCGAGCCGCTCGACATCGGCTTCAACGCCAGCTACCTGCTCGAGGTGCTGCGTTACATGCCGAGCGAGGATGTGAAGCTGACGATGAAGGCGCCGGAGCGTGCGGCCACGATCGAGCCCGTGTCACGCGACGGCGATGGTGCAGCGGACTACCTCTGCCTGGTGATGCCGCTGCGACTGCTCGAGTAGCAATGCGCGAACTGCGAGTCGAAGGCACGTCCTATCCGCTGCTGCGTCACCTGACGCCACCGGTCGTGGCCGTCACCACGGTGTCAGGTGAGCGCACGAACGGCATGATCGTCAACAGCGCACAGCGTGCCTCGCTCGTCCCGTCCGTACCGCGTATCTCCGTCTACATCCTGAAGCCGCACGTCACACACGAGATGATCTTGGAGAGCGGCGTGTTCGCCGTGCACCTGCTCCGCAATGATCAGTGGGACGTGATCTGGCAACTCGGCCTGCAGAGTGCGCGTGATGTGCCGAACAAGCTGGACGGACTCGAACTGCACACGGGCGTGACGGGTTGTCCCCTGCTGACAGACTGCATGGCCTCCTTCGAGTGCCGCGTCATCAACGCCATGGACGCCGGCGCCGCCACCTTCTTCCTCGCCGACATCGTCAAGGACCATCCGGGGACGGACGGCGAGCCAATGACGAGTCCGTACTTCCGCGAGAACATGCCGCCCGACCGGGTGCGCGCCTACGAGTCCAACCTGGCGTACGCAATGGAGTACCTCGAGCCGCTGTCCAGGTCGATCGATGCAGTCGGCTGGAAAGGGCCGCGCAACCGGAGCGAGTAGCGGCAGAGGCGCCGCTCACCTCTGCAACAACGCCCGCGCCGTATACAGCGCCAGCACCGGATAACCCCGCCTCTCGATCGCTGCCCGCCCGCCTTCCTCCCGGTCCACCAGCGCCAGCACACCGATCACGGTACCGCCCGCCTCTTCCACCGCGTCCACGGCGTCCAGCGCGCTGCCGCCCGTCGTGATCGTGTCCTCGCATACGACCACGCTCATTCCGGACTGAAAGCCGCCCTCGATCCGCTGCCCCGATCCGTGCTGCTTTGCCTGCTTGCGCACCGTGAACGCATCGAGTGTCCGGTCCGCTGCCGCGGCCGCGTGAGCAATTGCGTATGCTACAGGATCCGCGCCGAGCGTCAGTCCGCCGACCGCGTGCGGCCGCCAACCGGCCTCGTCGAGTGCTGCGAGTGCGACGCGCCCGATGAGCAACTGTCCGCGCCCGGCCATCGTCGTGGTGCGGGCATCGATGTAGTAGTCGGATCGAGCACCGCTCGCCAGGACGAAGTCACCACGGCGGAGTGATCGTTCGCAGAGGAGGCTGGCAAGCTGATCACGCTCGGTGTCGACTCGTGGCACGTCGCATGTCTCCGGCTGATGTGGAACGGACGCTCAGAATCGCGCGCATCCATTCCGGCCGCAAGCGGAGCAGTGCTCCCGCCTCAGGGCCTCGGCAGGTGCGCCCACGTCCACGGCGCACCAGCAGCGACGGTGTGCGCATGTACCGGACATGCAGGCACGTGTGCGCCCGGCAGCCAGCCCGTGCTCATCAGGAATTCGTTCACGATCTCACCGCCAGTGAAGACGAATGTCATCCTGAACAGGTCGCGCCACTCGTCGCGTGTGAGCGGGTGGTGTGCACCCAGCCAGAGCGAGAAGCCGCCGTACTCATCGCGGATACGCTGAAGCCGGCGCGCATTCTCGATCGCTGCATCCACCTTCAACCGGTTACGAATGATGCCTGCGTCAGCGAGGAGGCGCGCGCGCTCCCGCTCGCCGTAGGCAGCGACGACGTCGATGTCGAAGCCGTCGTACGCCTCGTGGAAGCGCTCGCGCTTGTTCAGGATCGTGAGCCAGGACAGACCCGCCTGGTTGATCTCCAGCACGAGCCGCTCGAAGAGCTGCGCGTCCGTCTCCAGTGGAAAGCCGTAGTCGTGGTCGTGATACGGCTGATGCACCGGATGCCCCGGCGCGTAATCGCAGTATGTCATCGTTGCGTCGTGAGTGAGATCGTGACCCGTCAGTCCCTGCGGCGCGTGCGCTTCTCGAAAACGACTTCGCTGTTCACGATCATGAAACGAATGACGCGGTCGCGTGCTTCCGGGAAGGCCTGCATCCGGTCGCGGTAGCGGTCGTTGGAGACGACCGAGGCGTCCAGCTCACGGGCAAAGGAAAGGATGAAGAAGTCGGCGTCCGTTCCCGCGGGCGCCTGCCTGATCGTGCCGTCCTCGACGAGTTGCTCGTAGGCGTCCGGCCGATCGATCTGGTGGCGCAGTGCTGCGTCTACGACGACGATCGGCTCGAAACCGTCCTCGCGCAGCCTGGCGCAGACGAGTGTGATGTTCTCGAGACGCGCATTGTCGCCTTCCGTGGCGTGCGCGACGTTCGAGCCGTCCACGATCGCGACCTTATCTGCCTGCGGCTCTGTCTGTGCCATCCATCACCAGTTACGGCATGCGCGCCACGCACATGTCCACTGTGCGCGGTGGCAAGCGGAATGCCAGTCGCGGGCGGTCCTGTATTGAATGGAAGTCCGACGAGCGGCTGGCGCACCGGGCAGGTTCGATCAGCGGGAGCCAGAGACACCCGCCATGAAGCCGCCCGATGCGTTGCCTCAGCGGGTCAGGCGCGCGAGCCCGCCTGCTCGATCAGTTCCGCGTTGTCCTTCGTGCGCCGCATGCGAGCCAGCAGCTGCTGCATCGCGTCGGCTGGAGGCATGTCCGCGAGGTCACGTCGCAGACCGTGCGAGGCGCGCAGCGCCTTCTCACCGAGCAGCAGCTCCTCACGGCGCGTGGCACTCGCGTTCAGATCGATCGCGGGGAAGACGCGCTTGTCGGCCAGCTCACGGGAGAGGACGAGCTCGCTGTTGCCCGTGCCCTTGAACTCCTCGAAGATCACGTCGTCCATGCGCGAGCCGGTATCGACGAGCGCGGTGGCGATGATCGTGAGCGAACCGCCGCCCTGGCGCGAATCGATCTTGCGTGCGCTGCCCAGGAAGCGCTTCGGCTTCTCCAGCGCGTTCGCGTCGAGTCCACCGGTCAGCGTCTTGCCCGTGCTGCGCTCGTTCGTGTTGTACGCGCGGGCGAGGCGGGTAATGCTGTCGAGGATGATGACGACGTCCTGACCCATCTCCACCCGGCGACGCGCACGCTCGAGCGTCATCTCCGCGATCGCGATGTGCCGGTCCGCCGGGTAATCGAAGCTCGACGCCACGACCTCGCCGTACCCGCACATCTCCATCTCGGTGACTTCCTCGGGCCGCTCGTCCACCAGCAGGATGAACAGCGCCGCATCCGGATAGTTCTCGACGATTCCCTTCGCGACGTGCTGCAGGATCGTCGTCTTGCCGGCCTTCGACGGCGCCACGATCATCGCGCGCTGTCCCTTACCGAACGGCACGAACAGGTCGATGATCCGGTTCGTGTAATCCGGCTGACCCCTGTAATCGAGATCGCATTCGAGCCGGAGCTGTTCGTCTGGATGCTGGGCACTGAGGCGGGCGAACTGGGGTCGGCCCGACGCGCCATCCGCCGGCTCGCCGTTGACGAGTTCGATCGAGGTCAGCGGCGGGTTCTTCCCGCGGCCCGGTGACGGGCCGGCCTCCCCGATGATCTCGTCGCCGGCGCGCAGGCCATAGCGCTGGATCAGTTTCTGTGCGACATAGATGTCGCCTTCGCCCGGGAGGTAGCTGGCCTCCCGGCGACGGAGGAATCCGGCGCCGCCCGACGTGATGTCGAGGACACCGAGTGATTCTGCGGTCTTCACAACGGTTTCTTTCCCAAGGGGACGTTACTGGACACTCTCGTGTGCAACCTGCGGGCCATGCAGGGCATGTAACCCGGCTGCCTGTGCGGCCCGGCAGCCATGGCCGGCCCGCTCGTTATCAATGGTCTTTGTGGAGATGTCGATCCGTGGCCCGCGCCCGGTGGGCGCCCGGAAGGGATGCGGCCACGACCCACCCTTCTTCCTCACTCCCCATCACTACAGATACAAGCGGAGGAAGGGCGGGGTTCCACTCGCTACGTCCAAGATAATCCACGGGGGCGGGCAGGAACAGGAGGAAATGGGGAACGGCGGGAACGGCAGGCGAAGGGTGTCGCAGGCACCCAGGCGGGACCTGCGTGGGCGCCCGTTCCGGACACTCTCCTGATCGAGGCGAAGGACGATTGCGCCGGGCACCTCGGGTCCGCACCCACACGGCACAGGAGCGAATAAGGAAGGTTGCGCCCGGCCGCCTGGGGTCCGCACCCGCCGGCACCCGCACCGCACCGGCGCAGGGGTGAAAGCGGGCAGGATTCACTGCAGACGTCGCACGCGGATGCTTCGGAACCAGACCGGGTCGCCGTGGTCCTGCAGCCCGATATGGCCCCGCATTCGTGTGCCGTATTCCGGCCAGGCGGCGAACTTGGTATCGACGACGCGCGCCTTCCATTCGTCGCTGCCTTGCTCGTACTCGAGCAGCTTGACGCCGTTCAGCCAGTGCTCGACGTGCGGCCCGCGTGCCACGATGCGCGCCTCGTTCCACTCGCCTACCGGGTGTGTCACGTCGCGTGCGGCCGCGTATAGCCCGAAGTTGGAGCCGGCCGATGTCAGCGGGCTCTGACCGTCGGCGTGACCGGCATTGTCGAGCACCTGCATCTCGGCCGCTGTCTCGAAGATGTAGTTCGTCGATTCGGCGCCACGGTAGAAGATGCCGCTGTTGCCGCCGGGCGAGATGCGCCACTCGAGTACCAGCTCGAAGTCGTCGAACTGGTCGCGGGTCACGATGTCGCCGCCGTCGTCGGTGCCCGGGACGAATGCCAGGGTGCCGTCGCGCACCTGCCAGGCGGACGGCATGTCGGACCGGCGGTAGCCGCGCCAGGCATCCAGGCTGGTTCCGTCGAACAGCGCGATCCATTCCGAGGTGTCGGCGGCGGCAGCGGACTCAGCCATGGCAGCCGAGTCACTCGCGGCGGCGCTGGCGTTCGAGGCGTCCGGCCCACTCCCGCAGCCGCCCATGACCAGCATTGCCGCAAGACCAACCGTGACCGCGGTGCGCGCGCCCGGGCCGGTCCGCTCACGGAAAGCGATGCCGAAGAAGAGCATCACGGCCGCAGCAAATGCCGCGGGCACCAGCCAGAAGCTCTGCCATTGCTCGGGCCGCAGTGCGTCGGCCGTACCGAGGAAGCTGTTGTAGAGAGCGCCGGCGAGCTGGGCGCCGATCAGCATGCCGACGCCATAGGTGATGAGCACGAGGAATCCCTGCGCCTGCCCGCGGATGGCAGCTGTCGATTTCTTGTCCACGTAGATCTGGCCCGTCACGAAGAAGAAGTCGTAGCAGATGCCGTGGAGCAGGATGCCCATGGCGATCAGGCTGAACGTGCCGGTGGGCGCAGCCAGTGCGAACAGCACGTAGCGCAGCACCCATCCGGCCATGCCTGCGATGAGCATCCACTTCACGCCGAGTCGCACGAAGAAGAACGGCATGAGCAGCATGAAGACGACTTCTGACATCTGCCCGAGCGTCTGCGTCGCCGCAATGTTGCCCACGCCGGCGGCACCCAGGAACAGCTGCGTGAAGTTGTAGTACGCCGCGAGCGGAATCGAGATGAGCAGTGCGCTGATCACGAACACGTAGAACGACGGGCTGCCCAGCGCGCGGAGCGCATCCATCCCGACGATGCTGCCTACCGAGACCGGCTCACCGCGTGCCGGCGGCGGCGTGTGTGGCAGTGTCAGCGCGTACACGGCCAGCAGCACGCTTCCCACTGCGGCCGTATAGAGCGGCAGCGCGGTTTCTTCCGGCAGGCGCCCGCCCGCGAAGCGGCCGAGCACGAAGCTGATGAACAGTCCGGCGACGATCCAGCCGATCGTGCCGAAGACACGCACCAGCGGGAACTGCTTCTCCTGTGCACGGATGTGATGGAACGCGAGCGAGTTGCTCAGCCCGAGCGTCGGCATGTAACAGAGGTTGTAGAGCAGCAGCATGCTGATGAAGGCGCCAGGACTGTCGATCAGCCCCGGCGCGACGAAGAGACACGCCGCACCGAGCAGGTGAAGAACGGCCAGTACGCGCTCGGTCGCGAAAAAGCGATCCGCGACCAGGCCGAGGAAGAACGGCGCAACGATCGCCGCGATCGGGTTCACCGTGAACGGCCAGTGCGTCAGCGTCTCCATGCCGCTCGCACTCATGTACACCGCGATCGTCGTGTACCACGCGCCCCAGATGAAGAACTGCAGGAACATCATCAGTCCGAGACGTGCGTTCAGCATGGGCATTGGCTCGCGTAGCGCTGGAGGAGCGCGGCGGATGCGGCCGCGGAGGACGGACGTGGCGCGCAACATTGTCGTGCGGCGGCGCGGACGCAAGCGTGCCTGGGTTGCCTCTTTTCACGCAGAGCGGCGGAGATGCAGAGGCGCGGAGTGGCCGCTGCGTTCGTCGTGCAATCCAGCCCCGCGGCGCAGCAGGCACACAGGCGCTTGCGTCGTCCGGCCCATCCGCTTCACTATCCGGAGACCAGCCGCGCTTCCAGGTACTCCTTCATCAGGCGCAGACGCATGATCCAGCTCCGACGCAATCGGCAGGACTACGACGTGTGCATCGTCGGCTCGGGTGCAGGTGGTGGAATGGCTGCCTACATGCTGACGCGTGCGGGTGCGCGCGTGGCGGTGATCGAGGCCGGCCCGAAGTGGTACTCGTCGGAAGACAGCGTCATGCTGAAGTGGAACTACGAGTCGCCGCGGCGCGGCGCGTCCACACCGGACAAACCGTTCGGCGAGTTCGATGGCTGCATCGGCGGCTGGCAGGTCGAGGGTGAGCCATACACCATGGCCGCGGACGAGCCATTCGACTGGTGGCGTGCGCGCATGCTCGGTGGACGTACGAACCACTGGGGTCGCATCTCGCTGCGTTTCGGTCCTGACGATTTCCGGCGCGGCGGTATGGACGGTCTGGGTGACGACTGGCCGATCGGCTACGACGACATCGCCCCCTACTACGACCGTGTTGATCGGCTCGTCGGCATCTTCGGCAGCCGCGAGGGTCTTCCGAACGACCCGGACGGTATCTTTCAACCCGCGCCGCGACCGCGCTGCTACGAGCTGATGATCAAGGATGCATGTGATCGGCTCGGCATCACCTGCATCCCCGCGCGCCTCTCCATCCTGACACAGACGCTCGGTGACCGCGTACCGTGCCACTACTGCGGGCAATGCGGGCGCGGCTGCATGACCAACTCGAACTTCTCGAGTCCCGAGGTCCTGATCCGCCCGGCACTGGCGACGGGCAACCTCACGCTCTACCTGGAGGCCATGGCGCGCGAGGTGACCGTGGACGCGCGCGGTCGCGCGACCGGCGTTTCGTACGTGGACAAGGCGACCGGCGAGGACCGCCATGTCCGTGCGCGCATCGTGGTGCTTGCTGCCAGTGCGTGCGAGAGCGCGCGGCTGCTGCTCAACTCGAAGTCGCCCCAGTTTCCGGACGGCCTCGCCAACGGCAGCGGCATGGTCGGCAAGTACCTGACCGACACGACCGGTGCAGGCGTGCAGGGTTTCATTCCCAGGATGATGGACCGCCCGCCGCACAACGAGGACGGCTCGGGCAGCGGTCACATCTTCATGCCGTGGTGGCTCGACAACAGCAGGCTCGACTTCCCGCGCGGCTATCACATCGAAGTCGGTGGCGGCTTCCGCATGCCGGGCTACGGCGTGATGGGCGGGATACAGCACTATCCAACCGGCGGCGGCTGGGGCAGCCAGCTCAAGGACGACTACCGGCGCTACTTCGGTGCGACGGTGGGCTTCGCGGGACGTGGCGAGATGGTGCCGAGCGAGGACTGCTACTGCGAGATCGATCCGGACGTCGTGGACCGGTGGGGCATTCCCGTGCTGCGCTTCCACTGGAAGTGGAGCGACCATGAGATCCAGCAGGCGAAGCACATGCAGGAGACGTTTCGCTCGATCGTCGAGGCCATGGGCGGGCAGGTCTTCGCGTCCATGCCGACGCGGGAGGAACGCTACGGCCTGATGAACGGCGGCTCGATCATCCACGAGCTGGGCTGCGTACGCATGGGCGACGACCCGTCGCGATCAGTGCTCGACGCCAACTGCCGCGCACACGAGGTGCCGAACCTGTTCGTCGCAGACGGCGGCCCGTTCGTCAGCCAGCCCGACAAGAACCCGACCTGGACGATCCTCGCGCTATCCATGCGCACGAGCGAGTACATCGCACAGCAGATGAACGAGGGGGCACTGTGAGCATGGACCGACGTGAGATGCTGCAGATCATGGCCACCGTGCCGCTCGCGCAGGCGCTCGGCATGTCGGTCGGTTCGGTCGAACAGGCGGCCGCACAGGCGCACCATGCGGCGCAGGATCCGGCGTCGTTCGTCGCGCAGTTCTTTACTCCGCACGAACTGCGCACCGTTACCGTACTGGCCGACCTGATCATCCCGCGCGACGAACGATCCGGCAGTGCGAGCGATGCCGGCGTTCCCGCCTTCATGGACTTCATGATGATCGACCGGCCGCAGATGCAGCTGCCCATGCGCGGCGGCCTGGCCTGGCTCGATTCGGAAACGCGCAAACGCTTCGACGGCACGTTCGTGGACGCGACAGCCGCACAGCAGGCGGCGATCCTCGACGACATCGCGTGGCCGGCACGTGCACCGGAAACGCTGAGCCAGGGCGTCGCGTTCTTCAACCGGTTCCGTGACCTGGTCGCGACCGGCTTCTGGTCCTCGAAGATGGGCGTCGAAGATCTGCGCTTCATGGGAAACCGGGTCGTGCCCGTGTGGAACGGTTGCCCCGACGACGCGCTGCAGCATCTCGGCGTTTCCTACAGCGATTGATGACACGGGTACTGCGCTTCGGCATGGTCGGCGGCGGACCGGGTGCGTTCATCGGCGCCATACACCAGCGCGCGGCGGAATACGACGGGCGTGCCCGCCTCGTTGCCGGCGCGTTCTCGTCCGACGCGGCGCGTTCGCAGGCGCACGGCCGCACGCTCGGTCTCGATGCAGCGCGCGTCTACGACGACTACCGCACGATGGCCGAGCGCGAAGCTGCGCGCAGCGATGACCGCATCGATTTCGTCGTCATCGTGACGCCCAACCACCTGCATCACGAGATCGCAACCGCGTTCCTCGAATGCGACATCCATGTCGTCTGCGACAAGCCGCTCACGACGACCCTCAGCGACGCGGAATCGCTCTGTCGGCTCGCCGCGCAGCGCGACCGGCTGCTCGCGGTCAGCTATGTCTACACCGGCTATCCGATGGTGCGGCAGGCACGGGCGCTCGTGGCAGACGGCGCGGTCGGCACGCTCCGCCGGATCAGCGTGCAGTACACGCAGGGGTGGCTCGCACAGGCCGTCGAGCGAACCGGCCAGAAGGGCGCGGTCTGGCGCACGGATCCCGCGCTCGCGGGTGCGGGCGCGCTCGGCGACATCGGCGTGCACGCGTTCCATCTCCTGGGCTACGTCAGCGGCCTCGCACCGCAGCGACTGCTCGCTGATGTCACGACGCACGTCGAAGGGCGCCGCGTGGACGACGACGCGTCCGTGCTGCTGCAGTACGACGACGGCGTACGCGGCCTGCTCGTGTGCACGCAGGTCGCCGGTGGCGTGGAGAACGACGTGCGCCTGCGCGTTTCCGGTGACGCCGGCACACTCGAATGGTCGCATGCGCAGCCCGAAGAGCTCGTGCTCCACCAGGCGAGCGGTGGGCGGCGCGTGTACACACGCGGAGGTCCCGATCTGGTGCCTGCCGCAGTGCGCGCGATGCGACTGCCACCCGGTCATCCGGAAGGCTTCCACGACGCATTCGCGATCATGTACGCCGACACCATCGCTGTGATCGAGAAGCACGGTGCGGCAGCCGGCGACCGGACTGCCTCGCCGGCTGCCGTCGCAGCCATCGCACGACAGCTCGATCTGCCCGATGCCGCCGATGGCGCCGCGGGCGTCCACTTCATCGAGACCGCGCTCCGCAGCAGTCGCGAACAGTGCTGGGTCGATGCGAGGTGGCAAGCACCGATGGCGAGAGCGCGATCGTAATCGTATGCGGGTGGCACGCGCGCATCGCGATCGATAGCGAGCACGCAGTCGCGATCCATTGAACAACGCAGAAATCGAATGACCGATTCAACCGACACAAACGGCATGATCCGACCTGTAACCCTCTTCACCGGCCAGTGGGCCGACATGCCGATCGCCATGCTTGCCGCGAAGGCGCGCGACTGGGGATACGACGGCCTGGAGCTGGCGTGCTGGGGCGACCACTTCGACGTGCGCCGCGCGCTCGAGGAGGACGACTACTGCGACCGCGTGCACGCACTGCTTGCGGAATACGGTCTCGAGGTATTCGCGATCAGCAATCACCTGGTCGGTCAGTGCGTATGCGATCCGATCGACGAGCGCCACGCCGCGATCGCACCACCGCACGTATGGGGCGACGGCGACGCGGAAGGCGTTCGCCAGCGCGCGGCGGCAGAGATGATCGCGACCGCACAGGCTGCGGCGAAGCTCGGCGTGCGGGTGGTGAACGGCTTCACCGGCTCACCGATCTGGCACCTGCTCTACAGTTTTCCGCCCGTCCCGCCGGCCATGATCGACGCCGGCTTCGCCGAGTTCGGCCGCCGCTGGACGCCGATCCTCGATGCATTCGGAGCAGCAGGAGTCGCGTTCGCGCTCGAAGTGCACCCGAGCGAGATCGCGTTCGACCTGGTGACCGCGCAGCGCGCGCTCGACGCAGTGAACGGCCATCCCGCATTCGGCTTCAACTTCGATCCCAGCCATTTCGGCTACCAGGGCGTGGACTACATCGCGCTCGTCGAGCGCTTCGGCGCGCGCATCCGCCATGTGCACATGAAGGACGCATGGTGGTCGGACGCACCGCGCGCGAGCGGCGTGTTCGGCGGACACCTCGATTTCGGCGATGCCCGCCGCGGCTGGGACTTCCGCTCGCCCGGCCGTGGACGCGTCGATTTTCAGCAGGTCATACGCGCATTGCACCGTATCGGCTACACCGGCCCGCTCTCCGTCGAATGGGAAGACGCCGGCATGGATCGCGAGCACGGTGCGCGGGAGGCGTGTGCGTTCGTACGCCGCCTGGACTTCACGCCCGGCGCGCAGGCCTTCGACGCTGCGTTCGCGCGCGAAGCGTGAACAGTAACGGCCCCAACCGCAGAGGACACGAGTACAACCAGGAAAGGAAGATCGGCCGGGCCGCGCGCTCGTTGGCCACGCGCCACGCCACCCACGCCGTGTCCGTTCCAGAACACGGCGTGGGACATCTCGCGCTCAGATGATCAGGTCGAGAAGCGCGCCGACGACCCAGTATGTGAGAATGAGTGCGGGTATCAGGAGAATGATCATGCAGCCGCTGCCCAGCAGGATCGGCACCACCTTCTGGATGGGTTTCCGCAGCACGTAGGCCATGAAGAACGGCAGCACGAGAATGGCGAGTCCGACGCTGAGCGGGGCCTCCGCTCCATCGACGTAATACCCCCTGCGCTGTGCGAGGTACAGTCCGCCGAAAATCCACGCCAGGATGAACGCGATGTAGGCAAGCGGCCGCGAGGTTGCCAGCAGCATGCAGCCGCGACCTGCCTCCCGGCCCCCATGGTACGAGGGATCGACGGCGAGGACCTTCTGCACGTCCGGTTCGGCCCGCATGGGCGCGCCGCAGTTCGGGCACGCCTTTGCCCGATCCGAGATTTCCTTCCCGCAGTCGCTACAGGTGATCAACGCCATGAGGTGAGCCTCCGGAAGGAATGGCGGCAGTTGGTGCGACCTGAAGCTCCGCGACCGCACCGTCGAGGGCCGCCTTCTCCACCGGTCGGCGCCCTCGCCGATTCACTCGGCCCAGTATACCCACGAATTCTTCCGCGCCGCCACTGTAGTCTGGAATCCATCACTCGCATCGCGCGTTCACGCGTCGAGAGGACCGAACTCGTCGAGCTGCGCGAGTCCGGCAGCGGCGGCGGCGGTGGCGCCCTCCCCGTCTGAATTCGCGATGCGGCCATAGAGGTCTCGCGCCTGGCGGGCGTGCTCGATGGCTTCGGTTTCACGTCCGAGTGCGCGCGCGGCGAATGCGGACACCACGTGCACCCTTGCCAGCAGATCGTGGTTGCCCGGAGCGCGCAGGTCCTTCATCAACCTGGACACGTCCTTCCCTGCGGTGACGGTTTCGTCGTACCACCCGAGCCTGTAAGCGATCATGGCGGCGAGTACGCGCACGCTGAAGGCGTAAGCCCGCGCCTCCAGGATGCCCGCGTCGAGCCGCGCCTGGAAGATGTCGGCGGTCAGCATTGCGGCGGCATACGTGGCGGGCGTTGGTGAGAGGGTCGAGATGAGCATCTGAACCTGCCCGAGAAGTGCCTCGCCGAGCCGTCCGTCGGCCGCGTGGACGGCCAGGTCCGCGGCGCCCCACGACTCGCTCTCGAGGCCGAGCGCGCTCGACAGCCGGTCCTCCAGCGCCACTACGGGGTCCGCAGCGGGCGCATCGGCTACAATACGTTCGGGTGTGCTCTGTCGGAGTTCGGCGATGCCCCCTACCCAGCCCAGCAGTTGAATCAGCATTACCGCCCTCCACGGGTGAGTTGCCGGCAGGGCGAGTGCCTGCTCTGCGACACTCTCCAATTCGTGGAGGCCGTCGTCGAAGCCGCGGGACCTCGCGACAAGCAGGGCGCGCTGACCGCCGATGCGCAATGCATCGATCGTGAACCGCTCGGCGTTCTCGCGCACGAGATCCGCAAGCAGGTCGGCGGCGCGGTCGACCAGCGGGTCGGCGACACCCGCGTGGATTGCGGCTGCCGGCATTACGGCGATCGCGCGTATGACGGAGCGTACCCAGACCGCCGCGGTTTCGCGTGCGGCGCTCTCGTCCATGACATCCGGACGCTCGGCCAGCAGCGCGTACGATTCCGCGAAGAGTCGGCCGGCGGTATCCACGTCGTCATCCCGTGCCGCCATCGCCCCCCGCCGGGCGAGGACCTGCGAGCGGATAAGTGGCGGCCAGTCCCCCGCTTCGCATGCATCCTCGAGCTCGCGGCGCCAGGCCGTTGCGCGCGAGCCGCCACGATGCCGTGACTCCATCACGAGGCAATGCGACCGGAGCCGCTCCGCCGTCGAGGCCTCGCCGAGCGATGGCCGGGCCGCGCACCACTCGAACGCACCACTGTCGACGAGCGCGTCCTGGACGTCCGCGTCGTCAGCGGCATCGAGGGCGTCCCATAGCCGAAACTGGATCTTCAGACTGTGGTAAATGAGCATCTCGGGCGCATAGCGCCCGCCGCGCCGCGCCTCCACACGGAGGGCGAGATCGTCCGGCACGCTGACGAGCCCCGTCAGGTCCTCGCGGTCGCGGCGGAGCGTGAAACCCGTCAATACCACGGCGACGAAGCCGAGGTTGAGTCCGGTGCGCAGCGTGAGCGTGAGCAGGCTGCCGAGCCATGGCCTCTGCTCGATCGCCGCCTCGCCAATGCCGAACACCTCGGGAATGCTCATGAACGCCTGCACGCGCAGCACGGAGGCCGCGATGAAGCCGAGCATGCTGCCGCCGTCGATATCGCCCTGCACCGACGCGAACGCATCGGGCCACAGCGCGGCCGCATGTAACAGTGTGCTCCACGCCACGAGTACGAACGCCACGGCAACGGTCGCCGACCACGCGAGTGTGGCACGCGGTAGCGCCCAGAGCGACACGAACGGCAGCATGCCGCGCTCCATTCCCCACTCGTACGACGTCCGGGGAACGGTCAGCAGCCATGCGAGCAGCAGCATGCACACGGCACCGAGCGGGAAACCGATGATCGCCGGCGCGCGCACGGACGTCGCCAGCGTGGCCGTCGTCGCCATCACGGCGAGACCTGCCAGCGCGATTCGTCGTGGTGGCGGCGGCGGGTCGGGGACCGTCCGGGTACGCATGTCCTCGAGTACCGCCTCGAGCTCATCTGCGCGCGGGTCGCCGAACAGGATGCGGTCGTCCAGATACGGCTTTACCCAGTCGTCCAGTGCGCGCAACGCCGGCAATGCTTCGTCCCGCCGTGCAGGATCGCGGTGCTGCTCGAGAAGCAGATCGATCGTCCCGCGGATGTCGTTCGTCAGTTCACGGCCGAGATGCCCCGCGAGCACCGCGTCGCGCTCGCCGACTGCCGTCTCGAGCGCGCCCAGGGGGTCGCTGCCGCGGCCCATCCCGTGCGCACCATAGAACGCTGCGCGCAGGAGACCGATTGCGATGCGCACGAATCCGATGCTCAGCAGCAGTCGCGTGAAGAAGACGATGACGCGACCGGCGAGATGCGGTGGCTCAGCGGCGAGACCGAGGCCGAAGATGTCGAACACGTCGAGGAACAGCTCGGTGAACAGCAGGTTGTCGAGCGAGAGACGCCACGCGTCGCCCCACGTCGAGCCGGTCAGGATGCCCGGAAGCTGGAGGAAGATGCGCCGGAACAGAACGGCCTGTGCGAGCAGATAGAACGGCACCGAGAAGAACGCGACGAGAACGGGCAGGTACGTCACCGCGTCGGCACTGTCGCGCCTGAGCATCTCCCATGCATCGTCTGCGCGGATGCCGTGAGCGATGATACCCGGAAAGACGATGAACAGCGCGACGAGCAGGAAACCGGCGACCTGGAGCAGTAGCGCAAGCCACCCGAGTGGCAGCGCGCCGACACTCGCGGCGACGAGCAGGACCATGCCGTACATCGACCACATGAAGCCGCGCGTACGCCGCGCGACCGCGACAACGCCGCGCAACTCACGACCGAGCGCCCGGAGGATCGCGACTGCGCCCGCGCTGCGCGCATGG
This sequence comes from uncultured Gemmatimonadaceae bacterium, assembly GCA_964384585.1. Lineage (GTDB taxonomy): Bacteria > Gemmatimonadota > Gemmatimonadetes > Longimicrobiales > RSA9 > DASTYK01. Next base: position 6,615 of record CAYLME010000038.1, on the reverse strand, counting down.
CTTCCGTACGAATTCGTCGCCTGCGTCGCCGACGCATGCGCTCCTGACCTCGGATCAGTCCGGATCTCGTACATGAGTAGTCGCTCACGGGTGGGGCAGCGACGAGAGGCGTCTAGAGATGCCCCTGAAGTGTGCGCGAGCGCAAGGTTCTGCGGCAGGTCGCGCGCGCAGGCCTTCGACGCTGCGTTCGCGCGGGAACCGTGAACAGCAAAGGCCTCAGCCGCAGGGGACACGAGTACAACCAGGAATGGAAGATCGGCCGCCGGAGACATTCTCCGACGGCCGATTCCATTCAATCACGAACAATCAACCGGGTTCCCGCCGTCCGCAGTTCCCCGGGCCGGGCCCCGGGCCCAGGCCCGCCGTTCCCTCAATCCCCGTTGATCCCTTCCAGCAGGTCCTTCATCGCGAGCAACTGCTCGCGTGTCCGGGTCGGATCGGTCCGCAGCGACTCTGCCTGCTGCATGATGTTCGCGAACGTGGTGTCAGCGATGCCGTCACCGTTCGTGTCGAAAAGCTCGTCCAGACCGTGTGCGCCGTTTGCGAAGTTGAGCCATGCGGTGAAGATCTGTCGATCGAACAGGTCGTCGGCCTCGCTCGTACCCCGGGTCCACACGACGTCCACGGCCTCGGCGAAATTCGCGAGTGAGCGCGCCTCGCCGAACACTGCGGACGCGTGGTTCACGATCTCGAGGTAGCACGAGAGCGTGGCGGGTGAGAAGTCCGGCTGCTTCTTGAAGCGATACTCCGACTGCCAGTACCCGGCGCCGCGCGCAACGTCGGCGGTGCCGACGATCGCGACGACGATCGCATCGCTGTGCGAGCCGCTGTCGTCGTCATCGGCGGAAAGCGTGACGTCGTACATGCATGCCTCGGCGAAGGTGTGCGTCGTCGCCTCCGGCTCGGCGCGCGGCTGCACGGTCGGACTCGGCAGCGGATCGGCCGCGGGCGGGTCAACGAGCGAGATGCGGCTGTCCGTGCTGCCGTCGTCCCAGTCCCACGTGATCGTCAGGTCGTCACTGCCGGGGTCTTCGATGAACCCCGCGAAGTCGATGTCGGCGCCGGCTTCTCCCAGGATCGTCGGCACGCCGTTCAGCAGGACGGAGCCGGACGGATCGATGCTTACGGCGGGGGCGACGTTGTTGACATCGAGCGAGAAGCTGTCGCTCCCGACGCCACCGTCGTCGTCGGTCACGGTCACCTCGATCGTGAAACCGGTGCCGTCGTCGTTGTCGCCGTATCGGTATGTGGCCGTCACTGTTCCGGTCAGCGGCACGCCCGGACCGCCTGGATCGGTGACCTGGATCGTGGGCGGCACGGTCTCGACACCCTGATGCCCTGCCGGCACGCCCCAGTCGATGGACGCGGTGTGGGTGTCACCGAAGCCGGGATCCGTGAACCCGGCCGTCACCGTGATCGTACCATGCTCATCGATCACCGTGACCTGCGACGGATCGATCGTGACCGTCGGTGCGACATTCCCGATCGTGATCGTCGCACTCGCACTGTCCACGAGTGCTTCGACCTGGTCGTAGACCCTGAGTGTGACGTCGTAGACGCCCTCATCCCCCGCAACGAAGGTCGGCTGCGCTGTCGTCGAGTCGTCGAGGAACGTCGATGGCGTCCAGCGATACACGAGCGGCCGGCCGTCCGGATCGCTGCTGCCGGTCCCGTCGAGGGCGAGCAACTCGCCTTCATCGGCGGCATAAGGTCCGCCCGCATCGGCCACCGGTGGCTGGTGGTTGCACGGACCGGCCGTGAGACCGTCGTCGCTGACGTCATAGAAGAAGATGCCGCCTGCACCGTCGCAGTTCGTCGGCACGAGGTTTACTGCCGCGGTCGTATCGATGAAGGCGCCTTTCAGACTGCCGAGCGGAAGTGTCGTCGCATTCGGGTCGATTGCCCTGGCGACTTCGAAGTGCAGGTGGCTGGCGCTCGGCGAGCCACCGGCTGCCCCGATATCATCCTCGAGACCGAGCACTTCACCTGCATTCACCCAGTCACCGGGCTGCCAGCCGTTGTCGATCGTGACGGTACCCGTTCCGAAATGCGTGTACTTCGTCCACTCGCGGTTCGGGTGCTCGATCCAGACGTAGTTGTTGTACTGGGCGCAACTGCCGAAGATCGGGTTGGGCGGACTGAGCGAGTCCGGCGGGTTACGGTTCAAGCAGCCGTGCTCGAGCGAATCGGCCTGTGCCGTCGCGGTGTCGTGGGCGAGGCCATCGCCGCGATTGAAGGTGTTGCCGTGGCGATCCTGGATGAAGCGGATCCAGCCTGAGGCCGCCGCGACGATCGTCGCTCCGGTGCCAGCATTGAGGTCGGTCCGGTCGGTCGCTGGGCTGTGCGTGTGATGATCCTGCCAGACGTCCACGGTCGTGCCGTCCGCATACGGGATCCGGTAGATCCCAAAGCTCCAGTCCGCAGCGGGGCTGTGCGTGTAGACCACGACCGGCTCCTCGATCGAGCCGGTGGGTTCGGTCGGTTGCTCGCACGCGGCCGTGAGAAGGAGCGCGGCGCAGCCCAGGGCGGCGGGCAGGTACCTCGCAGCAACCGCAGACGGAACAGTCGGCAGCGCGGCAGGAGCGCGGCGGCGATGTGACTGGAATCGCCGGGCGCGCGTGTCAGTACGTGTGTGCATCTTGGTCCTCGTTGAGGTGAGGCGGAATGTCGGTGCGTCGGCGGACGTGCATGACGGCCGCGGCCACAGTGTGCCCGCACCCGCCGAGGCGGATTGCCGCGGGCACGATGGTCCCTACTTCTAGTCGTAAAACAGGACGATGACCCGCCATGCGGCGGGTCGGAGCTCAGCGTGGAGGCGGTGCCGGGGACGCCGTGACAGGCCGGTCGTCGCGGATCGCCGCCAGCCGCAGGCGGATCCGCTGAAGGCGCGGGTCTTCCGGAACACCAAACGATTCCCGCAGCTCGAGCGCGGCGCCAAGCAGAGCCATGGCGCTGTCCCGATCGCCATCACCCATAGCCACGTGTGCCTTGATTTCGAGGGCATCGGCGACTGCCGGGTGCCTGTCCAGTCCCCGTGCCTGCAGTCCGGCTATCGCCGAGTCGGCCGCTGCGCCTGCTCCCATCGCATCGCCAGCGGCCAGCCGCGCTTCAGCGATGTAGCGCTGCGTCCGCGGAAACATCGGACTGCCGGGCGGAAGTGTCGCGCTGTACAGGTCGAGCGCCCGCTGAAGCAGTTCCTCCGCTTCCGCATGCCGGCCCTGCCGGGAGCGGACGAGCCCGAGATTCCTCGTGTTCGTGCCGACCATCGGGTGACCGTTGGGATGCAGCACATCGTAGATGCGCGCGTTTTCGAGCAGCAGCATCTCCGCCTCGGCCAGCTCGCCCGTCTCCGCCAGCAGGAGCGCGAGCTCCAGGCGCGTGATCGCCCCGATCGGATCGATGGGACCGAGGTGTGTCTCGGAAGCGGCGAGCGTGCGTCGGTAGAGGTGTTCCGCAGCAGGGAAGTCGCCCCGATCGCGATGCACGTTCGCGAGGTGCCGCTCGGCGATCAGCGTACCATGACCGGTCGCTCGCAGCAGGTCCACCGCCTCCGCCAGCACGGTGCCTGCCTCCACCAGTCGGCCACGGCTGTGGAGCAGATCGCCCAGCTCGTTCATGAGCCAGGCGCGATGTCCGGATGCGTCCGCCTGCTCACGCACGCCTGCGAGCGCCTCGACCAGCAGCGCTTCCGCCTCGTCGAGGCGGCCCTGGTAATGGAGAATCTGCCCGAGCTGATGCGAGGTCCGGATGAGTTCAGGGTCACCACGATCGAGCAACTCCCGGCGTGTGGCATGTGCCGGTTCCAGCAATGCCGCCGCTTCATCGTAGCGGCCCAGCGTGCCGTAGACGCCACCGAGGATCGTCATCAGCTCCGCCTGCACGTCGGGCTGATCGTTCAGGCCGCGCACCCTGCGTGATCCGGCCTCCAGCAGGTCCGCGGTGGTCATCTCCCGCCCGCCGCTCACACCCGGGTTCGCGGCAGTGAAGAGTTGCGCGAGGATCTCCGTTACCTGCGCGCTGCGCGCCGCCTCGCGTGCCAGCTCGCGTGCCTGCAGGATGCCCGTCACCAGCTGGGTGGCCAGCAGGATCACGCCAGCCGCGATCACTGCCAGCGCCGAGCGCCGGCGTCGCACGAACTTCCCCAACCGGTACCGAATGGTGGGTGCTCGCGCGTGTACCGGCACGCCGTCCCGGAAACGCAGCAGGTCATCACGCAGCTCGGCGGCTGACGCGTAACGGCGTTCCGGCTCGGGCGCCATTGCCTTCAGCACGATCGCGTCGAGATCGCCCTGAAGGCGACGCTGCACCGCAGCGGCGTTCCCGCCCATCCCGTTCGCGCCGTCATGTCGTGCGGCCATCATGCTCGGCGCCAGCGTGACGCCCCGTTCGACCAGGCGTTGCATCTCGACGGCAGCACGACGTTCGAACGTAAACGGTCTGAACCCGGTCAACAGCTCATAGAGCAGCACACCGAGCTGGTAGACGTCGTTGGCGGTCGTCACGCGCTCGCCACGCAACTGCTCCGGACTCGCATACTCCGGCGTGAGCGCCAGTACGAGCGTCTGTCTGGCGGACTCATCGTCCGCGCTGGTCGAAAGCAGATGCGCAATGCCGAAATCCAGAAGCTTCACCGCGCCGCGCTCGTCCACCAGGATGTTTGCCGGCTTGATGTCCTGATGGACGACCAGGTTGCGATGCGCATACTGAACCGCATCCGCGACGGCACAGACCAGCTCGATTCGACGTGTCACGTCCGCATGCGTGACGGCGCAGTAAACGTCGAGCGGCTGACCTTCGATGTACTCCATCACGATGTACGGACGGCCGTGCTCGTCGGTCCCACCGTCCAGCAGCCGTGCGATCGCAGGGTGATTGAGCGTCGCGAGGATGCGCCGCTCGCGCTCGAAGCGACGAATGCTGCGCTGGTGCGCCAGGCCCAGGAACTTCAATGCGACGCGCTGATCGAACTGACCGTCGTCGCGCTCTGCGAGGTACACGACGGACATGCCGCCTCGACCCAGCTCGCCGATCAACTTCCAGGGTCCGACGCGCAACGGCGGCGGCGTCGTCGCACGTGGGGAATTCCGTAACGTCGTGCGCCACGCATCGGGGTCGAGCCGGTCGTCGGGCTCCTGCACGGCCGTGAGCAGTCGTTCGACCGCATCGGCGAGGTCGGCATCGCTGTTTCGCAACTGCGCGATGAATGCGGTCCGGGCGGGATGCATCAGGTCGAGCGCAGCCGAGAACGCGGCGTCGATCGCAGCGTTACGACGTGCGTCGCGCGGTTCACTCACGCAGCGCCTCCTGCAGCCAGGCGCGGGCGCGCTGCCAGTCGCGCTGCACCGTACGCAGCGACACATCGAGCGCGGTGGCCGTTTCCGACTCGGACATGCCGCCGAACAGCCGGCACTCGGCGACACGCTGCAGCCGATCGTCGAACTCTCCCAGCATGGCGAGTGCGTCGTCGATCGCGATCAGTGTCACGGGGTCGCCATCGAAAGCCGCGACGTCATGCACGAGCGTTATCGCACGATGGCCACCCCCGCGCTTGAGTGCGGTGCGCGCCCGGATGTGGTCGACAACGGCGCGCCGCATGGCACGGGCAGCAATCGCCAGAAAATGGGCGCGACACTCCCATGGCACGTCCTGCACGTCGACAATGCGCAGCCAAGCCTCGTGCACGAGAGCCGTCGCGTCCAGCGTATCGCCGTGATAGCGTCGAAGCTGCGCACGTGCGGCATCATGCAGTTCGCAGTACAGGTGCTCATAGAGGAGGTCGAACGAAGACCGGTCCCCTGCGCTCGAACTGAGCAGCAGGTCCGTGGTAACAGCTCCCGTACTGCCGGCCATGGGGCCTCCGCGAGAATGCAGCGGTACGGGGGAGAGGAGCGGGCCAGGCCCCAAAATACTGCCCCGCGTCGAGCAGGGGTCAACAATGGCGGTGAGAAAATCGCTGTCCTGCCGGGCAAACGCGTTCTGGCTCAACGGATAACCACAGCGCGCACCACGCATGGAGAACGGCACGACGGACGAGCGGCCGCCGGGGGTTCCCCCCCGACGGCCGCTCCCTTCAATCAACGTTAAGAAAACTGCAGTTCCCGCAGTTCACTCAGTTCCCGCAGTTCTTCCCGCCGTCCGCAGTTCCCCGGCCCCGGCCCGCCTCACCCAATCGCAGCGTACTCCTCCACCGGCGGACACGCACAGACCAGATTCCGGTCTCCTGCCGCGGCATCCACCAGCCCGACTGCCGGCCAGAACTTGTGGATTCGTGTCCATGGCGCCGGATACGCCGCGCGCTCGCGGCCGTACGGGTGTGACCACTCGTCGCTGATCACGACATCTGCCGTGTGCGGAGCGTTCTTGAGCAGGTTGTCGGTCCGGTCGGCAACGCCGATCTCGATCTCGCGGATCTCCTCGCGGATGCTGATCAGTGCGTCGCAGAAGCGATCGAGTTCTTCCTTCGATTCGGATTCCGTCGGCTCGATCATGAGCGTGCCGGCGACCGGGAAGCTCACGGTCGGCGCGTGGAAGCCGTAATCCATGAGGCGCTTGGCGATGTCGGTGCCTTCGACGCCGGCGCTCTGCTTGAGCGGACGCGGATCGATGATGCACTCG
>CAYLME010000037.1:0-24690 GCA_964384585.1 uncultured Gemmatimonadaceae bacterium | reverse complement strand
TCGCTGCCGACGAGACCCTTCGCAGCCTGCGGGTTCGAACGCTGGTGCTCGGAGGCGATCAGGACATTTCATTTCCCGGTCATCCCATGGTCGAACGGGTGCGGGCGTTGATTCCCGGCGTGGAGGCAGAAGTTCTTGCGCCGTGCAAGCACTGCCCACCCACTACGCCGGCGTTTCGCTCCTGGCTCGCTGACCGAGTGACTTCGTTCCTGAGCCAGCCGGACACTGCCCTGGCCGCTTCCACCTGACCGACGATCTGATGCACAACGCACGTTGTGGCGATCGAAGCGCGGCCCGGAGCGGCAGGGCAGTGCTGTTCACTTGCGGAAGCTCGCCGACCAGTGGTCACGAATGAGTTCCGGGCCAGGAGAGATGTGAAGATCTGGGTCGACGCGGACGCTGCGCCGAACGCTGTGAAAGAGGTGGTATATCGAGCCGCGCAGCGGCTCGGGATACCGGCCGTGCTGGTGGCCAACCGTCGCCTGACCACGCCACTGAACAACCCGCACGTCACCACAGTCTGGGTGCAAGGCGGACCGGACGTAGCTGACCGACACATTCTCGCGGAATCGATGGCCGGTGACGTCGTTATCACCGCGGATGTCCCCCTTGCCGCGGAGCTGGTGGCCAGGGACGTGACGGTCCTGGATACGCGGGGCGAATTGCTCAACGCTGACAACGTGCGCGAGCGACTTTCGGTCCGCGATTTCATGGAGTCATTGCGTGGTGCCGGCGTCGAGACGGGTGGTGCCGCGCCATGGTCTCCTCGCGACAAGCAGGCGTTCGCGGCGGCTCTCGATCGAGTTCTCGCGAAACTCAGGCGCCAGTGACGACCTGTGTGACATCGGCTGTTGCCTGGCGGTGGCTGCTTGCGGCCAGGCGGGAGGGGCATGCTGCATGACTCCGGGCGTGATGTGCCTTCGCGTTTCGATCATGCCATGATGACTTCTGCACTGACGCCGCCATTCGAAGGTTGTCGCTTCAGCTACGAACAGGCGGGATCCGGCCCGCCCGTCGTCTTCATTCAAGGCGTCGGCGTGCACGGTTCCGGGTGGAGCCCACAGGTCTCCGGACTCGCCGCAGAGTATGCGTGCCTCACGTTCGATAATCGCGGTATCGGCAACAGCCAACCCCAGGGCGTCGCGTTATCTGTCGAACAGATGGCCCGTGACGTGTGCTATCTCCTCGATCATGTCGGGTGGGAATCCGCGCACGTGGTCGGCCATTCACTGGGAGGTCCGATCGCGATGCAGCTGGCGCTGCAGAACCCCCTGCGCGTGCGGAGCCTCTCGCTGCTCTGCACAGTGGGCCGCGGCAGGGACGCTACCCGCCTCAGCGGCCGGATGCTCATGCTCGGCATGCTGAGTCGCCTCGGACCGCGTCGCTCGCGCCGTCGCGCCTTCCTTCGGATCGTGATGTCGCGAAGCGCGCTTCGACGCGGTGACGCGGACGCGGTGGCGCGGGATCTCGGCCCCCTGTTTGGGCACGACCTGGCGGATCAGCCGCCCATTACGATGAAGCAGCTTGCGGCCCTGCGTGCGTTCGACGCGTCCGATCGACTCGGCGTCCTGTCGGGGACCCCTACGCTCGTGATAAGCGCAGCGGAAGATCCGATCGCACCGCCTCAGGTTGGCGCCGCGCTGGCCGACGCGATCCCGGGCGCCCGATACGAACAGATCCAGGACGCCTCGCACGGGGTAACGATCCAGCATGCCGCGACCATCAATGCGTTGCTTCGCACGCACGTTGCTGGCGTTGAAGCTCGAGCGGACCGCTGAAACGCACGGCGCTATCAACTACTGGCGTCAGGCACGGGAGAAGAATGACCATGTCGATCTCGCAGGCATTTGCCTTGTTCATGCAGGAAGCGCCGGACCACGCCGCAGCGTGGATGCAGGCTGCGAAGGCGCTCGCGGCCAGCGCGTTGGATGCGTGAAACAGGCTTCGACGTGCATGAGGAGCGGTACCGCCTGAACGAGGACGAGTACACCATGTTCGTCTGTGTAAAGCCGGTCTGAAACGCACCGATTCGCAGCGCGCAGGAAGCCGCCACGACTGGTTCGTCCCGCGCGGCTCCGTCGCTGTCGCTGATTACGAGGTCGGGCCTGACAGAGCGGGGAGACGTAGAAACAGCGCAAGGACGGTCCGGTCCGGCGTTGGCCACGGAAACTGACTCACACCGATGAATCAGACGCACGCTGCTGAACCGATAGCGCAGTTCGTCGCGTGGCATCGTGAGGCGACCAGATCCAGACTGGTGTCGCACCCGAACGCCATGTGCGTTTCGACGGTCGATTCGAACGGAGCGCCTCGCGCGCGGTACGTCGATCTCAAGGAAGTACGTCCCGACGGTTTCGTTTTCTGTACGAGCTTTGCGTCTCCCAAGGCGCACCATCTCGAATCCTGCGCCATGCTGTCACTCACGTTCTGGTGGGATCATGCAGGACGGCAGGTACGGGTGGCCGGCCTTGCGGAGAAGATTACCGCGGAGGAGGCTGACCGTTACTTCGCCGAGCGCCCACGCGAGGCGCAGATAGCCTCCTGGGCGTACCGCCAGAGCGCACCTCTCGAGCGCAGCGAAGATCCATCCGCGCTCCTCGCCGCGGCGCAGGAACGATTCCGTTCGGGCGCCGTGCCGAGGCCCCCATACTGGGGAGGCTATCTGGTCAGGCCGCACAGTGTGGAATTCCTTCTGTTCCGCGAAAATCGCTCACATGAGCGCCTCCTCTACCAGCGCGAGGATGGCCACTGGACGATCAGCCACTTGCAGCCCTGACCGCCGGCATATCGGCGATCGTGCCCCGCCGCCCGTGTGGCGGGCTCTCTGCGTTATGCCGCGAACTCAACTGCCAGCCGGGGGATCTGCTCGTGTACGAAAACGACGAATGAAACCGTTGTACCACGGGGGACCATGCACATCACACGCTGGGTCGTCGTGAACAATGGCTGATACTCGGCCCGCTTCTGCCGAAGTCGTGATCGCTAGCCGTTTCCGTGGACCGCCCGACTCGGCAAACGGAGGCTATGCGTGCGGCGTGGTTGGCTGCGGCCTGCACGGCCCGGCGCGCGCACGCCTGAATGCGCCGCCGCCACTCGACACCCCCATGGTGCTGCGACACCCCGATATGGCGTCGGCCCAGCTCCTGCTCGACGACAGGGTCATAGGCAGGGCAGAGCGAACGGATGCGACGTGGGCAGTCCCCGGTCCGGTCGACTACGATCGGGCCGTGAGCGCTGCCCGTGGCTTTCCCTGGTACGAGAGTCATCCATTCCCGACGTGTTTCGTCTGTGGGCCGGAGCGTGAAGAGGGCGATGGACTTCGGATCCATCCCGGCGCCCTGCCAGAGCGCAGCATCGTAGCCGCGCCGTGGACACCTGCGGCGTCAGTATGTGATGCGAGCGGCCGCGTCCAGGCGGAGATCGTGTGGGCGGCGCTGGATTGCCCGTCGTGGTACGGGATTCTCGCATTCGAGGAGGCGGTCCGATACGCGCTGCTCGGCGAGCTGACTGCGCGCATAACCGAAAGGCCCGTACAGGACGACCGCTGTGTGATCGTGGGCTGGGCCTCCGGTCGCGATGGTCGGAAGCTGTTTGGCGGTACAGCGATCTACAGCGACGCCGGTACACTCCTGGCCAGCAGCGCTGCAACGTGGGTCGAGCTGAAGGACGCAGCCTACGCGAAGATGCCCGTGCCCTGACGATCGACATGGGCCCGCTGTACCCGGAGGCATGATGACGATCGCGGCAATTCTCATCGGGCTTGCCCAACAGCTCCAGCAGCAGGTCTCCCGGGAGGATCCGTTCGAGCGCGCGCAGTGAGAGCTCCTCACCTTCAGAGATCAACTCGAAAGGAAGACTTCATGCCCGCATCCACGATATTCGAAGCCGCCGGTGGTACTGACGGCGTACTTCGACTGGCGCACGCATGGCATCAGCGCGTACTCGCGGATGAGGTCGTCGCTCATGCGTTCAGTCACGGCTTTCATCCCCGGCACACCGAGCGGCTGGCCGCGTACTGGAGCGAGGCGTGGGGCGGTCCGGGGACGTACAGCGAGCAGTATGGCGACGAGTCGCTGGTAGTCCGGTTGCACAGCGGCAATGGGTTGCACGAGGAGATGGACCGCCGCGCCATCGCGTGCTTCGATGACGCAATGGCGGACGCTGGCATCACCGATGCGCGCCTCCGCCAGGTGCTCCACGACTACTTTGCCTGGGCAACGACCACGACGATGGCCGCGTACCACGCGTCCGCGCACGACGTACCCGACGGCCTGACGATTCCCCGATGGTCCTGGAACGGTCTGCAGGCGTGATGCGTTCGCTCCTGTGCTGCGCGCGCGCATCGTGGCCCCCTGTTCTCGCGGGCGGCAGACGTTAACCTTCCTCCAGGTACCCAACCGAAACCCGGTTTCCCCCGGAGGCGCGCAATGACCACCAGTCGCCGTGACTTCCTCACGTCGTCAGCGGCAGCCGCGATCCTGACCGTGCTCGGCCGTCCCTCGTTCGTGCATGGCCATGGCATCCTGACGAACGAGTTCACCCCGATCCGTCGAAACGTCGGCTTCTTCACGATGCGCGGCGGCACGATCGGCTACCTCGTGAATTCAGGTGGCGTGGTCGTTGTAGACAGCCAGTTTCCTGATGAGGCGCGTGCGTGCCTCGACGGGCTCAACCGCCAATCCGGCGGACGGCCTGTCGATTTCCTGATCAACACGCACCATCACGGTGACCATACCGGCGGCAACATCGCATTTCGTGGGGCTGCTCGCGCCGTCGTCGCACATGTGAAGGCGGAAGAGCACATGAGACAGCCACCGGGCGGGCAGCCACCAGCCGATCAACTGTATCCGGACACGACATTCACCGACACGTGGTCCGCGGTCGTCGGTGATGAGGAGGTGCGTGCCGCTCATCATGGTCGAGCGCACACCAGCGGCGACGCAGTGATCACGTTCGCGCATGCCAACGTGGTTCACATGGGTGACCTCATGTTCAACAAGCGTCACCCGGTCGTGGATCGCGCGGCCGGCGCCACGATTCGCAACTGGATGACTGTGCTGGAGCGGACCGTTGCGGAGCATTCCCCGGACACGACCTACATCTTTGGTCATGCCAACACGGGGTTTCCCGTGACAGGCGATCACACCGACCTGACCGATTTCCGCGACTACCTGGGTGCGCTGCTGTCGTTCGTGGAGTCACAGATACAGGCCGGCCACTCGCGCGAGGAGATACTTGCCATGCGTGATCCGCTGCCCGGCTTCGAGGTCTACGGGCCGTTCGGCCGCCCGGGTCCGCGGGATCCGCTGACCTGTGCATACGACGAGATCACCGCTCCACAATAGTTCGTCGTCTGGTTGCCGGGCATGCAGGCTTCCGTGTTGCTCGTGATCTCGATCGGCACCATCTGACCCGCTGCGAGACGCAAATGATTCGAAAGGACCTGGTGCTGCGGAAGATCGAGGCGCACCTCGAGTCGCGCGATGTATTCGGGTTCGATGTCGGGGATGAGCAGTGGGCTCTGACGTTCATGGCACGTCTCGAGATGGGTGCAGCGGAAGCACTCCTGCCGCCGACGCTCAGTGCGCGCGAACGTGAGTTCGTCCTCAACTGGATCGAGGAACGCAAGGGCGAGCTCGCCGATGCCGATCTGCCGTATGAAGAGGCCAGGCGTAGAGTCGAGAACCGCAAGCCGCGATTCAGACTCTGGCCATGGTGACTCTCGTACGGGTGGCCCCCGGGCCTGCCGTCAGGTCACCGGCATGGCCCGCCCCCAATGGACGCGAGGCGTTCGATCTGCCGGTTCCGCGGGGTCCTGGCAGGACATGTCGATTTTGACCGTTCCCGTTCGACGTGTTGGAGGGGCTGCGAAACACGCGGCAACTCGAACCAACCGGATCCAGGAGGGACGAGAATGCGTTTCATGGTCATGGTGAAGGCGACTCAGGAAAGCGAAGCGGGCGTCGTGCCGCCTCCGGAAGCGTTCGAGGCGATGGGTCGCTACAACAACGAGCTCATCGAGGCCGGCATCCTGCTCGCCGCCGAGGGGCTCGCCGCGAGCTCACAGGGTGCGCGCGTGAAGTTCAGTGGGGACAGCCGAACGGTCATCGATGGGCCGTTCACGGAGACGAAAGAGATCATCGCCGGCTTTTCGATCATCCGCGCAGATTCTCTGGAGGAGGCGATCGCGTGGGTGAAGCGTGCTCCGAACTCGTTTGCCGCGGACGGCGAGGGCGAGGTCGAGATCCGCAGGGTGCTCGAGGTCGAAGATTTTGGTGAGGCGTTCACGCCAAACCCGGAAATCGCGAAGGTCAAGATCCGGTAGGGCGGTCTCGACGATCTGGACGCTTGAATATCGAGGCGGCGCGCGCCGCGAGCGTGGCCCGGGTCGCTCGGCGGACTGGCTCTCCAGCGAATGCGGGGACGTTGCAGCGCGGGGACTCCATGTGCGAAGCAGGCGGACCGTCGGGGAATGAGCTGGTCCTCGTCTGTGAGGAAGTCGCCTCATGACGAGAGCCAGCTCACTCCTCGCATGGCGGGTGTCAGCGTGTCGGCCTACTGTTGTTTCCTTGCCGACATCGCCCGCGTGATGTACTCGCCCAGCTCGCGGATCGGCGCGGTGTCCATGCCGGCGACGGTGGACTCCTGCTGATACATCCTGCCCAGTGAATCCGAGATTCCGGGATTGCCGCCCGTGAACTCCTGGACCAGCGCCATCCACCGGTCCGCGAGCGCCTGCACGCGGGGATCCGCCGGATCAGTGCCCCTGTCCAGTTCGGCGCGGACCTCGGCCATCAGGTGCGGCCACTCGTTCTCGACCTCGCGGATCCGTTCCTCACCGACAAGGTTGCGACGCTCTTCGAGCTCCTTCAACTGCTCGGGCGTATAGTATTTCTCGAACATGGTGATCATCTCCATCGTTTGAATGAACTCGTCAGCCGACGGCGTTGCAGTCGAGCGCAGGTGCGCCGCCAGCGCTTCCAGGCGGGCATGCAGCCGCTGCTGTGTCGTGATCTGCTCCCGCAAGCGGCTGAGGTGCAACTCCACGACTCGCAACGGAGTGAACCCGGGATCGCCAAGACAGGAAGCGGTCTCCTCCAGGGAGAAACCGATCTGGCGCAGCGACAGGATCTGCTGCAGTCGGATCACGTCATCAGTGGTATAGAGCCGATACCCGTTGCTGCTGCGCTCCGAAGGTGCAAGCAGCCCGATCCGGTCGTAGTGGTGCAGCGTGCGCACCGTGATACCGGTCTGTTTCGCCAGCTCGCCCACCTTCCAGACCTGCATGCTGTCTCCTCCCCATCCCATTGCTGTGGCCACTCCCGCATTGTAAACGTTGACGTAGCGTCAGGGTCAAGACCCCCTGCGGACTCGTGTCGCCGGCGGGCGCTCGAAGCCGTAGCACGATCACCAGAGTGAACGGGAGCGATCATGGATGCGAACGCTGCCAGTGCCTTCGGAATCAGCGAGATCGGCCAGGTCGCCGTCCCGGTCAGCGATATCGAGCGGGCAATCCGGTTCTATCGCGATACGCTCGGGATGCGATTCTTATTTCAGGCACCGCCCGGCCTGGGCTTCTTCGATCTGGACGGCGTCCGCCTGATGCTGGATGCACCTGCCAGCGCGCAGGCCGGGAATGGCTCCATCATCTATTACCGGGTGCCGGATCTCCAGGACGCATTCAGCACGCTTTCGAATCGAGGCGTCCGCTTCGAAGCGGAGCCGCACCTGATCGCAAAGATGCCGGACCACGAACTCTGGATGGCCTTCCTCCGTGACCCGGATGGGAACCTGCTGGCGCTGATGAGCGAGTTGAGGCCGTGATGCCGCATGCCATCCGCTGGTCCATAAAGCAGTTCCGATGTCCGTGACAGCTTCGGCCAGGTTCCGGTGCCCGCTGTTCGGGTCGTCTGGCTGGTGTTGTACTTCGTACACGACTTCCGTCCAAATGCCTGGTGAACAATGCACTCTGACGATATCGACCGCAGTCTTCCGAGCCTGTTCAGCGAGCTCGTGTTCGGCGCGCCTGCGGCGGGCGCTTTCGTGCTCAACCCTGGCGACCGCGGGCTGCTCGCCTCACTGGACGCGCTTTCTGCCGAGGACGCATCCCGCGTGACCGGCACGACGTCCGTCGCTGCGCACGTCCGCCACCTCCAGTACGGTCTGTCCCTGATGAACCGGTGGGCCGACGGCGAGAACCCGTTCCAGGAGGCGAACTGGGCGGCGGCGTGGCAACAGCCCAGCGTATCGCCTTCGGAGTGGGATGACCTGCGTGCATCGCTCGCTCAAACGTGTCGCACATGGCACGCGAGCCTTGGCTCGGACCGCCACGTCAGTGGCATCGAACTGGACGGAGTCATCGGCAGCATCATTCACCTGGCATACCATCTCGGGGCCGTGCGTCAGATGAATGCGTCGCTGCATGGACCCTCAGCGAACGACTGACGTCGCACGGGCGATGCTCGTAAGCGCGACGCGGGTCGGCGGAGGGTTGCCGGATGCGTAAACGGGAAGTTCGAGTGCGCGCTGTGCTTGCATTCGTTGCCGCTGCGTCGCTGGCAGTTGGCGACGCCAGTGCGCAGGAGACGGAGCGGATCGACCATTACATCGCCGCTCATCCTGGCATCACGCTCTTCGTTCGTGAGGTGCGTCCGGTCGGTTCCGCTCAGCGTACTCTGCCCGCGCTCGTGCTGCTGCACGGGGCGCGCGTGCCGTCCGTACCGTCCTTCGACCTGGCCGTTCCGGGCTACTCCCTGGCCGCGGATCTCGCGAGCGCCGGTTTCGCGGTGTACCTGTTGGATGCGCGCGGCTACGGCGGATCAACCCGTCCCCCGGAAATGAGCGAGCCGCCGGATGCGCATCCGCCACTCGTGCGTTCGAACGAGGTCGTGCGCGATATCGATGTGGTCGTCAACTGGATCGAGGAGCACGAAGGTGTCACGACCGTCTCGTTGCTCGGCTGGGCGACAGGCGGTCACTGGGCTGGCTACTACGCATCGCTGTTCCCCGAAAAGGTCAGCCACCTGGTGTTTTTCAACACGCTCTACGGAGGGACCAATCAGCACGACGGAATCGGACCCGGATCCAGCCTCGAAGATCCCGATGTCCCGGGTCGGTTCAACGCCGCTTACGGCTCCTATCGGCTCAGCACCGCCGCATCGCTGTTCGGCGCCTGGGACGCGAGCATTCCCCTGGAGCAGAAAGAGGCGTGGCGTGATCCGCGCGTGTCGGACGCATACGCTGATGCAGCGCTGGCGAGCGATGCGACCAGCCGATCCCGTACGCCGGCGAGCTTTCGCTCGCCCAGCGGCGCGATGGAGGACAGCTATTATCTGGCGTCCGGACGTCGCCTGTGGGACGCATCATTGATCACCGCATCAACGTTGATCCTGAGATCCGAAGCGGACTTCTGGTCGCGTCCGGAAGACGTGATGATGCTGCAGGAGCATCTCACACGTGCCGCAAGTGTATATGCATTGACGATTCCCGGGGCGACACACTTCGTACATCTCGATCGACCGGAGCGCGGCCGCGCCCGGCTGCTCGATGAAGTCGTGCGATTCCTTACGACAGCTGAGCTGCATGACTGAGTTACTGCACACGAGAGCATGTCGCTGGGTACTGCCGCTGATGCTCATGACGCCGGCCACGAGCATGGCACAGAGTCAGAACCCCTCGCCCATGCAGGAGTCGACGCGGGCACACGAGCGACTCGAGCGCCTCGAACTGCGCGGCGTTGTCGATTCCGTGAGCGGACCCGGCAGCGCCACGACCCGGATCTTCGTACCGGACCATGACAGCACGGACGAACCTGCTACGCTGGTGATCCATTTCCACGGCGCGGCGTGGCTCGCCGAGCAGTCCGTGGCCGCGCTCGAGGCTGACGCTGTGAGCGCCGTCGTAAACGTCGGTGCAGGGTCGATGACCTACGACAGGGCGTTCAGCGAGCCGGAAACATTCCGCCAGCTCGTGGACAGCGCCGCGCGGATCGTGACAGAGCGGACCGGTCGAATGGTGCGCGCAGATCAGGTCGTGCTGACGGCATTCTCGGCGGGACACGGTGCGGTACGCGCAATCCTGAGAGACCCGGACAACTTCGCGCGTGTTGGTGCAGTCCTGCTGCTCGATGGAATGCACACGTCGTACGTACCCGAGCGCACAGTCCTGGCCGATGGCGGTACACTCGACGAGTCCAACCTGCATGCCTTTGCCGAGCTGGGGCGCGCCGCCATTGCAGGGAAGAAGCGGTTCGTGATCACGCACTCCGAGATCTTTCCCGGCACGTTCGCGAGTACGACGGAAACCGCAGACTGGCTGATCACCGAGCTCGGACTCACGCGGCAACCGGTACTGACCTGGGGCCCGCGGGGCATGCAGCAGTTGAGCGAGGTCTCATCGGGCGCGTTCCTGATCCAGGGTTTTGCCGGCAACACTGCGCCGGATCACGTGGACCACTTCCATGCAATGCCCGAAATGCTCGTGAAGCTGATGCAGCAGGAGTGAGCCATCGTCGTGTCTTGCGGAGAACGGAGATGCAGTGACCCCGGACGATCGACGCGGTGAAGAAGTACGTCGTGTCGAGCACGCGAAGCATGGTGCTCCGCGCACTGGTGGCGTTCGTCGCATTACCTGGTGCGGTGGGCTACCTGGTTCCGATCCTTGTCGGCCGTGTGCGTCGCTGGGTATGACCGCAGCACCTGCAGGGCGCCGACGGCGGAACGCATGGGACGCCGCACGCATTGCACTGTTACTTCAGCGGCATCCCAATTTCCGTTCGCGTCTCTTCCGGTGGCGTTTCCGCAGGGTCGAAGTAGAACTCGTACGCGGTCCCGACCAGCTCCCGTCCCGATTCCGCGGCCTCACGCTCGATCTCGTCGTATACCGGCCCGACCTGGTCGTACGGCCCGACGTGCATCGCGATCAACCAGTCGCCACCAGGAATGGACGAGGACTGAATGCGGCCCTCACCGGCGACCGGCCGGGCCACGGGGAATCCGAGCTCGATGTCGAGGTCCTGCATGTCCCTGTTGAAATACGTGGCGTACGGGGCACCGGTCGGCGCGACGCCGGCCCGCTCGAGATAGGTCACAATTTCGGTGAAGCCCTCAGCGAAGATCGATGGCAGCTGCTCGACAGCGCCTCTGACGCGAATCGCGGCCGACGGTCGCTCCGTTCTCTTCTGAACCGATACATTTCGCGACATCACTGCACCTTCCTTCCTGCAAGTGGGTGCACACATCACGGCAATTCCCGGTCCCGGGTGCCGGAGCAACTGACCAGAACTGAACCGGGTGGTACCATGTACGGCGTCATGTGGGGAGCGTTGTGATGATCGAGTTGCCAAGGCAGGAGCCGTGCGAGTTCTGCGAGGGCATGGCTGGACGTAACGATAACTGGACGGTCGTGGCGGAGTCCGAGCTCACCGTGACCGTGGTCAACCCGTACCAGTTCGAGATCGGCCAGTGCTGCGTCATCACCCGACGACATGCGGGAACGCTCCTCGACCTCACGAATGCGGAGGGCGCGGCCGTGATGGAGGCGGCGCGAGCGATCGCGCACGCGATGCTGCACGCCTGCCAGCCGCTCGCGGTACTCACGTACCAGAACAACGGCGTTTACAGCGGTCAGGAAGTGCCGCATTATCACTATCACGTCGTGCCGCGACAACAGGGCAGTGACTGGGGAATCGGACCGCCGCAGCTGCACAAGTTCCCGAGTGCAGGCCGTGTGGCGGGAACACCGCACGACCACTCGACCGACGCACCCAGGATCGCACGCGTGAAGGGGGATCCGATGTCGCTGCGCGCGACAGCGGATCTGCTCAGGCGCCACCTGCCGGGCTGAGCGCGGCCCGCAGTTTGCCTCGCAGCGGGTGCCGCCGATGAACTCATCGGCAGGCTCCAGCGGATTCCAACCCCGGAGGTAGGCATGTCCGTCGCAAAGGTATCGGAGATCAGCGCCACATCGACCACCAGCTTCGAGGACGCGATCACTCAGGGACTCGCCCGTGCCGACAAGACGCTGCGCAACATCAAGAGCGCCTGGGTCAAGGAGCAGCAGGTACGCGTCGAGAGCGGTAAGGTCGTCGAATATCAGGTCAACATGATGGTGACATTCGTTCTCGAGGGCTGAGGCGGTGTCAGGCACGAACGTGGCTCGCGCCGCGTTCATCAACAGACCCACAAGGAAAATGTCGATGCCGGATGCACTCCGACGTGTTGCGCTGTGGTCGTTCGCAGTAGGGGCGACGTCATTCCTTGTCGGGTTCATCGGTCCGATCATACTGGCGCCGGAAGCGAACCAGGGTCCTCTGCTCGGCATCTTCATTACGGGCCCGCTCGGTACACTGGCCGGTCTGGTCACTGGAGTGTTCCGCGAGTTCGTCGGCTGGAAGAAGACGCCGCTCGAGGTGCTCGCTTCCAGCGGACTGACTCGCGGACAACTCCTTCGTGCAGCAGCCGGAATCGGTGGGCTGATCCTGATCATGAGCGGCTTGCGCAGTGCCGCGGAGGGAGTGGACCGGGCCGCCGCGAGCAGCCTGCTGGTCGGCGGCGTACTCCTGTGGTACGCGACGGTCGGTCGTATCCCGGCCTGGTTCGGCCGACCGGCTCGCTGACGTGAGCAGGTCCCGGCCAGTCGTCCTGCGTGACGCCTGGCCGGTGCCTCGCGCATTCCACGTGCATCTCATGCTACCGCAATCCCGGTACGAACGACGTCGTTCGCGGGATGTCGGTGGACGGTAGTGGTGCTTGACGGCGTGATTCGGGCGGGACAATGATTCCGCAGCATCATGCCGCACCTTCCCCGTATACGTGCAGGTACACCTTCTCGCTGGGGGACTGATCATGCTGCGCAAAACCGTGGTCGAAGCGATCGGTACGTTCTTCCTCGTACTTACGATCGGTCAGGTCGTGCTGGACCCCGGTGCGGGCGCGCTCGCCCCCCTGGCAATCGGATCCGCGCTCATGGTCATGGTCTACGCGGGTGGACACGTGTCCGGCGGGCACTACAACCCGGCCGTGTCGCTCGGTGTGTTCCTGCGTGGCCGCTCCTCGGCGACCGACATGCTTGCGTACTGGGTGGCGCAGATACTCGGCGCCGTCATCGCAGTGTTCACGATCCGGTACCTGAAAGGTGACATACCCGTCACCGTGTTCACTCCGGCATTCGGCCCGGCCTTCGTCGCGGAGTTCCTGTTCACCTTCGCGCTCGTCTTCGTGGTGCTCAATGTCGCAACGGCACGCGGCAACGAGGGCAATTCGCACTACGGACTCGCGATCGGCTTTACGGTGATGGTCGGTGCGTACTCGGTAGGCTCGATCTCGGGCGGTGCGTTCAATCCTGCCGTGGCGGTCGGGATCACGATGCTGGGCATCGTAGCGCCGTCGCAGTTGTGGCTCTACCTGGTTGCGAACCTGGTCGCGGGTGCGGCCGCTGCGCTGGTATTCAACGCGCTCGACCTGGGTGACGACAAGCCGACCGCCGCGACCGCGGCACGGCAGGCAGACCTGAAAGGTCCGGCCGAGCCGTCGCGCACGTAGCACCGGCCGGCCGCGCTGGATGCCGGCCGTCGGCGGTCGTGTTGTGATCGTGTGACGTTGTTCGTCTATCGCGGGGCGCCGCTCGTTGCGGCGCCCCTGCGTATTTCGATTCAATGACTGTTAGCGGGAGGGATGTTGAGAGGAATCGTCGTCATGCTCGGTATGAGCCTGTGCTGCGCGACCATTGTTCACGCGCAGGATGCTTCGCTCACGCAGCCGTATCCGGAAGCCGACTGTCCCAGTTGTGCCGAATGGAACCAGCAGAGCCGTCCGCTTCACCTGTTCGGCAACACGTACTACGTCGGCACGCGCGGCCTCGCGTCGGTCCTGATCGCGTCGCGTGACGGCCACATCCTGATCGATGGCGGTCTGCCGGACACCGCGCCGCTGATCCTGCAGAACATCCGTGCACTCGGCTTCCGTGCATCCGACATCAGGATCATCGTGAACTCACACGAACACTTCGACCACGCGGGCGGCATTGCGGCGCTGCAGCAGGTGTCGGGTGCCCGTGTGCTGGCCAGTCCGGACGCCGCGCCCGTGCTCGGCGGTGAGGCGCCCGGCCAGAATGATCCGCAGCACGCGATCGCGCTGCCATTGCCTGCGGCTGCGAGCGTCGAAGTCGTGCAGCCCGGCGACGTCGTACGTCTCGGTTCGCTTGCGTTGACCATGCATCCGACGGGCGGTCACACACCGGGTGGCACTTCCTGGACGTGGCAGTCCTGCGAGGGGGAGCGCTGCCTGCGTTTCGTCTACGCGGACAGCCAGACCCCGGTCTCCGCTGACGACTTCCGTTTCTCGGACAACCCGCAGGTGACCGCTGCCTTTCGTGCAGGCCAGCAGCTCCTGGAACAGCTGCCGTGCGACGTACTGATCACACCGCATCCGGGCGCCTCGCAATTCTGGCAGCGCATGGAGACCGCTCCCGAAGGACTGATCGATACCACCGCGTGCATCCGTTATGCCGCTGCGGCACGCGAACAGATGCGTCGCAGGCTGGAGCGCGAACGTTCGTAGCCATGTGCGAGTGTTCACAGGCGTCGCGCAATTGTCGGTGACCGCTGCAGGACCGGGCGCGCAGATCGCACGTCCGGATACCACGACCGGATACAGGAATGGAGCGAAATGAGTGAACGATTCGCGCCTCGTATCGGTGCCGTATTCAGTGCCGACATCGCCGTCCCCGAGCACGAGCGGGAGGTGAGCTTCTACTCACGCGTGCTCCGCACCGGCGAGGATCCGCTCTGGCGGGATGATCTGATGAGTAATCTCGGCGTGCCGATCATCGGGCTGGGCCAGCAGAGCCCGGCATACGGCGACCTCCCGCTCCAGTGGATGCCCCACATCCAGGTTGCGGACGTGGCGGCCAGTGCGCAGCGCGCGCAGGACCTGGGCGGCGCGGTTTTGCTGCACCAGAAGAGCGGCGATGGCACGAGCGAGTGGGCCGTGCTGCGCGATCCTGCGGGCGCAGCGTTCGGCATCATTCCGCTCGTGCCTGCCGCGCCGCCGGACAGTGCGACGGCGGGAGCAGGTGCGAACGGGTCGGTCGGTTGCATCGCATGGCTCGACCTGACCGTGCCGGATGCAGCGACTGTGCGCGATTTCTACCGGCACGTAGTCGGCTGGACCGTGCAGGACGTCGCCATGGAGGATGGTGACGGGGGCTACACCGATTTCATCATGTTGGACGGGAATGGCAACCCGGCAGCCGGCGTCTGCCATGCGCGCGGTACGAACGCCGACCTGCCGCCTGTCTGGATCATCTACCTGCCCGTGGGCGATCTGGCCGAGAGCATCCGCCTCGTCGAACAGGACGGCGGCACGGTCATCAAGGCGCAACGCGGAGCGAATGGGGAGTATGTGTATGCCGCCATCCGCGATCCGGTCGGCGCGACGCTGGCGCTGATGCCGGGATAGCGCCGGGGCCCGCACGCTGGTCGTACGGTAGCGCAGGAGCCGCACGGCGGATCGCGTAGCCAGCACGCGCCCGTGTGGTTATCATGTCTCGCTCCGACAGCAACGAACCCGTTCGCCAGCGAGGTGGAATGTCGAATCCGGAAGCAGCACGCGTCGTCGCAGAAGCCATGCTGGCACTCTGGGAGCGCGAGTTCCCGGCGACGGTGCGTGTGCTCGCGGCGGCGAGCGATGCCCATCGCGACTATCGGCCCGACCCGAAATCGCGTTCAACGTGGGAGCTGCTGACACACATCGCGACAGCCGATGCGTGGTTTCTGGAAAGCATCGAGCAGGGCATCTTCAATTTCGATCCCGAAAGGGTGAAGCAGGCGGAAGCCGCGTTCGGTCAGGTTTCCGACGTCGTTTCGTTCTACGAGGCGGAGGTGCCGGCGCGGCTCGCGCGCGTGCGCGCCATGCCCGACGACAAGCTGGCTGAGTCACTCGACTTCTTCGGCATGATGAACATGGCGCGTGCGCAGTGGATCGGCTTTACGCTCAACCACTGCGTGCATCACCGCGGCCAGCTTTCGACGCATCTGCGCTCGATCGGCTCGAAAGTGCCTGACATCTACGGTCCCAGCGCCGACGCCGAGACCGAACAGGTCGCCGGTTGAACCCCGAAGCACGCTACAATGACACGAGCGACGTGGACATCGACGCTCTCCAGCGCTGGCTTGGCAAGGCCCGCGACATCCAGTGGGACTACAGGAACCTTGTCCGTCGCAAGGGCAGGCTCGAGCGGTTGGTGTAGTTCGGCCGCGCGACTCGAATGGAAAGAACCAGCTCCACGACAATGATGATTCAGTGCCGCAGCATGCGCGCCGCACTCATGTCAGGTATTGCGCTCATCGGCGTGCTGCTCGCTCCGTTTGCCATCACGGCGCAGGATCGCACACTCTGTCCGGTCGCCGTGCCGGGTGCGCTGGTGATCTACGGCGACGTCGCCGAACCCGTTGCGCTGACGGCCGCACAGCTGAGCGAGCTGCCCCAGTCGAGTGCAGAGGGTACGTCGCACAGCGGCGAGGTGAGCACGTACAGGGGACCTGCGTTGCAGGCCGTGCTGGCGGAGGCGGACCTCCCGAGTGGTGCGGACATGCGCGGCAACCACATGCTGCGTTACGTCGTCGTGGAAGCCGTTGACGGCTATCGTGCGCTCTACTCCCTCGCCGAGCTCGACCCGGTGTTCCGTACGCCGTCGCCGATCCTGGCCATGGAGCGCGACGGCGTTGCGCTGGATGCGGATGCCGGGCCGTTCCAGATCATCGCACCGGGCGAGCAGCGCCATTCGCGCTGGGTGCGACAGGTCGCATGCCTGCGCATTGCACGTGACCCGTGAGTCGCACGCTGCCGACGAGTCGGGACGCCGCCGCGTTCGATGATGCGCGTCGGATTCCGACGCGGGCCGCTAGCCCAGCTCGCCGTGCTCCAGCCGGTCGAGCAGTGACTCGAGCTTTTCGCTGACACCGCCGGTGACACTGCCGTAGATCGCGCGCATGCCGATCCACGCGCCACCGACCACCGGCAGTGCGAGAAGCATGAGGATGTCGGCGATCGGCGTGGCCCAGACTGCGACGCCCCAGCCGGCGGCGAGCGCGCTGCCACTGCCGAGCACACCCGCGACGACGCCGCCACGAGTACCGCCCATGTCCACGCTCACCTCGACGAGGCAGCTCGCACCATTGATGGCGGAGACGGCAACATCCAGCTCCTTCATGTCGAGGGGCGGATGCGCGCGCGAGAAGCCGCTGGCGAAGCGTGCAATGCCGGCGGCGACACTCGGATTGCGCGCGTAACGCGTACGATGGCCGAAGCGACGCTGCGCGACCATGTACTCTTTTTCGCGCAGGTATCGGTCGAGAGTCGGAGCGACCGCCGTGGCCGGCTGCTGCAGCACGCGCGAGGCGCGCACCACGCGCTCGCCGACCATTGCGGTGAGCGCGCCGCCCTCCGCGGCTGGTCTGTTGCGAACCTCCGCGATGGCGCGCCGGACGGCAGTCGGGGCAAGGCCGAGCTCCTGGCCGATCCGCACGACGTCGGTTTCGGACACGCCCTCTTCCGCGCGCGCGGACGTGCCGGCCTGCAGCTCCGAGGCGCGACGGATCACCGCCTCGAGCTCCGAGGTGGTGATCCTGCCGGTGTCCGCCGGCGTCGCGGGCGGTCGCCGTGCCGGAAGGTCAGTGTCGTCGCGTTCCTGCATGCCGGTCCGGATGAGATGCTGTCTGCAACGCACGTCACTGGAGCGAAACGCGCGGCAACTCAAGCTAAGGATGCCGTGGGCGCCTGGCCACGCCGCGCCTCCCGGCCCGGTCGATGCTACGCCTGCGAGCAGCGGCCGGTTTCCGGTCGGCGAATGCAATGACGACACCAGGAGCCACGCATACCCGGATGAATACGAAATCGCCCGGAGGCAGCCCCGCGGTGCGGGCGTTACGGCCGTCGGACCGCAACGAGTGGTTGCGCATGCTGTTCGGACTCTACCCGGGCACCGAGGAGTCTGACCACATGCCCCTGATCGACGCCTTCCTCGATGGTCGCGCCACCGGCGAGCTGTCGCCGTCGGCCGTGTTCGTGCTGGAGCGTCCGGCTGGCGGGCTCGGCGGCTTCCTCGAGCTGGCCGTACGGAACTACGCGGAGGGATGCAGCGGCGAGACGCCGTACGTCGAAAGCTGGTTCGTGGACGAGGACCTGCGCGGCGGCGGGCACGGGCGCGGGCTGCTGGAGGCCGCCGAACAGTGGGCCCGCGAGCACGGGTATGCCGAGCTCGCGTCGGATGCGCTGCTGGACAACCATCGCAGCCAGGCCGCCCACCTCGCGCTCGGCTTCGAGGAAGTCGAGCGATCGGTCCACTTCCGCAAGTCGCTGTGACGCAGTGAGCCCGCCTGCGGCTGCACAGCCCGGCCCGGAATCCACCCGCGCGGCTCGTGGCTGGGCGGTTGAGCCATCGCGGTTGAGTGGCGTGTCTGCTGTCGCAATACTTGAGTGGAGCGCGCACGCCGCAATCCTTCAGCGGTCCCGGGACAGGTATTTCGATGGACGATCCACTGCACACGATCCCCTCGATTCTCGAGACCCTCTCGGTCGTCGAGCGCGAGGTTGGTGACTTCTTCGGCTCGCTCGATGCCAGCGAGATCGGTCTGCGGGTGGGCGACGCATGGACACCGGCACAGCATCTGGATCACCTCAACATCGCGGTGAGTGCGGCGGCACGGGCGTACACGGTCTCGCCGTGGCTGCTGCAGCTGCGGTTCGGCAGGGCGCACGCGTCACGCACGTACGACGACCTGCGCAACGCGTACCGTGCCCGTCTCGCCAGTGGCGGCGGTGCAAGCGGTCGCTACGTTCCGCAGCGCGACGATGGCGGCAACGAGGATCCGATCGTGCGGCGGACATTGCTGTTGTCGCGCTGGTACCGCGTGAATGCCCGCCTGCAGGAGGGCATCGGCAAGTGGCGCGAGGTGAGCATGGACCGGGTGCGTGTTCCACATCCACTGCTCGGCCGTCTCACGATGCGCGAGCTGGCGTTCTTCACGATCTATCACAACCGCCATCACATCGATGCCACGAAACGACGGCTGCCGCGGTTCTCGAGCGTCGATGGTGAAGTGCCGCGCGGCGAATCACACGACGATCGCGGATGGTAGTGTCATGAGGCGGACCAACGGAGCAACGGCATGAGTGAACGGCGCTACAAGGAAGCCGAAGTCCGGAAGATCCTGGAGCTGGCGACGCGTCCGACTGCCACGCAGCCTGCAGCGTCCGCGTCGAGCGGGATGACGCTGGCCGAGATCCAGAGCATCGGCGTGGAAGTGGGCGTCGAGCCGGACGCGATCGCGCGTGCTGCGGCGTCGCTCGATGCTGCTGCAGTCCGGCCGCGGCGGCGCTCGCTCGGCATGCCGATCGACGTCGCACACACGGTGCACCTTCCGCGAGCGCTCACGGATGCCGAGTGGGAACAGCTGGTCGCAGAACTGCGCGCCACGTTTCGCGCACGCGGCCAGGTCCGTACGCAGGGTGGGCTGCGCGAGTGGTCGAACGGCAACCTGCACGCCTGCGTCGAGCCCGCGGCCGGTGGACACCGGCTCCGCATGGAAACGGTGAAGGGCGACGCGGCCGGCCTCAACGCGCTCGGTCTGCTGGGCCTGGCCACGGGTGTCGCCACGGCTGGCGGCCTGTTCATCGCCGGCGATGCGCCAAGCGCAATCTTCGTTTCGTCCATGCTCGGTGCGAGCGGCGTCGGTGCGATCCTGGGCAACCTGATTCGCCTGCCGCGCTGGCGCGGTGAGCGCAGCCGGCAGATTCGCCACATCGCGCAACGCGTCACGGCAATCGTGCGCGGTGCGGACGCGTCGCATGACGGCGCGCCCGCGCTGCCGCCGCCGGACCCGCAGGACAGGGACTGAGGAACGGATGCAGCGACGCGCATTCCTGGCAACGGCAGGCGCAGCGCTACTGATGCCCGTGGCATACAGCAGCGGCGCGCCGCGAATGGCACCGACAGATCGACCGAATGGAGGGGTGGCGATGTACGGGTTGATCGGAAAGATGCTTGCACAACCGGGCCAGCGTGACGCACTCGCGGCAATCCTGCTCGAGGGCACGACTGCAATGCCGGGTTGTGTATCCTACGTGATCGCGCACGATGCCGCGGACGAGAACGCGCTCTGGATCACGGAAGTGTGGACCGACCGTGACAGCCACCAGGCATCACTGCAGCTGCCTGCGGTGCAGGAGGCGATCCGTCAGGCGCGTCCCATGATCGCGGGGTTCGGCGAGCGCTTCGAGACGACGCCGCTGGGCGGCGTCGGTCTGGCGACGTCGGGCTGAATGACGGGCCGGCGCCGCGCTCACGCGCCAGCGCCGGACCCGTTTTCCTCAAAGCAGCGGAGTCAGTAACGCTGTCACGATCAGCGCGACCGCCCACACCAGGTCGATGTTGATCCACGCGGTGCGCAGCACGCGCACGCCGAGCCGCGTATACACGAGCCACGCGATGGCGCCGGCGACCGCCAGATATCCCGCCGTATGCAGGACCGTCGCAACGAGCAGCGCCGGATCTGCCGCGGTCGCAGTCTGTGCGGCCCCCACGCCCGCCGTCGCTACCGCGCTCATTCCATCCATGACGTGACCGCCGTGCACCATCCCGTGATGCGCTGCCGTCTCCGACATCCGCAGGACGAACGGCAGCACCATGAGTCCAGCACCGTGCGCTGATGCCATCAGAAACGACCACACGGTGAGGTCGCGTGCACCGACACGCATGCCTGCAAGCCGCGGATGCCGGTGTCGCAGCAGGCTGCGGATTCCGAACGCGAGAAGCGCTGCGGCGGCGATCCAGCGAAGGAGCTCGAACGGTATGACGAGACCGATCAAGGCGGCGGCAAGCAGCGTCGCAGCGATCGCGAGCGCATGACCGAGAGCCAGTGGGCCGAGCGCACGCCACGCCGCACTGCCGCGCCCCTCCTGCAGGCCGAGTGACACGGCGAACAGCCAGCCCATTGCCGGGTTGATGCCGTGCACTGCGCCGAGCAGCAGGATCATGCCGGTTGCGCTATCCATGTCGGGCCTCGTATCCGTTTCCGCTGTCTCAGGAGTAGCAGAACGAGTCCGACGACGCGTCACCGCCCTCGAGACGGACCTGGTGCGGGCGATAGCCGTTGTCGAGCTCGATCAGGAAGCGCTCGTCGAATGCGACGCCGTGATCGGGATCCACGTCCAGCTTCGCGATCCAGCCGCGGATGCCGTCCGGGTAGAACTGCGCGTCCCACGGGCTGTAGAGCGAGTTCGTGAGATAGACGCGGCGACCGTCGCGGCTCACCTCGACCATCTGCGGTCCGCCGTTCAGCGGCCGGGCAGGATCGCGCGGGTGGGGCGTGCGATTGACGATTCCGCCGATCTTCGCGGAGCTGACGAACACCGGATCGAAGGGGTCCGTCACATCGTACTGGCGCAGCTCGCCCGTGCCCCAGCACGATACGTACAGGAAGCGATCGTCGAGTGAGAGGTTGATGTCGCTGACGAGCGGCGGCACCGCGCCAAACCCCTGGAGCAGCGGTGGCAGCGAAGCAGGGTCGGCCGGTTCTGCAGGAATTTCGATCACCTTTCGTACTGCCCACTCGCCGGTTTCCCGGTCGAGGTACCACGTCCAGATCGAACTCGACAGATTCGCAAGACTGATCACGACGCCGACGAAGCCGTATGCGCGACGCGGGTTGTGAGCGGGGCGCAGCTCGAGCACCATCTGCTGCTCGGCACCCAGCTCCAGCTTCTTCAGGTGCGATCGCTTCTTGAGATCCCAGACGTGGAGCGCATTACCGTACTTGCCGGCGAGGAGCAGTTCCGGGTTCAGGCCATCACGCACCATATTGGGCGTGCCCCACTCGCTGGTGATCATCGTGTCGTGGCCGAGGTGCCACCAGAAGTCGTAGGCGAGATGCTGGGGGCCACGGCTGGATTCCCAGGGACCCCGGACGTCGAACGTCTCGTGGTCGAGGACGAAGATTCCGCCGGGACCGTCGCCACCGGGTGCACCGAGCGCATTCATGTAGATACCGTCCGGACCGCAGTGGACGGTATGCGGCGCTGCATATCCCGTCCGCTCCATCACTTCCTCGCCCTCGATCACCTTGACGAGCCGCGGGTTGCGCGGGTCGGGTCGCGTGTCCACCACGTGGATCCGTGAACTGTGCGTGCCGGGTACGACCAGGTAACGCCGCTCCATGTGCGGGTTCGGTGCATACCCGCACAGGTGCGAGCTGCACGCGTTCCAGCCGAAGTGGTGCAGCTCGTTGCCGGCGTTCGGGAAATCCACGCGGCCGATGAGCGTACCGTAGCTCGCGGACGCGGGGTCGGTATCGACCACGCCGAGTGCGTCCGTGTGACCGTTGTCGTCGCTGGCGAGCAGTGCGACATAGGCCAGCCGCTCGGCCGGCGCTTCACGCGCCAGGGCAGCAGTGGGGTAGAACGTCGGGTCAGGCAGCAGGCGGGTCATCGGTGTCTCCGGGTTCACGGGTCGGCGGCGCCGTTCGCGCCGGTTCTGACTGCAGACAACGATGCGGCCGGCTGCCCGCGCCTGCCTGAAGGTTTGCTGGAGCTTGCGTGGAGATCGGATGGAGATCGGGAGTGGAGGTGGCGGTGCGGACGCACGAGTGGGATGATGTGACACCCGCGCGCCTGCGCGCGTGGAGGAATCGATGATCTACGAGTTTGCCGACTTCGTGCTCGATACCCGGCGTTGCGAGCTGTCACGGGACGGTGAGGCGCGTCATCTCGAGCCGCAGGTCTACGCAGTGCTCTGCCACCTGATCGAAAACCGCGAGCGAGTGGTCAGCCGCGACGAGCTGCTGGATCACGTCTGGGGACATCGTTTCATCACGCCGGGTACACTCAACACGCGCATCAAGCTGCTGCGACAGGCACTGGACGACGATGGCGATGCGCAGCAGGTGATCCGCACCGTCCGCGGCCGCGGCTTTCGCTTCGTCGGCGACGTCCGGCCCATCGAGAGCGCCAGCGCCGGCACGTACCAGCCGTTCGCGGTCGGCGGCACGCGAGAGACCGCGCCCGCGTCGGCAGCGGCTGCGCAGCGCCAGCAGCAGCGCATCCGTTTCTGCCGCGCGCGCGACGGCGTACGCATCGGGTACGCGCTGAGCGGCCAGGGTCCGCCGCTCGTCAGGCCGGCAAACTGGCTGACGCACCTCGAGCACGACTGGGAGAGTCCGGTCTGGAAGCACTGGCTGCGCGAGCTGAGCAGCACGCACACGCTCGTCCGTTATGATGAGCGCGGCTGCGGGCTTTCCGACCACGACATCGAGGACTTCTCCTTCGACGCCTGGGTCGGCGACCTCGAGTCGGTCGTCGATGTGCTGGGCCTGGAACGCTTCCCGCTGCTCGGCATGTCGCAGGGGTGTGCCGTTGCGATCGCGTACGCGATACGTCACCCGGAACGCGTGAGCGGACTCGTGCTGTACGGCGGCTACACGCGCGGTCGCGACCATCGACCGAAGGCAGCGAAGAAGGAGATCGATGCGACCCTGTTGCGCGAGATGATCCGCGTCGGCTGGGGCCGCGACATGGCAGCGTTCCGGCAGGTGTTCGGCGCCCTCTTCGTGCCGGAAGGCACGCCCGAGCAGATGCGCTGGTTCGAGGACCTGACACGGACGGTACCGGTGGACAACGCCGTGCGGATCGAGGAGACGGCACACGCGATCGACGTGCGTGACCTCGCGCCGAAGCTCGATATGCCGGTGCTCGTGCTGCATCCGCGTGGGGATGCGATGGTACCATTCGAGGAGGGCTGTCACATGGCCGCGCAGATCCCGAACGCGCGGTTCGTCGCGCTCGACAGCCGCAATCACGTGCTGCTGGAACACGAGCCGGCATGGGCGCGGTTCAGGGAGGAAGTGCAGGAATTCCTGGAAATGGTTCGAGAGGGGGAGGGATGGCATGAGGAGTGAGGTGGTGTTCGCGTGTGATATGGGCGCGCTCGAGCCGGGGCAGCGAACGGAGCATCACGACGTGATGCGCGCGCTGTTCGGTGCAGTGGTCTCGGTCCGGCCGGCAGAGGCCGGCTATCGCTTCACGCTCGCCGACAGCGACGAGGTGGTCGCTCTCGTCGGGCGGTTCATTGCGCTGGAGCGCCGGTGCTGTCCGTTCTTCGATTTCGGCCTGTACGTAGCGCCGGACGAGGCGCCGGAACTGGTGATACGCGGGCCCGCAGGCGTGGAGCCGTTCATCCAGGCGGAGTTCGGCGCCGTCCTGCCGCTGGGCATCGGGTTCCCTTCGAACGGGGCGCAGCGATGAGCATACGGGTCGTCCGGCTCGGCGCACCACGGGCCAGTGGCGAAGGCCTGCGCATCGGCACAGTGCGACGACCGCCGCGCGGCGTGCCCAGAACCGAAATCGCGAAGCGCGACTACTACGACGTGTGGTTTCCGAACCTCGCGCCCTCACTCGAAACGATGAAGATGGCGCAGCAGGCCGAGTCGCCGGCACAGTGGCGCGCCTTCGAGCGGAAGTATCGCAAGGAGATGAGCACGCCGGAGGCGCGACACGCGCTCTCGCTGCTCGCCGCGCTGTCGCAGCAGACGAACATCTCGGTCGGGTGCTACTGCGAAGACGAGAGCCACTGTCACCGCTCGATCCTGCGACAGCTGCTGATCGACAACGGCGCGAAGATGGTGCAGTGAACAGGACG
>CAYLME010000036.1:0-25450 GCA_964384585.1 uncultured Gemmatimonadaceae bacterium | reverse complement strand
AGGCGTACTACGGTGGCCAGCACCTTCTCCTGGTCGAGCACGCGACGCTTCAGATGAGAGTTGGTTGCAGTGCGCAGATCCGGCAGCGCATCCGCGACGTGCAGCACGCGACGCCACTTCTTCCCGTCCTGTCGCTCGACGTGATCTGCGCTGTAGCGGTACTGCTTCCGGCCGGCCGCATCGAACCCCCAGACCTGGACCTTCCGCTCTGCGTCCGGCGCGATATGCACGTCCGTCCAGGCCGGCGGGATCACCAGCCCGCGAATCCGATCCAGCGCCCGATCCGATGTCAGCTCCCGACCATTCGAGCCGATGTAGCGGAAGCCGCGACGCGGATCGCCCTCGCGGCGCCACCAGCGCTCCTGCCCAGCTTCGCCCTGACTGCGTGAATCTGCCATGCTGGCAAGGAGTTACATGGTCCGTGCCAGTGCGTGGCGGTACGTCGCGCTGGAGCCGGGTTGACGTGGCCATCCTCCGCGGCTAATATACCCTAGGGGGGTAACCTATCAGGGAGGAATCGATGGGGTCACATCGGGCCCACGCTGTCCGGCTCGAGCCGGAGATACGTGACAAGGCGCTGGCACGGCTGAAGCGCATCGAGGGGCAGGTTCGTGGCATTCACCGGATGATCGAGGACGAGCGCTACTGCGCGGACGTGCTCACGCAGATCTCCTCGGTGCAGGAAGCACTGCGGGGTGTTGGCAAGCTGATGATGCGGAACCACCTGGAGCACTGCATCACGGATGCGCTGCGCTCGGGCGATGCGGTGGAAGCGGAGCGCACGTACCAGGAGGTCCTGGACCTGATGTACAAGCACGCGCGCTGAGGGGAGGCATGACATGGATGATCGATCTGACGATGTCGCCGTAGCGACTCCGTCGCGGGTCGGCGCCAGCCAGCGTGTCACGGTGCCGCTCGTGGGCATGACGTGCGCTGCGTGTGCGACGCGTATCCAGAAGAAGGTGTCGAAGGGTGAGGGCGTGCTGGATGTGGCGGTGAACTTCGGCACGGAGCGCGCGACCGTCACGTACGATCCCGCAGCATCGAATGCGGCCGAGATCGTGACGCTCGTCCGCAACGCCGGCTACGACGCGCGCACCGGGGAGACCGAGCTGCATGTGCAGGGTCTGGACATGGCGCCGAGCGGCGTGCCTGTGGAGAAGCAGCTGACATCGCTCACGGGTGTAGTGAGTGCGTCCGCGAACGTCGCGACGTCGAGTGTGCGTGTCGAGTACCTGCCGGAGTCGGTGACTGCGGAGGACATGGCGGAAGCGATCGAGCGTGCGGGCTACCGGCTCGCGCAGCCGATCGACGTTGCCGACCCCGTGGAGCGCGAAAGAATCGCGCGTGCCCGCGAATACCGCACGTTGCTGAAGCGCTTCGCGGTTGCCGCGGTCATCGCCGTGATCTCGATGGTGCTCTCGATGCCGCTCATGATGATGGAGAGCGGCGCCGCGAGTATCGATCTGCTGCATCGTCTGATGATGCCATTGACGCACGGCATCCTGGCAGTCTTCCCGTTCCTGGCCGAGATGAGCGCAGGCACGTTGCGCTGGGTGCTGCTGCTGCTGACGATCCCGGTGCTGGCCTGGTCGGGCCGTCCATTCTTCCGTGGTGCGTGGAGCGGTGCGCTGCACGGCACGACGGACATGAATACACTGATCGCGCTGGGCACCGGCGCGGCGTTCCTGTACAGCGCGGTCGCGACGATCGTCCCGTCGGTATTCACACGTGTGGGCCTGCCGCCCGACGTCTACTTCGAAGCCGTCTCGATGATCATCGCGCTGATCCTGCTGGGGAAGGTCCTGGAAGCGCGTGCGAAGGGCAGCACGTCCGATGCGATCCGCGCGCTGATGGGGCTTCAGCCGAAGACCGCGCGTGTCCTGGTTGACGGCCTGGAGCGTGACGTGGACATCACGGCGCTCGAGGTAGACGACATCATCGTCGTGCGCCCGGGTGAGAAGGTGGCGGTGGACGGCGTCGTCGAGAGCGGTCGCAGTACGGTCGACGAGTCGATGCTGACGGGTGAATCGTTGCCGGTCGAGAAGGGGCCGGGTGACGAGGTGGTGGGCGGCACGATCAATGGCAGCGGCAGTCTGCGTTTCCGTGCAACGCGCGTCGGCCGTGACACTGCGCTCGCGCAGATCGTCCGGCTGGTGCAGCAGGCGCAGGGTTCCCGTGCCCCGATTCAGCGGCTGGCCGACAGGGTCGCCGGGGTGTTCGTCCCGATCGTGATCGGTATTGCGCTGCTCGCGTTCATCGTCTGGCTGCTGTTCGGCCCCGATCCGTCCTTCGTGTTCGCGACAGTTTCCTTTGTCACGGTGCTGATCATCGCGTGCCCGTGTGCGCTCGGCCTGGCGACGCCGACGGCAGTGATGGTCGGTACCGGCGGCGCGGCGGAGCGCGGCATCCTCTTCCGCAATGCCGAAAGCCTCGAAACCGCGCGTGATGTCGGTGTCGTCGTTCTGGACAAGACGGGCACGGTCACCGAGGGCAGGCCTGCACTCGTGGGCGGCGCAGTGGTGAACGACCGTGACTTCATCGAGATCGGCCGCGATCGCAGCGCCGGTCCGGTCGCAGAAGTGCTGCGTCTGGCCGCGTCCGCAGAGCGCGGCAGCGAGCATCCGCTGGGCGCGGCGATCATGGATGCCGCGCGTGATGCGGGGCTCGTGCTGAGCGAGCCGGAGTCGTTCCTGTCGCACGGTGGTCGCGGCGTACAGGCGGTGATCGACGGCCGCGGCATCGCAATCGGCAACCGCGCGCTGATGGAAGACTGGGCCGTTGACGTGAGCATGCTCGAGCAGACCGCGCGCGACTGGGCGAGCCGTGGCGCAACCCCGGTGTTCGTCGCCGTCGACGGTCGTGCACTCGGTGTACTGGCGGTAGCGGATCCGGCCAAGCCGACGAGTCGCGCGGCGGTCGCGAAGCTGCGCGAGCTCGGCATCGATGTCTGGATGCTGACCGGCGACAACGAGGCGACTGCGCGTGCAGTGGCGCGCGATATCGGCATCGACAACGTGATCGCGGAAGTCCTGCCGCAGGACAAGGCGCGTACCGTCAAGCGTCTGCAGAAGGAGACCGGCCGCCTTGTCGCGATGGTCGGCGACGGCGTGAACGATGCGCCCGCGCTGGCGCAGGCCGATATCGGCTTCGCGATCGGCAGCGGTACTGACGTCGCTCTCGAGGCATCGGACGTGACACTGGTCGGTGGTGATCCCGGCGCGGTCGCGACGGCACTGGAGGTCTCGCGCCGCACGATGCGCGTGATCCGGCAGAACCTGTTCTGGGCATTCATCTACAACATGATCGGTATCCCGATCGCGGCCGGTGTGCTGTACCCGGTCAGCGGTGTGCTGCTCTCGCCGGTCATCGCGAGTGCGGCGATGGCGCTCAGCTCGGTGAGCGTCGTTTCGAACTCGCTCCGGCTGCGCCGCCTGGCGCGCACGGCCTGAGCGCGGCCCGAAACTGGCAAGCGATGGCGCAGGTGCCATTGCGATTCAACCGGCGCGGTCCTGCCGCGCCTCTCTGGAGGAACGATGGCTACGACGACACTGAAGGTTTCCGGAATGACGTGCGGCCACTGCGTGAAGTCCGTCACGGAGGCGCTCGAGGACATGGACGGCGTGACGAAGGCGGACGTCGATCTGCAGCAGGGCCGCGCGACCGTAGAGTACGACGAATCGCGCACAACGCCGCGCTCGCTCGCGCAGGCCGTCGCGGACGAAGGCTACCCGGCCGAGGAGATCCAATGACGCAACCGCCCCGCACTACCGAGAGCGAGTCGCGCGACAACGCGACGATCCGGGATCTGATGAACCAGATCCAGGACCGGTTGACCGTGCCGGACCGCGCGACGCTCGCGCTCGGCCTGATCGGTCATCTCGCGACGCTGATGAACGGCCGGCAGATGGAGAAGCTGCTCAGCCAGCTGAGCGAGCAGGCGGAGCGCGTGCAGGACGTTCCGCCGAGCCGCCGCCAGGAGCGCGGCGACAGGACCAGTGCGGAGCGCGACAGCCAGGGCAGTGAAGAGCAGGTGGAAGGTCGCACGCACGCCCGCGAGGTCGGTGTGCAGGGGCGTGGTGCGCTGACGGACGAGGCCGGGCCGATCCTCTAGTTCAGCAGGATGTAGGCGTCAACGAGGTCGCGCAGTCGTCCGCCGGGCTGCAGCGAGAACGTAGTGCCCGGCACCGCCACCACACTCACGGGCGCGCCGATCGCGTCGAATGCATCCGTCACTCGCATTCCGACTGATCGCGGCGCGCCCGGCACACCGCGTCGCAGCACGTCGTATGCGCCTGTACGGCGCCATGCGACGACGTCCGGTGCCAGCGCCCTTCCCGCCGACGCGTCCACCGCAATGCTGTACACCTCGCCGGGATAGCGCTGCGCGAGTCGCTGCGCGAGCCAGGTGATCTCGACCAGGCCGCTCCCGCCCGACTGCAACGCAGCACCTCCCCGCAGCACATGAAGGCCGCTCATGAAGAAAAGGGCGCGCACCCGGCTGTTCCGGCCGAGCAGCAGTGAATCCACGCGCTCTGCCATGAATGCGTCGCGCTGGCCGAACACGGCGGCCGCACGATGCGGCGCGGTACCCGGCCGTGGCGGCCAGTCGGGCATGTCCGCGGCGATGACCCGGATGGCGCGGTCCGGGCCGAGCGCCGCGTTGGCGCGCCAGACCGTGCGGTACAGCTCCAGGTAATCGCGCGACACGCCTTCCGCCTCGCGCACGGCGCGCGGCCGGGAGATCAGGATGGAGGGGTCCTCCGGCACTGTCAGGAAGTACCGGTCCAGAAACGGTTGCTCGTCGGCCGGGACGTCAACGACGAGTGCGTCGATTCCGGAGGTCTCGACCAGCACCTGCACCGCGCGTGCGGCCAAACGCTTCGGCAGGGCAGCGCCCGGAACATCCGCAAGCAGAACCAGCCGATGGCGCCGGCCTGCCGTCGCGATGAGGTCCGCCGGCTCGACCGCCGCGCTCTCCGCGTACGGCATCAGCGACCGTTCGGCCGTGCCGCCGCCGCGCATCTCCAGGACCGCGGCGACCGCCAGGATCACCACCAGCGCGACGACCGAGATCCGGGCCGTTCTGCCGACGCCGACCCGCGGCTTCCGGGGCACGAACCGCCGGCGCGCCCGGCGCTGCCGGTACTGCTCAATCGGATTCCACATCCACACGCCTCCGTGCGTTTGCCGCCCGTGGTGCAACCTGTGGACCGCCCCGTGTGGATTGCCCCGCAAACTGTTTTGCGGTAGATTTGCCACTCATCCCCCCAATCGATCCTGGAGGAGCGATGGATGATAGTGTGGCGAAGGACGCCAAGCGGCTGCTCCTGCGCTACGGCGCTCCGATCTCCGTCGTCGATTTGCTAAGTGACGACGAACGAATCACTTACGCGCGATCCATTCTGAAGACGGCCGTCCCGAAGCGGCCCGCGCACCTGCGCGAGCTGCTGGTCGAGGACGGACGGATGGTCGCACGCTGAGCGCCGTACCCGATCGGTGAGAGAGACCGCCCCAGGCAGCGCCCGGGGCGGTTTTTTTACACCAGCTGCCGCACCGCCTCTGCTACGCGCGCGGCCGCCCCGCCTGGAACGGCCGCCGCTTCTGCCAGGTCAGGCACCCGGCCAGCACGGCAAGTCTCCCGCTACTCGCGGCCTCCGAGCGAAATCCGCAGCTCGCGCGGTGCGTCGAGCACCAGCTGCACCGGTACGATGACGCGGTCGGGGAACGACCGCAGCGCGAGGTCCGCGGCCTGGCCGTCCACCAGGCATGCCTCGACGGGTGCGTGCACGGTCGGCTCGAGGATCAACGTGATCGGCAGCGCGCCGCGTACCTGGTCCACGCTGATCGTGATACTGCTGTCGTCGCGCTAGATGTGCAGGTCCACGGCAGCGTCGCCCATGCGAATGCTGCCGGCGCCCCAGCGCGGCCAGGCTGCCGGGACGTGCAGCCGGAGCCGCAGCCTTCCCCGTTCGGCATCCGGATCGATGCCCAGGATGCCTGCGGCCAGGAGGGGCAGGACCCATTCACGCGCACGGGTGCGGCCCGCGCGTGCGAGCGTCTCCCACCCGGCGATTCCGTCGTTCGTCCGGCCTCCGAGCAGCGCATTCAAGGCGCGCTCCGGGCCGTCGTCACCCGCGGCCGTACTCACATCGGCCAGGCGCTCGAGCACGGTGTCCGCGGGCGTGGCCGGATTCGCGCCGCCTGCGAGACGCCGCACCATGGTGGCCAGGTCCGGGTCGCCCGTGGTCTCGGCGATCGCGATCAGTTCCCGCGCGACGACCGGCAGCAGCGGGTCATGATGCGCCTGTCCGCCGGTCCCGATCCCGATCGTGCCCGCGAGCGCGAGCGCGAGCGCGTCCGCGGCCGGACGCAGCCAGGACGCGGCTTCCGGATCGCCCGTATAGCCGTAGTAGCGCCCGATCAGCCATGCGGTCAGGAGGCCGGCCCGCTCCCCGGCGATTGCGGCGATACGTGTCCGTGCCAGGTCATGATCACCGATGACGAGTGCCGCAAATGCGGAGAGCGCTGCCTGCTCGAACGCGACCACGCGCGTCGGCGGCGCAGCCCCGTGTTCGTCGCGGACGGGCGCGATCGCGCGCTCGCGGGCGGCATCGAACGCGCCGGCCAGACTGGCGTCCGGGTGCTCGAAAGCCAGTGCCTCTGCGCGCAGTCGATGCAGTCGCCCGCTTCGTCCGGGCGGGCCCTCGGATCTGTTGCGTGCGCGGTCGTTCATGTGCAGCCTTGCGGCGTGGGGGGATCAGCATCTGATTCCGCCAGCGTTCGTCCGGGCCATCCGGCCACCACCGGACGTACGCATCCGATTCCTTCGCGCGGAGTACGCATTGTCCGGCATCACCGCACGGTGTCTGCTGCTGGTCGTTCCCGCAATCCTTGCGTGCTGCCCGACTGCAGCGCAGGCGCAGGCCAGCGAATGGCTGTTGCCGCGCATCCGCCATTACAGTCACCCCCAGGCAGATCCGCTCTCGCCTCGCTTCGGCCTCGGGCTGCTGCGCACGGATCTGCTGCGTACCCGCGGGCCGGAACGGCAACCGTTCATGCTCAGCGATTCGGTGGATGCCGCCCGTGACGTGCAGGTGACTGCGGCGATCGGTGGCTCGCTGCCGCTCGTGAAACTGAGTGCGTGGCCGGGTGGTGGTGCTGTGCTGCTCGCCGAGGCCGTGGCGTTCGCGCGGTTCCGGATCGAGTACCCGAGTCGCGACGAGCTGGCTACGGACTGGTTCATCGGTCTGCCGGTCGAGGTGCGGCACAACGACTGGTCCGGCCGCATTGCGATCATGCATCGCAGCGCACACCTGGGCGACGAGTTCATGATCTATGCCGACGCCGAGCGTATCGAGTTCGGGCACGAGGCGCTGGAGCTCACGGCGGCGCGCGCGATCGACCGGCTGCGCCTCTACGGCGGCGGCGCCTGGGTGTTCCGGTCGAACACGGCCTACGAGATGCGCGCGCGCGGTCTGGGCGCACACGATCGTGCGGAGCTGGAGCTGGGCGCGGAGTATCAGTGGCAGCTCGGGCCCTACAGCGAAGCGTTCGCCGGGGTGGATCTGCAGGCGGCCGAGCGCACAGAGTGGCGAACGTCGCTTGCCGCGGTTGCCGGCGCGGGGCTCACGCACGGTGGCCGCGCGATCCGGTTGATGGTGCGGTTCCACGACGGCGTTTCGCGCCTGGGCGAGTTCTTCCTGACGGATGAGCGCTACCTCGGTCTCGAGCTCGTCATCGTTCCCTGACGGATACTTGCCGCAGACTGCGCCCGATCCCAACATACGGCCCATGAAGCAGATCTTGACGCAGGCGGTGCGGCCGTCGGCGGCGGGCGTGCCGCGGTGAGGCGCCTGTCGAGGGTTGGCACCGTCGTTTTCGATTGTGATTCGACGCTGTCTGCAGTCGAAGGTATCGAGGAACTGGCGCGACGTCATGGCGCTTCCGTTCGTGATCTCACCGAGGCAGTCATGCGCGGCGAGATCCCGATGGAGGAGGTGTACAGCCGACGGCTCGCGCTCGTGCAGCCCACGCGGGGCGACGTCGAGGCGCTCAAGCAGATCTACATCGACAACCTGGTGCCGGACGCGCGCGAAACCGTGAAGGCGCTGCTCGACGAGAACGTGCAGGTGCGCATCATGAGTGCCGGTATACGCCCTGCCGTCGAAGCCCTCGCCGTTGAGCTGGGCCTGCCGGCCCGCGCAGTCGCTGCGGTGGACATCTCGTTCGATGCCAAGGGCGAGTACGACGATTTCGATGCCGCATCGCCGCTGACCTGGGCGTTCGGCAAGCGCGAGCTGTTGCGCGTGTGGCGCAGTGAGATCGGTGGCTCGTTCATGATGGTCGGTGATGGCGCGACGGACCTCGAGGCAGCGGACGCAGCCGACGTGTTCGTCGCGTATGCCGGTGTCGTCGAGCGTCCGGCTGTGACGGCGGAGGCGGATGTGGTCATCCGCACGCCGAGCCTGGCACCAGTGCTGCCGCTCGCACTGGGCGGGCAGCCAACGCGTCGCGCGTTCAATCGCGCACTTTTCCAGAAGGGACTCGAGCTGCTCGAGCCCGAGTACAGATCCTACCTGCCGTACGCGAGAAATCCCGAATGAAACAGGACACCAGGCAAGACTTCGGTCGCTTCTTCCTTCCCGGTCCGACCGAGGTCCGCCCCGAAGTGCTGCAGGCGATGACACGGCCGATGATCGGTCATCGAGTCGCCGAGATGGAGCAGATGATCGCCCGCATCCAGCCGGGCCTGAAGTACGTCTTCCAGACGGATCGACCGGTTTACCTGTCCGCCTCCTCGGCAACGGGTCTCATGGAGGGCGCCGTCCGCAACGGCGCACGCCGCAAGGTGCTCGCACTCGTGAACGGCGCATTCAGCGAGCGCTTCTACAAGATCACGGTCGCGACACGGCTGCAGGCGGACCCGCTCGAGGTGGCGTGGGGCGAGGCACACACACCCGACATGGTGGCCGGCGCACTGCGGCGCGGCATCTACGACGCGGTCACGGTCGTGCACTCCGAGACGTCCACGGGCGTGCTCAACCCCATTCGCGAGATCGCGCAGGTCGTGCGTGATGCCGGCGACGTCGTGCTGCTCGTGGACAGCGTGAGCGGGATGGCCGGTACACCGGTGTTCACGGATGACTGGAAGCTCGACTTCGTGCTCACGGGCTCGCAGAAGTGTTTCGCGCTGCCGCCGGGCCTCGCGTTCGGCGTTGCGCAGAAGAACGTGCTCGAGCGGGCGAACCGCAAGATGGATCGCGGCGTGTACTTCGATTTCCACGAGTTCGAGCGCAACATCCAGAAGAACCAGACGCCCAACACCCCGGCCGTCTCCCTGCTCTACGCGCTCGAGGTCCAGCTCGAGGCGATGCGCGCCGAGACGAACGAAGCACGCTGGGACCGCCACCAGGCGATGGCGGACCGCGTGTATGCGTGGGTGCAGGACATGAATGATCGCGGCGTGAAGTTGAGCATCATGGCGCCGACCGGTTACCGCTCACCGACGACCACGACCATCATGGTTCCCGAGCCGTGGACCGGCCCGCGCGCATGCGCAGCGCTCAAGGAGCGCGGCTACATCATGGCGACCGGCTACGGCAAGATGAAGGACAACTCGATCCGCATCGGTACGATGGGCGACCATACCGTTGCCGAGACGGAGAATCTGCTGGACGCGCTGAGCGACGTATTCAGCTCGTAACACGCTGAGCGGCAGGACGCCGGTGCGCGCTGCGCCGGCGCCCTGCCGTTGTCATTTCACGTAGATGCCTGCCTGACCAATGCCGCGTTATCGTGTCCTGATCGCTGACAGCATGTCGGCCGAGGGTCTCGCACCACTGTCGAGCGACGACCGTTTCGAGATCATCCAGGCCAGCGGACTAAAGGGCGAGGAGCTCGCGCGCGCAATCGAGCCGTGCGACGCCGTGATCGTGCGGAGCTCGACACGCATCACGCGCGACTCGCTCCAGTACGCGAAGCGGCTGCGCGTGATCGGTCGCGCCGGCGTCGGTGTCGACAACATCGACGTCGCTGCTGCAACGGAGCGCGGTGTCGCG
Source organism: uncultured Gemmatimonadaceae bacterium (assembly GCA_964384585.1). Taxonomy (GTDB): domain Bacteria; phylum Gemmatimonadota; class Gemmatimonadetes; order Longimicrobiales; family RSA9; genus DASTYK01. The sequence goes on along the minus strand of CAYLME010000036.1, from coordinate 15,389 downwards.
GTGCTGAATGCGCCGTCGGGCAACACGCTGTCGGCCGCGGAGCTGACGCTCGCGCTGCTGCTGTCGCTGGCGCGTAGCATCCCGGCCGCGGATCGGTCGATGCGCGCGGGCGAATGGGACCGCAAGAGCTTCACGGGCTTCGAGCTTCACGGCAAGACGCTCGGTCTCATCGGCGCAGGGCGCATCGGTGGAGAGGTTGCACGACGCGCACGTGCCTTCGGCATGCACGTCATCGTGAGTGATCCGTACCTGTCCGACGAGCGTGCGCTCGAGCTCGACGTCGAGCGTGTCGCGTTCGACGACCTGATCGAGCAGGCCGACGTCGTTGCGCTGCACGTTCCGCTGACCGAAGCGACGAACGGCCTGATCGGCGCTCGCGAGCTGGCGCGCATGAAGCGCACGGCGGTCATCATCAATGCGGCGCGCGGCGAGGTCATCCAGGAGGACGAACTGGTCAACGCGCTGCGCAGCGGTGCGATTGCCGGCGCCGCACTCGACGTGTTTCACCAGGAGCCGTTGCCCGCAGATCATCCGCTTCGCTCACTGCCGAACGTGGTTCTGACACCGCACCTGGGTGCGCAGACAGCGGAAGCGCAGCACAGCGTTGCGGTCGAGATCAGTGATGGTGTGCGTCGTGCGCTGGGCGCCAGTGACATGACGAGCGCGGTGAACGCGCCGGCGATTGGCGGCGAGGAGATGCGTCGGCTGCGTCCGCTGCTGGACCTGGCCGAGCGCCTGGGCCGCCTTGTGGCGATGCTGGCGAACGAGCCGGTCACGCGGATCGCGGTGCGCTACGGCGGTCCGAATGAAGCCGCGATGCGACCGATCACCTGTGCCGCGATCGCCGGTGTGTTGCGCGACGTCGTCGGCGCGAGTGCTGTGAACCTCGTCAATGCGATCCACGTGGCGGAGTCGCGCGGGATCCGGGTCGAGCGGACGCGCGTAGGCACGCATGGCAGTGACGAGGAGTTCCTGGAGGTGCGGCTTGGCAAGGGCGACGCCGAATCACGTGCGGCCGGCGCGCTCGTCGCGGGCCGCCACCCACGCATCGTGCGTATCAACCGGTTCCGCGTGGTCGTGCACCCGAGCGGATCACTGCTCGTGATCCGCAACCGTGACGTGCCGGGCGTGATCGGCCGGGTCGGCACGGTGCTCGGCAGTGCAGAGATCAACATCGCGGAGTATCACCAGGCGCGCATGCAGGCCGGCGGTGAAGCGCTCGCCGCCGTGAGCGTGGACGTTCGCATCCCGGACGAGGTGATGGATCGTCTGCGCGCGGTGCCGGACGTGATCGACGCGCGGCAGGTCGAGCTGAGCTGAGCCCGGCTACTTCTCCTCGGTGCGCGGCCCCTCACGATCGCGGCGCGTCGGGTTGATCGGCCGCGGCGCCCACTTGCTGACGCGCAATGCAGCCGGAATCCGCTGGCGCGGTGTCGCCTGCATCCATCCCCTCCGGATCTCGCGCGGCTCCTCGACCGTGACGAATGCTTCCGGGTCCCAGCGCCCGACTTCGTCGAGCACGCGCGGGATCTCGCGACGGGCGACGGCGGTGTAGACGATTTCGACGCGGCCGTCGCGGCCCTGCCCGTAGAACTCCGTGACGCCATACCCCCGCTCGCGCAGCGCCTCGGCCAGCTCGACGCCGCCGGCGCGCGAGATGATGCGCAGCGTCGCGAGGCCAATTGCGAGTTTCCCTTCGATCCAGAGCCCGACGATGTTGCCCATCGCGAAGCCGCCTGCATAACCGAGCACGTGCCAGATGCTCTCTAGGTTACGGATCGCGCTGCCGACCGCGAAAATCCAGATGAGCACCTCGAAGAACCCGATGATCGGGACCATGACGCGCTGGTTGCGTACGGACAGCAGGATGCGCAGCGTCGAGAGCGAAACATCGAAGATGCGCAGTACGAAAATGAGCACCGGGCCCCAGGGACCCGCGAATAATGCGTCGATTGCTTCCATTGTTTCCGTCGTGTAACAGGGTGCCCGTCAGTACTGTGCGCTGGCGGGCAGTCTACTTAGCTTCGACGCCGACGCAAACCTGAGTCCCGGAGTTCCGGATGCATGAGTCAGTCCGCCGCGGGGCCATGCTGGCGGCGGTCCTGCTGTTCCCGGTGGCGTGCGCGAGCGCCACGCCCACCCCGCGGCACGCCACGGACGACCGGTACGTAGTCCTGGTCTCCTTCGACGGCTTCCGCAGCGATTACCTGGACCGCGGCCTGACGCCTGTGCTGGACTCGCTTGCAGGTGCCGGCGTCCGGGCGGATTCCATGCTGCCGGTGCAGCCTGCCAAGACCTTCCCGAACCACTACACCATCGCGACGGGGCTCTACCCGGGTGAGCACGGCATCGTCGCGAACACGTTCTACGATGCGCAGCGAGACGCGTGGTACTCGCCCGCGAATCGCGCCGCCGTGGAAGACGGCACCTGGTACCGCGGCGAGCCGATCTGGGTCACGGCCCAGCGACAGGGGCTGCGCACGGGCACCATGTTCTGGATCGGCAGCGAAGCGGACGTCGGCGGGGTCCGACCGAACTACTGGAAGCGATTCGATGCAGCCATGCCGGACGAGGCACGCGTCGATACGGTGCTCTCGTGGCTGCGCCTGCCGGATGCGCAGCGACCCCGGCTGCTGACTCTCTATTTCGAAATGACCGACGATGCCGGCAGCCGCTACGGCCCGTCGTCGCCGGAAGCGAACGCAGCGGTCGCGCGGGCCGACTCGATGGTGGGCCGGCTCATAAACGGAGCCCGCACGCTGCCATTCGCCGACAGGATCAACTACGTGGTCGTATCGGACCACGGCATGGCCGACACGCGCGACGCCGTGTTCCTGGCTGAGCACATCGACACGGTCGGCCTGCGTTTCGCCACGCACGGCCCGTTCGCGTTCCTGTACCTGGACGGCAGCAGCGCGCGTATCGACAGCATGCGCGCAGCGCTGCGGGACATGCCGCACGTCCAGGCGCTGAAACGCGACGAGTTGCCGGCGGAGTGGCACTGGAACGACCCCCGCATGGGCGATCTCGTGTTGATTGCGGAGCCGTACTGGCAGATCGGGCGGGGCAGGATCCCGTTGCGGCCGCACGGCGCGCACGGCTGGCCGTCCGATACCCCGGGCATGGCGGGCATCTTCCTCGCCAGCGGCCCGAACGTACGTGCGGCGGGACGTATCCCCGCGTTCCGGAGCGTGCACGTCCACCCGTTCCTGGCCGGATTGCTCGGTATCGAAGCGGCGCGTGACATCAGTGCCGATGCCACGGTACTCGCGCCGTATGTGCGGGAGGCGTCAGCCGGTCGTTGATGGCCGCTGTGAGCCGAAACGAGCCAGTGCGTCGCGCGCGCTTTCCGCACGCACGCGGATCGGCCCGCTCAACCCGGACGGTTCGCCCGCCGCGGTGATGAAGCGCGTGTAGGCGATACGCGCATTGCCGAAGTCACCCCTGGCCTCGAGTGCACGGCCGAGCACGTATTGTCGCTGCAGCTCGAGCGCGGACTCACCCGCCCATGGTGTCAGAAGCAGCTCGATCGCGCGGTCGCGCGTCTGTGGCTCCTCTGCGAGCAGCTCGACCCAGCGGAACCAGAGTGCGTCGAAGATCGAGCCCGCCCCGAACCCGCGACGCGGCAGAGTCGCCTGCACCTGCGCCAGTCCTGCGATCGTCTCCCCGCCCAGCACCGCGGCAAAGCCGTAGCCCGCCTCCGCGATCGTACGCCAGGTGCTGTCGGTCGCTGCCGCCGCGATCCGCTGCGCGGCGCGTTGTGCATCGCCCGCATCACGGCGGTCGATCGCCGCGACCAGCCGCAGCGCGTCCACCTGCAGCGGCTCCAGCTCGAAGAGCCGATCGTCCGCAGCAGTCGTATCGGACACGCCCGCGTACACGCCGAGCCGCTCCAGCGGCCGGACGTGTGTCGGCGCGGTGACCGGATCGCGCGCGAGCGGGGAAAGCAGCGCGCGTGCAGCGTCGGTCCTGCCGTGAGCGATCTCGATGTGCGCGATCATCGCCGCCGCTGCGTCGCGATGTGTGCCGTCGAGCACGTTGCGGAACGTCTCGAGCGCGACGGCACGGTGATCCGGTGACAGCCCGATCACGGCGGCGAGCACGGGGTCGCGCACGGCCAGCGCCGCCTGCGTGCCCAGATCGGCAGCGGCACTGTCGGTCGTCGCCACGATGTGCGCGAGCACCGCGCCGAGCGCATCCGGATCATGTGTGTCCAGTGCGTTCGCGGCATCGGTATAGAGCGTGGCACCGTTGGTTCCCGGCGCGACTGCGCGCACGCGCGTCACGTACTGTTCGATCAGCGCGCCATTGCCGGAGCGGAATGCAATCTCGAGCGGGTGGATCAGTGCCGGCGTGAAGCTCGGGTCCAGGCCGAACACACGATCAAACAGGACGAGCGTCTCCTCCGGCCGGCTGCGCAATGGCGCGATCGACTCGTGCGATGCGTGATACGAATCGTCCGCCAGCAGGAACCACGCTTCGGCGTCGTCCGGATACGCCTGCAGGAATGCCTGCAGCGTGTCGCGCGCCATGTCCATCTGACCTTCCGCGCGTAACGCCATCACCCGCACGAGCAGCTGCTCGCGCTGCGGCAGCCGGTCCGCGAAGTGGAGCGCAAGGCGGGTGGACGCGGCGGAGGCTGCTTTCGCGACCCCGCCGCCGCCCCAGCCGGCAGTCATCGCGAGACGGTAGTGCGCGAGTGGGAAGATCGAGTCCTCCGCGACCGCGCTTGCGAACCAGACGAGCGCGCTGTCCCAGGCGGATGCGCGATAGTGCTGTTCGCCACGCAGGAACGCTCGAATCGCGTCGAGGTTGCCGCTCGTGATCGCGCGCACATCGGTACGCGGCAGCGCCTGCGTCGCGGACGTCCGCCACAGCTCGCGCAGCAGCGCGATGCTGAGAGTATCGACCAGGTCCAGCACGTGATCCATGCTGCCCTTGACGTGAACGCTGGCAAGCAGCGTGCTGTCACTGTCGACCGGTCGCACATCGGCATTGATGACGATTTCGTCCCTCACGACGGTGACGCTGCCCGTCAGTACCGAGCCCGCGCGTACGCTTCGCCCGATCTGAACAGCGGTGCCGTTGGGATCGAGTGCCGACTCCGCCGGTCGCTGCTCCCAGCGGTACAGCACGGTACGCGGATCGACCGTGCGGATCCCGCCGACGCCGTCCAGGTTACGCGACAGCAGATCGACGAACCCCTCGCTCGTGAGCCCTGCAGTACCGGTCACCGTGAACGGCATCACGGCCAGCACTTCCGCACCCGGCTTCACTGCGCCCGCCGTTCCCGGTGTGCGCACGATGACCGCAAACGCAACCGCACTGAGCAGCAGCGCTGCAACCGGCGCGAAGACCATCCACCGAGGCACGCGTGCGAGCAGTCGGCCCGGTTCACCGCGTCCCGCGGTCAGGCGGATGCCTTCCGGCGTGATGTCGAGGAGCCAGCCGAGTGCGAGTGCGACCGGGAAACCGGCGAGGCATCCGATCACCAGGACACGGAACACACCTGACCCGAACTCGAGCGCCTCGAAGATCAGGTCCGCCGCCTGGAGCACCACGAAGACAGCCGCCGCGTAGCCGATCCCGACACGGACGACTCGCCTGCGCTTCAGCTCGCTGAGGAAATCCATCGGGTCATGCGGCGGGTTCATGGATCAAGGATAAAACGCCAGCTTTCCATGAGCTATGACACCGCTTCCGAGACGACGGTTGTAACATGTGAGTGGCAACCGTAGGCGGGGGATGAGGGGAACGTCCGGCGGGACGGCGGCCGCCCTGGGGCTGGCCGCCTGACATATTTCGGTACTAACCTGTTGCAATGGCTGAGATCGGACTCGTCCTGACGGGTGGCGGCGCCCGGGGCGCCTACCAGGTCGGCGTGCTGTCGTGGATCGCACGGCGCTACCCCGAGCTCGACGTGCCGATAATGACGGGCGTGTCCGCGGGCGCCGTCAACGCCGCCAAGCTGGCTTCCCGTTTCGGCACGTTCGCGCAATCGGTGGAAGAGCTGCGAGGGCTCTGGAGCGAGCTGCAGGTAGAGGACGTGTTTGGCGTAGCACCCCTGTCGCTGGCCTGGAGCGCGGTGCGCTGGGGGTCCCGGCTGACGGCCGGCGGCGGGCATGGCGTGGCGCGCGTCCAGGGGCTGCTCGACACCACGCCGCTGCGCGAGCTGCTCGAGGAGGTGATGGTCACACAGGAGGGCGTGCTCACCGGGATCGACTACAACCTCGAGCGCGGCGCCCTCAAGTCGGTTGCGATCATCACCGCGTCGTACACGACCAGCCAGTCCGTGGTGTGGGTGCAGGGGCGTGACATCGCGCCCTGGACGCGGCCGAACCGGCGCGCCGTGCACACGAAGCTGCGCGTGGACCACATCATGGCGTCCGCAGCCTTGCCGCTGTTCTTTCCTGCGGTCGAGATTCCGGACCCGGTGGTCGGGGGGCACTGGTACGGAGACGGCGGGATGCGCCTGTCCGCGCCGCTGTCGCCGGCACTGCACCTCGGCGCGGACCGCGTGCTCGCGATCTCAACGCGCTACGACCGGCAGCAGCCGGAGAGGGACGTACCGGAGGTGGCGGGATACCCGCCGCCCGCGCAGGTGCTCGGACTGCTGCTCAATTCCGTGTTCCTCGACCTGATCGACCAGGACGTGCTGCGCCTCGAACGGCTCAACTCGCTGCTCGTGAAGCTGCCGCCGGAGGAGCGCGGCGGGCTGCGTCCCATCCGTATTCTCACGATCCGGCCCAGCCAGGATCTCGCAAAGATGGCCGCGGGTCACGAGCTCGACCTGCCGTGGGCGTTCCGCTTCATGACACGAGGACTGGGCACACGCGAAACGCGCTCGCCCGACATCCTTGCCATGCTCATGTTCAATCCCAAGTACCTGCAGGAAGTCATGGACCTGGGCGAGCGTGACGCGGAAGCAAACGCGCACGAGCTGGAGCGGTTCATCGAGGACGGGACGGAGCTGTAGTCGCGCCGTACTTCCGCAGCACGTCCATCGTTGCGTCCAGCGGCAGTGCCTCCACGTCACCGATCGTCGTTGCGCGAAACAGCGAGTTGTAGATCGCTTCCTCGGTCGCTTCCGCGACTGCCTGGAACAGCGGTGACACGGCGTCGTTCGAAAGGAATGCCCCCGGACGCAATGCGGGCGCATCCGCTTCGCGGCGCACGGACTGCGCGGTCGAGAACGCGATCACGTAGTCGCCCGAGCCATTGCTCATCGTTGCACCGGTACGTGACAGGCCGACGAGTGCGCGCTGTGCGAGCCGCTCCAGGTTGCGCTGGTCGAGCGGCGCATCCGTCGCCACGATCATCATGATACTGCCATCAGGCGTGAAACCGTCGCGGTCGACGTAGCCTGCGGAGGCATGCTGTGCAGCCTCCGGTGCACTCCTGCTGCGCGCCGCCTGGTCGTCGCGCGGACGCTCCGCCTCCACTGCGCGCTGGAAGCTGTACTTGTCGAGCTCGATGCCGACCGGTGCGCCGTTGATCGTCAGGATGCCCCCGTAGTTGCTCTGCACGAGCACGCCTACCGTGTAGCCGCCGTAGGTCTGCGGCACCACGCGCGACGACGTGCCGATGCCGCCCTTCCAGCCGAACGCCACCGTGCCTGCACCCGCACCCACCGCACCTTCCTCGACGGCGCCTCCGGCAGCGGACTCGAGTGCGTGCACCACGTGCTGCGGCGTGATCGGGCGCGCGCGGATGTCGTTCAGGCCACCGTCATTCGTCTCGCCGACCACAGGATTGATCGAGCGGACATTCTCCATCCCCGGCTGCGCAATCAGCCACTCGACCATCGCGTCTGCCGCCTTCCAGACGCAGAGCGTGCACGTCAGCAGGATCGGCGTCTCGAGCTCGCCGAGCTCCTGTACCTGCGTCACACCCAGCAGCTTGCCGAAGCCGTTGCCGACGACGATCGCCGCCGGTACACGGCTGCGAAACGCGTTGCCTTCGTGCGGCAGGATCGCGGTCACGCCGGTGTGCACACTGCCCTCGTGAATCGTCGTCTGCCCCACGCGCACGCCGGCGACGTCCGTGATCGCGTTCTGCGCGCCCGGCTGAAAGATGCCGACGACGACGCCCGCTTCGCGTGCGCGTGGCCGCGCCTCCTGCGCAGACACGTCAGCCGCACCCGCGAGCATCACGAGCACCAGCGTTATGCGAGTCCTCAAACTGCCCCCCCCATGTCTGTGGTCAAACGTGCTGCTCACCCGCAGCGGCAAGTCGATCGATCGTCGCCGCCATGTGCGGGATCGGTACGCCCATCGGACAGACCCGGGCCGCTGCCGGATCATGCGGCGCCGTGCCGGTCGAGGCTACCACCGTGCGGGCACGGTCGAGGGCACGCGAGGGACCGGCCACGAAGGTCCACGATTCGTCCCACGCGGAACGCACGTCCGGTGCGGCGAGTGCACACAGGCCGCAATGAACACAGCGCATCGTCGCAGGGAATGCTGCGCGCTCTTCCGGCAGCAACGGCAGGTAGCCCTCGGGCCGCACCGCGTCCAGGTAGCGCTCACGGTCACGCAGTGCTCCGACTGCACGTGCCGGCATGCGCACGAGTACGTGCGCGGCCATGCGGTAGGCGAGGTTGCCCCACGCTGCGAGCTGGTTGGTCAGTCGCGCCACGGCTGCATGCCTTTCATTTGGATCGCATGTGCGTCACCGCGAGCACGCCATCGGCTGCGGCAACACCCAGACCGGGGGCAAGGTCTGCACGCACGGTGCCGGCGGCCCACACGTTCACGAGCGGCTGCAAGCCGTTGCGCGCAAGATGATGCGTACCGCTCACGCGCACGCCCGCGAGCAACAGCGGCTGCGGTTCGCGACGCACCGGGTCCGTCAGTGCGAGTGAGTCGGCATCCTCGAATCGCTCGCCCAGATGATCGACCCAGACCGTAGCGCCGAAGACGGGCTCCGCAAACGCAGGGTCCGCGACGATGCCACCACCGACATACTTTCCGGTCGCAAGCAGAAACCGGTCTGCGACCAGGCGCACGACCTGATCCGAGTCCGGCGCCACCACAACGACAGCCGTGCAACGATCGTGTTCCAGCTCCACGTCCACGACCCGGCCATCCCGGACCGCAACGCCGGCTCCGCTGAGTGCATGCTCCAGCGCGACGTGCAGCCGCCACCCCGGTACCGACGGCGCCACACCAAGCGCCTCACCGACGGGCACGCCGGTCGCGGCTTCGAGCTGCTCGCGTATCTCTCCGGTCCGCGACATCCCGATCACGGCGGGCATGATCACGCGAGCGCACCGCGTGCGCGTGACAATGTCGCGAAGTGCGACCGTGAGGGGATCCGGGTCGGCGTCGATCGAGCGCGCGAGTGCGAGCGGCGCCCAGCCGGCGGCGGGTGTGCCGGGCAGTGAGAGGGACTCACTGACGAGGCTCGCGCCAACGGCGTCGCCCCACATGCGGGCCAGTGCGGCGGGTCTGAACCCTGGCAGTCCTTCGATGCCCACGACGGCTGCACCGGTTTCCACGCGTGCGCCCGCGTGCGACGCCGGCGCGAAGTCGTACGTGCGCATGTCGCCGTCGGGATGTGGCAGCGGCGCGTCGAGGTCGACGTGCACGAGGTGCTGCTGCGCGAGTGCGTCCGCGATGCGCGATGGCAGCGGACCGGTCCATCCGCCGTGCCCGAGTGCGGTTGCCCCGGGTCCGCGACGCACGAGCGTGACGGTCATGCCGCTGGCGCGGGCCTCGAGTGCTGCGGCGGCCGCGGCGATGCCGCCGCCGATGACGAGGAGGTCAGTGCGCTGCATTGGCGGCAGGATAGCGGCGTGCCGGCGTGCGCGCCAACGAACGCCTCGATGTGTGCAGGCCGGAGTGAGTCGGCTTGACCCACGGCAGTGCAGCCGATAACGTGCCTGACTCCCGCGCCCCATCCTGGCGGGAAATGCCTGACAAGAAAAAGGAGCCAGAGCCCTTGTCGAAGTTCCGGTTTCGCCGCGCAGGCGGTCTGCTCACGCTTGCCGCGCTGTTTTTCGTCGCGGCCTGCGAGGCCGGCGGCGACTTCCCCCAGACGACCTTCAGACCCGTCAGCGAGCTCGGCGAGAAGCAGAACGCGGTGTTCTACAACACCACGTGGTGGACTGTCGGGATCATGGTCCTCGTCGAAGTCCTGCTGCTCTATGTGATCTGGCGGTTCCGCGAGAAGCCCGATGCGCCGAAGCCCGAGCAGATCCACGGCAACACGATGCTCGAGATCGCGTGGACGGCGATTCCTGCGGTCATCATCGTCGTGATCGCGGTGCCGACGATCCTGACCATCTTCGATACGCAGAGGGAAGCGCCCGAGGACGCGCTGCGGATCGAGGTGATCGGTCACCAGTGGTGGTGGGAGTTCCGCTACCCTGAGGAGGGTGTCGTTGCCGGCAACCAGTTCTATGTGCCGGTCGATCGCCCGGTCGAGCTGCGGCTGCACTCGGCGGACGTGGTGCACTCGTTCTGGATTCCGAAGCTGGGCGGGAAGCGCGATGTCAACCCGCAGCCGGCGGTCACGGGTGATCGCGAGCCGGTCACGAACCAGATCCTGTTCACGCCGCACGAGGAAGGTGCGTACACGGGCCAGTGTGCAGAGTTCTGCGGTGAGGCGCACGCGATCATGCGCATGGTCGCACATGTCGTATCGCAAGCCGAGTACGACGAGTGGATCGAGCAGATGCGGAGCGGTTCGACGGGTGCGGACATGCTGACGCAGCTTGCGCGCACGCCCGGTGCGACGTCGCCGGTCGGTGACACGACGGGTGTCGCGGTTGGCGACAGTGCGCCGCCGCGCACGCAGCCGCAGGTCGAGCCGCCCGCGACCGGGCAGCCGCTGCCTGCCCCTGCACCGGCGCAGCAGGTCGGCGCGATTCCGGCGCCGACGGGCCTGCCCGCTGCGCGGCCGGCGGTCCCGGCGGTGATGGTGCCGGGCGCGCAGACCGACGCGGAGCTGGGCCGCGAGGTCTTCCTGTCGAAGACGTGTGTGGCGTGTCACGCGATCACGGGTACGCGCGCCCAGGGTGCACTCGGCCCGGTACTGACGCGCTTCGGCACGCGGCCGTGGGTCGGTGCCGGTGCTGCGACGAACAGCCAGGCGAACGTGGAGCAGTGGATCCGTGATCCGCAGAGCATGAAGCCCGGCACACTGATGCCGGGTGCGCACACGCCGGGTGGCGGGATGCCGCCGACGAATCTGACGGAACAGGAGATCCGTCTGATTGCGACGTATCTGAGGAGCCTCAAGTAGGCGCGGGAGCGATAGGCGAAATGGCGACGATCGAAGCACACGCGCCAGCACATGCGCATGCAGGGCCGGTGCGGCCGACGGGAATCCGGGACTGGCTCTCGACGGTCGATCACAAGAAGATCGGCATCCTGTATGGTGTGACGGCGCTCTTCTTCTTTGCAGTTGGTGGTATCGAGGCGCTGCTGATCCGGATTCAGCTGTCGAAGCCGGAGAACGCGTTCCTCAGCCCCGACCTGTACAACCAGATCTTCACGATGCACGGCACGACGATGGTGTTCCTCGTCGGCATGCCGATCGCCGTGGCGATGTTCAACTACCTCGTGCCGCTCCAGATCGGCGCGCGCGATGTGGCGTTCCCGAGGCTCAACGCGCTGTCGTACTGGATCTTCCTGTTCGGCGCACTGTTCATGAACGCGAGCTTCCTGTTCGGTGCCGCGCCGAACGGCGGCTGGTTCGGTTACGCGAACCTGTCGTCGACGCAGTACTCGCCCGGCATGAACATGGACTTCTGGGGGTTGGGACTGCAGATCCTCGGCGTCGCGTCGATCATGGGTGGTGTCAACTTCATCACCACGATCATCAACATGCGGGCGCCCGGCATGCGCATGATGCGCGTGCCGCTGTTCAGCTGGATGGCGCTGGTGACGAGCTTCCTGATGATCACGGCGCTGCCCGTACTCGCAGTCGCCCTGTTCCTCATGACGTTCGACCGCTTCTGGGGCACGCGCTTCTTCGATGTCGCGGCCGGCGGTGACCCGGTCATCTGGCAGCACCTGTTCTGGATGTTCGGCCACCCCGAGGTCTACATCCTGATCCTGCCGGCGTTCGGCATCGTCAGCGAGATCATCCCGACCAATTCGCGCAAGCCGCTCTTCGGCTACGCGGTCATGGTCTATTCGGGTGTGCTGATCGGCATCATCGGCTGGGGCGTGTGGGCGGACCACATGTTCGCGACCGGCAGGGGCCCCATCGCGGACGCGTTCTTCACGATCTCGACAATGATCATCGCGATCCCGACAGGCGTGAAGATATTCAACTGGCTCGCGACGATGTGGGGCGGCAAGATCCGCTTCAACACCGCGATGCTGTACGCGGTCGGCATGGTCGCGACGTTCACGATCGGCGGCATCTCCGGCGTGATGCACGCGACGTCGCCGCACAACCTGCAGCAGACGGACACGTACTTCGTCGTCGCGCACTTCCACTACGTGCTGGTGGGCGGACTCGTGCTCGCGATCTTCGGCGCCCTGTATCACTGGTTCCCGAAGCTCACCGGCAGAATGATGGATGAGCGGCTGGGCAAGGCGAACTTCTGGATCTACTTCCTCGGCTTCAACCTGACGTTCATGCCGATGCACTGGATCGGTCTGCTCGGCATGCCGCGCCGCATCTTCACGTACGGCAGCGACCTGAACCTCGAGGGCCTGAACCAGCTCGTTACGGCCGGTGCATTCATCCAGCTCATCGGCGTGAGCCTGCTGGTCGTGAACATCCTGAAGACGCTGAAGAGCGGGCAGAAGGCACCGGACAATCCGTGGGGCGCTGCAACGCTCGAATGGGCAACGGCGTCACCGCCGGCCGAGCACAACTTCGCGAAGATCCCGACGGTGCACAGCCGTGAGCCGCTCTGGGTCGAGTCCGAGCAGATCCTGAAGGACGCGCGCGGTGAGCTGGAGCCGATGCACATGCCGCCCAACTCGTACTGGCCGCTCTTCACCGCGGTCGGCGTGACCCTGACGTGCATGCTCTTCATGGCGCCGTCGTGGTGGGAGCCGCTGATCGGCCTTGCATGGACGTTCATCGGCGTCGTGAACTGGGCGTACGAGCCGACATGAACAGCAGGACCCGGAGACCGGGCCCGCACCCGGGCCCGGCACCAGGGTCGAGACGAACGAAGGCAGTATCGCGGACCGTATCGACGGGTCGGCGAAGCACCAACGACTTGAACAGCGGGCGAGAACTGGCCCGGGCTCCGGGCCCGGGCACCAGGCCTGCTTCACGACTGATCGATGGCCATGGCACAGACTGACGCACACGCGCTCCATCCCCCGACTTCAACGGGACTGAACACCTGGAAGCTCGGGTTCTGGGTCTTCCTGTCGTCGGAGACGCTGTTCTTCGGATCCTTCATCTCGACGTACATGGTGTACAAGGCGTCGAGCGTGGTGGGCCCGTTCCCGACGGACATCCTGGACATTCCGCTGACGTCGATCAGCACGTTCGTGCTGCTGATGTCGTCGCTCGCCGTGGTAACCGGGCTGGACGGGATCCAGAAGGGAAATCGGAAGCAGGCGCTCTGGGGACTGGCGGCGACGATCCTGCTGGGCGCGGGGTTCCTGGGCTTCCAGGCATACGAGTTCACGCACTTCTATCATGCCGGACTGACACTCCAGACGAACCTGTTCGGCTCGTCGTTCTTCATCCTGACCGGCTTCCACGGTGCGCACGTCTCGATCGGGATCATCTGGCTGTTCATCCTGTTCATGGACATCCTGCGCGGCCCGATGGTGCCCGCGAAGCATGCGTTGCAGGTCGAGGTGGCGGGTCTGTACTGGCACTTCGTCGATATCGTCTGGATCGTGATCTTCACGCTCATCTACCTGCTGGCGTAGGAGAGGACGCATGGCGCAGGAAACGCATCAGGTCGAACACGCGCACGCGGAGAGCGGTCACGCCAGTCTGAGGACGTACGTCATCGTTGGCGTGATTCTCACGATCGTGACGGCGATCGAAGTCGCGATCTCGTACATCCCGGCGCTCGAGTCGGTCGAGGTGCCGCTGCTGCTCGCGCTTTCGTTCGGCAAGTTCATGCTCGTCGTGCTGTTCTACATGCACCTGAAGTTCGACAGCAAGATCTTCTCGCGGGTCTTCTACGCACTCACGCTGCTGGCGGCACTGCTGGTCTCGGGGCTGTTGCTGTTCCACGTGGTGCTTGGTGAGTATCGCACCTGAGCGGCGCTGTTACTGATCGTGGTTCATGGCGCCGGTCCGCGGAGTCGGCCGGCGCCTAACGGAAGTTGAGATGATGGCTGCAGTACCTTCGATCCTGCCGACGCTCGCGCTGCTGCATGCCGGAGCCAGCGGCGAGTTTTCCTGGACCCGCTGGGACCTGCATCCCAGCATCCTGATCGGATGCGGCCTGCTGCTCGTCGGCTATGCTGCGCTCGTCGGTCCACTCCGCGAGAAGCACCGCCTGGGCCCGCCGGCCAGCCAGGCGCAGGTGCTCTACTGGACGAGCGGCGTCGTCGTGATGTTCCTGTCGCTGAACGGACCGATCCACGACCTCAGCGACTACTTCCTCTTCAGCGCTCACATGGTGCAGCACATGCTGCTCATGCTGATCATGCCGCCACTGTTGCTGCTGGGGCTGCCGGAGTGGGCGCTCAGGCCGATTCTGCGCCGACCCGCCGTGCGCGCGACGGCCGCGTTCCTGGTGCATCCGCTGGTCGCGTTCGCGATCTACAACGTGGTATTCACGGTCTGGCACTTCCCGCGCTTCTACAACTGGGCGCTCGAGGACCACAACGTCCACGTGGTGCAGCACCTCATGTTCATGGCCGCAGCCGTCATCATGTGGTGGCCGGTCATCAGTCCCGCGCCTGAGCTGCGGCCGGCGTCCACGCCGATCCGACTGCTCTATCTATTCGCGCTCGGCATCCCGATGTCGATCGTCTCGGCGATCATCACGCTATCGACCGTAGTGCTCTACCCGTTCTACGCGGAAGCGCCGCGCGTCTTCGAATCGCTGAACGCGCTCGATGACCAGCAGCTGGGCGGGCTCATCATGTGGGTACCGGGCGCGCTCGTGTTCTGGGGCGCGATCTCGATCGTGTTCATACGGTGGGCAAAGCGCGAGGAGCGGCAGGACTGGGCCGAGCAGGAGATGGTCGTCGCGCGCAACACGGCCTGACACAACGCGCGCTGCACCGCATATCCCCGATGAACACAGCAGGCCACCCGTGAAGCTGTCGGTCGCCGAGATCGTCATTGCGCTGCTCGTAGTGGCGGCCGGCGTGGGCGTTTACGTCTACGCGCACCGTGACGAGCCTGCGATCGAGCGGACGAAGGAGCGTGGCGCCATCGTCGTCGGTGCGCTCGAGGCGTACCGCGCGCAGGCCGGCCGTTACCCTGACTCGCTGCCG
>CAYLME010000035.1:0-25772 GCA_964384585.1 uncultured Gemmatimonadaceae bacterium | reverse complement strand
GTATGTGCTGCACGATGATCACGGTGTATGCAGTATCGCCCGGGAGTGCGGCGACGAGGTCGAGCAGCGCGCTCGGTCCTCCGGTGGACGCCGCTATCGCGACCGCGCCGGCCGCCGGCCGCTGCTTCTGGCGCAGCTGGCGCGCGCGCTGCAGAGCACCCGCGACCGCGACGCGCATGCGCAGGTTGCGCAGTCGGGCATCGAGCGCAGCGTCCAGCGCACCCAGCAGCCGTTCCTCGAAGGCCTCTCTCTCCCCCGCCTCGCTGCCCGGCTTGACCACGTACTCCACGGCACCGTACTCGAGCGCGCGCAGCGCGGGGTCGGCCATGCGCTCCGCATGCGACGAAACGATGACGACCGGCCGCGGCAGCTCGCTCATGATGTAACCGAGCGTCTCGACGCCGCCCAGGTCGGGCATCTCGAGATCGAGCGTGAGCACATCGGGCTTCTGCTGGTGCAGCAGACGTATCGCTTCGAACCCGGTGGCGGCCTCGCCCACCACCCGCCAGCGGCCCGTCGCTTCAACCGTTTCGCGGATCAGCTGCCGCATCATCGGCGAGTCGGCCACGATCACGCCGCGCGCCGGACCGCTCTCGCTCACAGCGTGACCTCCGGCTCGAGTGCCGACGTGATGCGCAGGAGCCCGGTCGTCATGTCGAGGAACACACTGCGACCGTGCTCACCCCCTACCTCCTCGCCTTCCAGCGGGACGCCCGCTTCCGCGAGCGCCTCGCGGACCGCATCGATGTTGCGCTGGCCGAGTCGCAGACCGTACTCCGGCAGCAGTGCCGCGAACATCGATGCGCCGCCTGCAATGCGCGCCGTGATACGCGCGGTCTCCGCGCCATGCTCCACCATGCGCTCGATCAGCTCCGGCACCGCCGTGGTCGCGAACCGGCCGGGCGGCGCGGGCCGGCGTGTGCGCAGCGGGCGTGGCAGCATGGCATGTGCGAGGCCGCCCACGCGCACGTCGCGATCATAGAGGGCAATCGCGACGCACGAGCCGAGCCCGATCGTGAAGAGCACGCCCTGCTCACGCGCGACCTTCACTTCACCGATGCGCACCGGCACGCGTTCGGCTGTCATGTCCGGCGAAAGATGCGTTCCCGGTTGGCAGCGACATTGAAGCCGGCGGCGTTGGCTCCGAAAAGCGTTTCCACCTTGCCGAGCACCAGGAAGCCGGTAGGAACGAGCGACGCGGCAAACCGCTGGAAGATGCGGTCCTGCATCTCACGCTCGAAGTAGATGATGACGTTGCGGCAGATGATCAGGTGCAGTCCTGCGGGATACTCGTCACGCAACAGGTCGAGCTGCTCGAAGCGAACGAGCGAGCGCACTTCCGACCGTACGCGGTACGCGCTGTCCGTGGCCTCGAGCCAGCGGTCGCGTACGGCGTCGCTGGTCTCCGCCAGCGCGTACGGTCCGTACTCGGCGCGACGGGCTGCTGCGAGCGCTCCCTCGTCAATATCCGTGGCGAGGATCTCGAAGCGGTCGAGCGGCAGCCGCTTCGCCGCCGAGTACTCGTGCAGCAGGATCGCCAGCGAGTACGGCTCCTCGCCACCTGCACACCCCGCACTCCACAGCCGCACTGGTCCCTCGACGGCAAACAATTCCGGCACCACGATGGTCCGCAGCGCGTCCCATACCTCTGCGTTCCGGAAGAACTTGCTCACGTTGATCATCACCGTGTCGAGCAGCCGGTCCCTCTCGGCAATGTCATCTTCGAGCAGTCTGCCGTAATCGCGATACCGGTGCATTCCGCGTGCACGCATGCGCACCGCGATGCGCCGGCGCAGGCACCGCTCCTTGTAGCCGCTGCAATCGAGCCCGACGTGTCGCGTGATAAGCAGCTTCAGTTCTTCGAACTCCGCGGCATCGCGCGGGGTGAGCTCACCATTGGCGAGCGGGAGCGAGGATTGCACCGCCGGTAGCGCCTGCAGCGCGCGCCGCAGGCGCTGATGGCGCTCGTCCGGTGCTTCAGACATGCTCTTCGGCGCGCGTGATCTGCAGGTTGTTGCGGACCACCTCGTTGTCGGGATTCAACTCGAGTGCGCGTGACCATGCACGCAGCGCCTGGTCGCGGTTGCGGTTGCGCAGGTGCAGATTGCCGAGCTTCGCCCAGACGTCGTCGCCCAGCGCGGGTTCCAGCTCTGCCGCACGCCGGTACTGCTCGATCGCTTCCTCGAGCAGGCCGCGCCGGTAGGATACATCGCCGAGGTTCTTGTGCGCCTGCGCGATGCCCGGGTCCTCCTCCATCGCACGGCGATAGGATCGATCTGCCGCGTCCAGGTCACCGCGCCGCTCGTGCAGCAGCCCCTCGAGCAGCAGCAGCGGTGCACACTCGGGATAGAGCTGCAACCCCGCGGCAACGAGACGGTCTGCCTGGTTGCGACGGCTGCGCACTGCCGCGCAGAGCCCGCCAAGATAGAAGTACACCGCGACCGGCCGCTCGTCCTCGCCGAGTCGCACGCGGTATTCCTCGAACTCGCGTGACGCCGATGCGTAGTGGCCGCCGGCCAGCAGCGTCGTTGCGCGCTGCAGCGACACGCGCGGTGTACCGGCGCGCAGTCCTTCGGCTTCGTTGAGCACGAGCAGCGCGTCGGGCGTGCGCCCCAGGCGTCGCAGGGCCACGGCCAGGTTGATGAAGGCACCGTAACGCGGCCCGGCGTCCTCGAGCAGGCTCTTCAGCTGACGCACTGCGTCGCGATACTCACGCCGACGCAGCGCGATGAGCGCGAGCTGGAAGCGTGCAACGTGATCGGTGACGTCCAGGTCGGCAACGCGCTGGAACTCGCGCGTGGCTTCATCGAGCATGCCGGCACGTGCGAAGGCGATGCCGAGGTTGCGGCGCTCCTGGATTTCCGCGTCGCGTGCGCGACCCGGCTCCTCCGAACGGCGACCGACCTGGTGCGCGAACCCGGCCTGCAGCAGTCCGAACAACGCCTTGCCTACCTCGAACTCCGTATAGCCCGTCCGATCGACGATTTCGCTCAGCGTGCGCGTGCCGTCGAGCAGCGGGATCAGGTCCTCCTGCTCCGACGTGAGCGCGACACTCGCCGAATCGAGCCGGCTGTGGTCCACCTCGAAAAGCAGGTCGAACGACGGAATCTTCTTCTCGATCAGGCTCCACTCATCCACCCGGCGCGCGGCTTCGAGCAGCAGGCTTTCCGGGTTGATCGAGATCATGACATCTGCCGGATCCGGCTTCTCGTCCACCTCGAAGAAGAAATTGCCGCGCGACCAGGTGAAGAGGTGATAGATCGCCTCCTCGATCTGCATCCGGATGTAGCGCGTCAGGTCACCGGCGGTGATGATGCGCCGCTCGACGAGCAGCTCGCCCACGCGCTTGTCCGGCTGACGCGCCTGCTGGACCAGCACCTCGTCGAGCTGCTCCTGTGCGATCTCCCCGTCACGAACCAGCAGGTCGCCCAGCCGGTCGCGACGATTGACGATGCGCGCGTACGTGATGCGACCCTGGTCGAAATAGATCTGGCCGAAGCGCGAGCGGTCCGCGACGGACAGGCATCCGGTCTTCTGCCCGAGCGCCAGCAGCTGGCAGACGTCCGCCAGGCTCGCTTCCTTGAGGCTGCCCTTGATCGCCATTGCTAGCCCGCCTCCGTCTCGAGCCAGTCCTCGACGTACGGCCACTGCCAGAGCGCCTTCTCCCTGCTGCGGAAGAAGTCATCGATCGGCAGCTGCGGCTCCACCGCCTGCGCCTCATCGGCGACGTCGGAGAAATCGGGCTCCGCGTGCGCAACCGGGACGTCCGGTGTCGCGAGCGCGACGCGCGGCTCGACCCACGCCGGTATGTCGCGGGCGGGCTCGTCGCTGTCCGCCAGCGGCGCATCGGCGGCCGCGCCTGCGTCCGCAGCCTCCGTCACCTCCACGACCAGGCCGCTTTCGAGCCGCGTGCGCAGCCGCTCCTCGAGACCCTCGAGTGAGCGCGGATGCACTTCCGCCGCAAAGACGAGCTGGCCGCCCGCGCGAACGATGTCGTCGAACAGGTGGAACAGCTCTTCCTGTACACGCTCCGTCCCGGCAATCGCGTCCATGTCGTCCAGCACGAGCAGGCGTGCTCGACGGTAACGTGCGCGCCAGCCGTCGACGTGGTTGTTCTGGATTGCCTCCATGAGCTCGTCGCCGAACTCACCGCCCGTCAGGTACGCGATCGGCATGTCGGGCACGTGTTGCCGCACCTCGTTCGCAAGCGCAACGAGCAGCGCACTCTTCCCTGCGCCCGTCGGACCGTGCACGAACAGCGGATTGTAGCGTGTACCGGGCGATTCACCCACCGCGCGCGCAGCGCGTACCGCGAACAGCGACGCCGGCAGTGCGAGCTCATCGAAGGTGGGTGATTTCGGCGGCTGCGGCAGCGAGCGTGTGCGCGCCTCGACAGCGGCGAGCAGCGCCTCCGCGTCGTGCAGCCGGTCAGGATTGCGCAGCACCTCGAGCCTTCCGAGCTCGGGCGCCTCTGCATCCAGCTCGCGGATGCGCTCGCCGACCGTGCGCAGGCGTTCGATGTCGCCCTCGTACTCGTCGATCAGCGTATCCGCGTCCCGCTCGCTGATCGGCGAGTCGAGCGCCAGCTCGAGGCGCCGCGTCCGGAAGCCTTCGCCTTCCCAGCGCAGGATCGCATCCGCCAGCCGCTGCTCTGCCGACACACCGCTCACGACCTCGCCGACTGCGCCCGCGATATCGCTCAGGAACGCGCCGAACTCGTCTGCCTTGCGCGTCTCGAGACCGACGCCGAGCAGCTGCGCGACCTCTTCGGCCGTGACCGTGCGCTCCTCCAGCTCCTGCACCGCAAGCACGCGGTTGAGCGCGCCCTGCAGCTCACGCACGTTCGTGAACTCCACACGCGCGAGCGTTTCGGCAACGCCTGCCGCCAGCGTCTGCCCGCGTTGCTCCGCCTTGCTGCGCGCGATCACGATACGTGTTTCGTACTCGGGACTGCCGATGTCCGCGATCAGCCCGCCGCTGAAGCGCGTGAGCAGGCGCTGGTCGAGATCGTCGATTTCCGTGGGCGGCCGGTCGCTCGCGAGCACGACCTGTCCACCGCGCGCAGTGAGCTGGTCCCATGCGCGCAGCAGCTCCTCCTGCGCACCGCGCCGGCCCGCCAGGAACTGCACATCGTCGAGCAGCAGCAGGTCCGCATGACGCAGGCGGTTGCGGAACGCGTCACGTTCTCCTGCCTGGATCGCGCTCATCACGCCTTCCAGCAGGTGCTCGAGCGTCTCGTATACCACCGTGAGGTTCGAGTGCACGCGGCGCGCGTGCACGCCGATCGCCATGACGAGGTGCGTCTTGCCCAGTCCCGAGCCGCTGTAGAGAAAGAGCGGGTTGTACGCGGCGCCCGGCGCATCGGCCACGCGCCGCGCAGCAGCGGCGGCCAGGCGGTTCGCCGCGCCAACGACGAAGTTGTCGAAGGTGAAGCGCGGATCCAGATCCAGCGTGCTCATCCGCCGCCTTTCGCCGCCACGGCGGGCTCGACCGGTGCGCGGAAGCGGCGCGAGAGACTCTGCAGCACGAGCTGGCTGATCGACTTGAGTGTGTCGAACACGCCGGTGCCGGCGAGCGCGGACGCCGGAAACGCGGGCACGCCCCGGAAGTTCAGCAGCTCGTCGAGTTCCTGGATCGATACGACCCCCGGCAGGTCGCGCTTGTTGTACTGCAGGACCATCGGGAAATCGCGCGGCTCGATGTTTTCCTCGAGCAGGTTCTCGTGCAGATTGCGCAGGCTCTCCATGTTCTCGTCCAGCTGCTCACGCTGCGAATCGGCCACGAACACGACGCCGTCCGCACCGCGCAGCACGAGCTTGCGCGTCGCGTTGTAGTAGACCTGTCCCGGCACCGTGTACAGCTGCATGCGCGTGCGGAACCCGGAGATCGTGCCCAGGTCGAGCGGCAGGAAATCGAAGAACAGCGTCCGGTCCGTCTCGGTCGCGAGCGAGACCATCGGGCCCTTGCGCTCCTCCGGGACGAACGCGTGCACGTACTGCAGGTTGCTCGTCTTGCCCGAACGGCCAGGGCCGTAGTAGACGATCTTGCAGGTGATTTCCTTGGTCGAATAATTGACCAGCGACATCTCGACCTCTACCGACTGGATGCGTCAGGCTGGAACACGCGCTGGAGTCCTTCCTCCAGGTCGCGCTCGAACGTCTGCTGCGTGGTCTGGCTCTGCTCCTTCTGCCGGAATTCCGGCAGCTGCGCAACCTGCTCGGTCAGCTTTCCGAAGAAGAGCTGCACGAGCCCGAGTGATGACTCCGTGTCGAAGATCACGACGAAGATCAGTTCCTCGACCGGCGTGCGCAGCGTGGCCAGGAACAGGTCCTGTCTGCTGCCCGCGTGATGCATATGCCGCCACGGCCCCGCGCCCGTGAGCCGGCCGAGCGCACCGGCCGCAGCATGGGCCGCGGCCGCGAGCGACGCGACGTTCATCACCTCGTAACGCTGCGCGAAACCGTGCTGCGCGAGTACCTGACCGCTGCCCGTAACGACGAGTGCAATGCGCGCGCGCGATTCCCGCACGAACGACTGGATCGGCGCGCGCAGCGCCTCGACCACCCGCGGCAGCTCGGCAACTCTCATCGCAGCGTCTCTGCCGCCCTCTGCGTCTCCAGCCGGACGAGACCGAGCTGGGCATCGCGCTCGGCAACCGCGATCACGAGCATCTCACCGCCCCCGGCGACGACGACATGTCCGGCGGTCGCCTCGAGCTGCAGCGTGTGCACCCCGTTGTAACCGCCGGTCTGCGCGGCACGCTGCGCACCCCGGTACATCGCGGCCGCGAGTGCCGCGACCGCATTGCCGTCCACACCGGCAGCGACGTCGGCGGCCACGGGCACGCCGGCCTGAGCCTCCACGACGAGTGCACCCGCAACGCCGCTCACGCGGCTCAGCTTCTCGAGTGCGTCCGTGTAACGCGTGCTCATGCGTACGCCTCCAGGAACTCCTGCGCGAGCGACGCCGCATGTGCGGCACTGCGCATCATCCAGCCGGCCGGCGCACCACTGCGCGCGACCAGCAGGATCACGGCGTCCGGGCCGGCGGGCGCGACGTGCAACGCCGCACTGCCCGCCTCGAGCAGCAGTCCTTCCCATGCACCGAGTCCCAGCATCGCAGCGGTGCGCGCCGCCTCGTCGGTCACGCTGCCGAGCACCGCCGCCAGAGCGTCTGCCGCCACGCTGCCGTCCTCGAGCGCACCTGCGAGCACCATCCCGCGCGTGTCGAGCAGCAGCGCACCCATGACCGGGCCTGCGACGATCGCGTCGAACAACCGTGCGGGGTCCGGCATGGCATGCAACGGAGCAGACGCCGCCGTCGCGTGCCGCTCTGGCTGTACGTCTACCGGCGCCCACGGATCCGGCTCCGGCACGACGGCCGGCCCGGAGTACATCGCGGCGTCCGGGTCCGCGTCAACGGGCTCGGCGTAGAGCACCGGGTCCGGCGTCTGCATCCAGGGCTCCTCGGCTGCCTTCTCGTCCGGCCACGTTTCCAGTTCGGTACTCGTGGATACCGCCTCGGTCTGTGCAGCGGTCGGTTCGTGCGCGCCGGGATTGTACGCCGCAGCAGCCGCTTCCTCTTCCTCGTCGATCCGGTCCGCAACGAAGCGGAGCGCTTCGCGCACGGCATCATCGTCCGGCTTGATGAGCGATGCGCGCTCCAGGCTGGTACGCGCCTCGCTCAGCTGGCCGTTCTCGAGGTGACAGAAGCCGATCCCGCGCAGTGCATCGAAGTTGGACGGGTCCAGCCGCAGTACGAACGACCACTCGTCCGCCGCGCGCTCGTGATCGCCGCGATCGATGTAGAGCAGTGCGAGCAGACCGTGCGCATCCGCGTTGTCCGGATGATGCTCCAGGCCACGCAGGCACAGCCGCATCGCTGCGTCGGGTCGGTTCTGCCGCCGGTACGCTCGCGCGAGCGGCAGGAACACGAGCGACTTCGGGTCGCCCGCCAGCTCCTCGCTCCAGCGCTGCAGATCGGCCGGCAACGGCTTCTTCATGCGATCAGTCCCTTGTCCACGATCCGCGCAATGTCCCGCACGGCGATGAGTCCGTTCGCGACCAGCTCTCGACGCGTGCCGCTCGGCGCAACCCGCAGGTACGTCTCCCACGCGTTCGCCGTCCGCTGCAGGTCACCGGTCTGCACTGCCGAATAGCCCAGGTGAAAGTGCGCATCGGCGGACATCGGATCGAGCAACGCTGCGCGCGCGAACGCCTCTGTGGCGGCGCGCATGCGCCCCTGCGAGAGCAGCGTGCGTCCCGACAGCAGCGCGATGTCAGCCCGCTCCGGGTGCGACGATTCGAGATCCGACGCGAGCTTCTGCGCCTGCTCGAGTTCGCCGTCCTGCATCAACCGCTCGATGTCCTGCATTGTCGCCTGCATCTGCGCATCCGAGATGCGCGTATGCCGCTCCTCGACGTCCACGACGCCGGTGCTGACCAGCCCGAAGATCGTTTTCGCGACATCGAACGAGCTGCGCGCCAGGTCGGCCGCAATCTGACGCACGTCGCGCTCGCCATCCACCTGTGCGAGCACTTCCCATTCCTCGGGCCGCAGGTCGAGCGGTGCGTCCGTGCGGTCGGCGGTGGGTGCGAGCACCGGGATCGATTCCGGGCTCGGCACCTTCGACTCGAGACGGGTCCACTCGTCGATGCGGCGCGCACCTTCCATGAGCAGCGATTCGACGCGCACCCGCGCAAGCAGCCGCGGGCCGGCCATGTCGGCGCGCTCCTCGAACTTGAAATATCCCTCCGTCCACGCCATCACCTCGTAGACGGTTTCCTCCATCTGAAAGCGCAGCTGCTGCTCGAGCACGTCCTCGGCGATACTGCCCATCTCGAGCAGCACTTCCGCGAGTCGACGCGTCGGATTCGCGCGCTGGATCTCGAGTGCGCTGTCCAGCTCGCGCTGCGTGAGCCGGCCCGCACGGATGAGCAGCTGGCCCAGTCGCCTGGTCGAGCGACGTCGCACCGCGAAGATGATCGTACCCTTTGCGAAGTGGATGATCGCCTCGTCGTTCCAGCGGTCCGAGCGAACGGTCAGCACGCCGGTCTTGTGCGCCAGGTCGAGCAGCTGCAGCACGTCCTGGATGCTCAGTTCCTTGAGCGGGCCCTCGATCGCCATCTCAGTGGCTCCAGTCCGGCATCGGGTCGATCGGCACGTCCGGGTGCGTCGGCATCAGAGCTTCCAGCCCGATCAGCGCGTGCTGGTGACCGGGATCGAAGTGCAGCACCCGACGGAATGCGACGCCGGCTTCCGTTGTCCGACCCAGCCGCGTGAGCAGCGTGCCGAGTCGTACGAGACCGTTCAGGTGATACGGATCGACGGTCAGCAGATCCACGAGCACGTGCACCGCATCGCGCAGGTGGCCGCGCTTCTCCTCCAGGTCTGCGAGCGCGAACGCGGCCTCGCCGTAGCTCGGCAGCACCTCCAGCGCCGCACGGTACTCGCCTGCAGCTGCCTCGTCGTCACCGCCCAACGCATACGCACGTCCGAGTGCGACGCGCGCGGCAACTGCGAAGTCGTCGATCTCGAGCGCGCGGCGCAGCACACGTTCCGCGTCCGCCATCTCCCCGATGCGCGCACTCGCGGAACCCGCCAGAACCAGCAGCGGCACGTCGTCGGGTGCGGCCGCGAGCGCGCGTTCGAGCGAGCGACGGGCGCGGGCAGCGTCGCCTGCCATGAGCGCGGCTTCGCCGACCATGCGCGCACTGAGTGGATGCTCTGGCGCGATGCTCTCGAGCTGCTCCGCGACCGCGAGCGCCTCCGGTCCGCGCTTGAGCACGAGCAGCGCACGCGCCGCACCCTGCAATGCGAGCGGGAGTTCCGGCGCACCCTGGCGCTCCCGCAGCGCGTCGATCACGCCGCGGAAGCGTTCGACGGCTTCACCTGCGAGGCCGCGCTGCAGGAAGATGTCACCCAGCAGGAGCTGGACGCTGACAATGTCCGCACCGAGACGCTGCGCCTGCTGCGCATGAAGCTGCGCTCCCTCGAGCAGGCCGGACGCCAGCGCCCGACGCGCCTGCGACAACTCCGCCTCGATTTCCTCGAGCGGCAGCACGGGCGCGGGTGCAGATGCGATCGCGTGTGCGAGTGGGTCCGCGCGCTGGAACAGGTCATCGAGTGCGCCAGCGGCAAACTCGAAGCTCGGAACGCCGCTCTCCTTGTGAACCTGCTGAGCGATGTCGAGCTCCGGTGCCGGCACGCTCGCCTCCTCGAACTGGAGGTCGATCAGGAGCCGGAAGCGTGGCGTCGGAATGTACGGATTCAGCTCGAGCGCATGGCGCGTCTCGCGCAGTGCGCCCTGGTAGTCGCCAAGAGCGGACAGCGCGAAAGCGAGGCGGTAGCGCGCCTCCGCATTCTGCGGATCCAGCTCGACGGCGCGCATCAGCGCCGCCTTCGCCTCCGCCGGCTGCGCCTGCTCCAGCAGGATCTCGCCGAGTCCGAGCCACGCACTGACCAGCAGTGGATCGAGCTCGAGCGCCTGCCGGTACGCATCCATCGCCTCGAGCGGGCGCGCCGTGCGCGCCAGCATGAGGCCCAGGTTGCGGAGCACGTCGGGTACAGGGCGCTGCTCGATCGCGCGCCGGAAGAAGCGTTCGGCGTCCTCGACGGCGCCGCGATGCAGCTGTACGACCGCGAAGTTGCTGCACGCGAGCGCGTAGAGTGGATCCAGGTCGAGCGCACGCTGGTAGGCGCGCTCCGCCTCTTCCAGCTCACCCGACTGGTGATGCGCAACGCCCAGCTCGTTCCAGAGCTTCGGACTGCCGGCTTCCAGCTCGAGCAGCGAGCGGTACACCTGCATCGCGTCCTGACCCGCGCCGCGCAGCAGCAGCATCTCGGCCTGCGCCTGCTGCACGAGAAACTGGTCTTCGCCTCGCTCTGCAGCCAGGCGGAACTCGCGCAGTGCCTCGTCGTAGATGGCTTTCTGATGGAACGCGAGACCGAGGTTTTATTGCGCGAGTGCGCCGCCTTCGGCAACGGCCGGCTTCTGCTGTACGTGCTCGCCGATCAGCTCTTCGTAGCGCGCCTTGCTGTGGCTGTCGATCGAGAGGTTCGCCTCTGATTGCGCGTAGGCCGGATTCAGCTCGTTCGCGCGCTTGCCTGCCCGCGCGGCACGCTCCTCGAGACCCAGCTCCCCGTACACGAACGCAAGGAGATGGAACGCGTCCGCAAGGGTCGCGTCCAGTGCGACCGCGCGCTCCAGCGCATCGCGCGCTTCATCCGGTGCACCGCTCCGGTACAGTACCGACCCGGTCTGCAGCTGCAGGCGTGCATTGTCGGGATCGAGCGCTGCGGCGCGCCTGAGCGACGCCAGTGCGGCGTCCTGGTCGTCGCGTGCCAGGTGTGCGCGCGCGATCTGCTCGTGGACGTGCGCATCCTCGGGCCGACGCCGCAGCACGTCACCCCACTCGGCCAGTGCGCCGTCCGGATCACCGGTATAGAGCAGTGTGCGCGCGAGTCGGTCACGCGCGTCCACGTCGTCCTCGTCCGCTTCGAGACGTGCACGCAGCGCCTCGATCAGCTCCTCGAAGTATCCCGTGCCGAAGTACGCGATCCGCAGGTTGCGCTCGGCAACCTGCATCTCGGTGTCGATCTCGAGCGCACGCTCGAAATGCTCCACTGCCTCCGCGTACATCCCCTTGTTGTAGTAGACGACGCCGAGGTTGTTGTGCGCGCCCGCGTCATGCGGATTGATACGCCGCGCCAGCCCGCGCAGGATCTCGATGTCGCGTTGCGAGCGCGGCTGTCCCGCAGGTGCGGGCGGCCTGGTACCGTCCGCATCGCGGTCCGTCCAGGGCAGCGTCGCCGCCGACGAATCGGTCTCGCTCATCAGGCCAGGCGCAGCGCGCGCAGCAGCACCTTCAGCGACGCGCGATCCGGGATCAGGAGGAAATGGGCGGGCAGCTCTGATGAGCCTTCCATGTGCATCGTCACGTTGACGCAGAACACGTCGTCGGTCGTGTCACCGAAGTTGATGTAGGTGGTCGCGAGTACGGCTGCAGCCATGTCGATCGCGAGCGCTGGCACCGACATGATGAGCAGCATGCCCATGAAGTCCGAGAGCGCATTCAGGTACGCGCCGACGATGATGTTGCCGACTTCCTTGAGCGTCGACTGTTCGAGCTCGCTGAAACCGTCGGGGAAGCCCGGATCATCCCTGCCGAGCAGCATGCCCGCGAGCCGCGAGGCCGTTGCTGCCGGAAACACCTGCACCGTGCGCCCCGTGATGTCGCCCAGGATGCGCATCAGTACTGCCGACACGACCTCGTCCGGCTCACCCACCACGGTGCCGACGTCCTGCAGCCGCAGAATGCTGACCTCCGGCACCTCGATCGATACGCGCCGGCCGGTCAGCTGCGACAGTGCGGTCGCCGCGTGACCGGCACCGATGTTCGCAACTTCGCGAAGGCCGTCGAGCTGCCTGGTTTGCAGGCCGCGCAGATCCATTTGCGTCCTCAGATCACGCTGAGTGGATCGAGTACCAGTGCCGGCCGGCCGTCGGCCAGCAGCGTGGCGCCGGAAAACACCGGCAGTGTGCCAGCCGCTGCATCGAACGACTTCACGAGGATCTGCTCGTGACCCACGATCTCATCGAATGCAAGCGCAGTGCGGCGCTCTCCCAGCTCCGCAATGATCGCGGCACGTTCGGTACGCACGTGCCGGCTTCCCAGCACGCGCGTCATCCGTACCAGCGGCAGCGCCTCGTCGCGCAGCATCACGTATTCACCCCCGGGATTGCGTCGTTCGATCGCGCCGTCCAGCTCGATCGCCTCGCTGATGTGCGTCAGCGGTACCGCGTAATCCTCACTGTCCACGCGCACCAGCAGCGCCCGCGCGAGCGCGAGCGTGATCGGCAGGCGCAGTGTGAACGTCGTGCCGCTTCCTGCCTGCGTGCGCATGTCGATCGCGCCGCCCAGTGCACGAACGCGTGCAACGACGACGTCGAGCCCGACACCGCGACCCGAGAGATCCGTTACCTGCTCCGCCGTCGAGAGCCCCGGGTGCGCCATCAGCTTGAGCAGCGCATCGTCATCGTGCATGGCCGCGTCCGCCTCGGCGTCGAGGTCGGCGGCCCGCGCTTTCTCGAGCACGCGCTCGCGGTTGACGCCCCGACCGTCATCCTCCAGCGCGATCCGCACGCTCGCCCGTGCTCGCTCGGCCCGCAACACGATGCTGCCACGCGCAGGCTTGCCCGCCGCGACCCGTTCGGCCTCCGGCTCGATGCCGTGATCCACCGCGTTGCGCAACAGATGCAACAACGGCTCGACCACGTCGTCGAGTATCGAGCGATCGATCTCGACGCCTTCACCTTCGACGCGGAACTCCACGTCCCGGTTCGCCCGACGCGCGGCGTCACGCACCACGCGCGGGAAGCGCTCGAACGCCTCGCCGAGCGGCACCATGCGCACGGACAGCACCGAGTGCTGCAGGTCCGCGAGCAGTCCGGTCATCCGGCTCACCGCGTCATCGATGCTGCCGGGCGAGTCGTCGAGCGAGCGTCGCAACCGACGCTCGAGCAGCGACAGCTCACCGATGCCGTCGGCGATTTCGTCCAGCCGGCGCTGGTCCACGCGGACCTGCACGACACGGGGCGCTTCCGCGACCGTGGTCTCCGCACGCGCGAGCGGACGCGCAGCCGCAGCATCCTCGAACACGACGTCCTCGACCTCGCCTGCCGCGCGCACCGCCTCTTCGAGCGCGGCCCGGTCCACCTGCGAAGCGACCTCGACGCGCAGCTCGCCGCCGAACGATTCGTCGAAGACGGCCGGCTCCGTACGCGCGACGCGCCAGCGCTGCTCGACCGCGCGCACCACGAGCATGGCGCGCGCGGCCTTCACCGGCGCGTCCCTGCGCAGCACCACGCGCACCGCGACCTGGTCTGGTTCGACTGCCTGCGTATCGAGCGGCTCGCGCTCTGCCTCCGCCCCCTCCGCCCCGACCGCCGGTCGTGCGCCAGGTGCGTCATCGATCGGCTCTTCCCACCCATCCACCCGCGGCTCCTCGGTGGCGACCGCCCTGTCGATCGCGTTGCCGAGGTCGTCAGCTGCCGCGAGCAGCGAATCGACCACACTCACATCGACCGCAAGCTCGCCGGTGCGCACGCGGTGCAGCCGGTCCTCGAGTGCGTGCGCCTGGTCGGCCGCGTCGCGGAAGCCCATCGTTGCCGACAGGCCCTTCAGTGTGTGCGCGGCGCGAAACGCCTCGTCCAGCGCTCCTTCCGATTCGCCGCGCTCCACGGCGAGCAGTGCCCGGTCCAGCAGACGCAGATGCTCGCGTGTCTCCGTTACATAGAGGGCGACGAAGTCGCGGAGATCCATCGTCTCAGCTGAGCACGCGCTGCACGGCCTCCAGCACGCGCGATGGCTGGAACGGCTTCACGACGAAGTCGCGCGCCCCCGCCTGGATCGCCTCGATCACCAGCGCCTGCTGCCCCATCGCACTGCACATGAGGATCTTCGCGTCCGGGAAGTCCTTCATGATCACGCGTACCGCATCGATGCCGCCCATGTCCGGCATGACGATGTCCATCGTGACCAGCGACGGCTGCAGCTCGCGGTACTTCTGCACCGCCTCCGAGCCGCTCTGCGCCTCACCGACGATGCTGAAGCCGGCCTGGCGCAGGATATCACCCAGCATGGTACGCATGAACAACGCGTCGTCGCAGATCAGGACAGTCTTGGCCATGTGTCTCCTATGAAGCCGCCGCCCCGGGCAGCAGCCGGTCCAGCAGGTGGTCGGGATCGAGCGCGACGAAGCGCTCGTTGTCCACAGCCCCGATACCGATCACGTCGCCCGCCTGCAGCGGCAGACCGTGCGAATCGTCCGGCGTCGTCTCGGCGGGCACAATGCGATCGACCGCGTCCACGGCGAGGCCGACACGCCGTCCGCGCCACTCGAGCAGCAGCAGGCGGTGGTCGGGCACTTCGCTGGAACGGGCGCGGCCGAGCAGGATCCCCACGTCGAAGACAGTGCTGACCCGCCCGCGGACGCCAATCAGTCCGCACACCTCTGGACCACATCCGGGGAGACGCGTGAACGGGCGCGGCGTGAGAATCTCGTGCACCCGTACGAGCGGGACCGCGAGTCGGACGTCGTCGCACAACAGGACGACCCACTGCGGGCCTGCTGGCGCGGCAGGTTCCGAGTCGGGCGCGGCGGCGAGCATCGTCACCATTCCCGGTCGCAAAATCGGGGGAACTCCTTGGGTGGCCTGATAATAGCCCGTCCTCGGCAGTCGGGTCAACAATCGTGAATCACTCCGACGCGGCGCCCTCGGGGCCGCAGGCCACGGTCCGGCGCGGCCCGCACGGGCTCCCGCCGTCGTGGAGCGGCTGTCTCTCTGTCAGCGCGCAACGCCGCGCGCCCATTCCGCGGCCGCGGCCAGGTCGTCCGGCAATGCAGCCGTGAAATGCATGGGTTCACCGGTGCGCGGGTGGCGAAACCCGAGTTCCGCGGCGTGCAGGAACTGGCGCGGCGTTCGTTTCTCGAGGGCGTGCGCCCACGCACGGTCCGGCCCACTGATCCCGCGCGCACCCGCGCCGCCATACACGGCATCGCCGACCACGGGGTGACCGAGATACGCGAGATGCACGCGGATCTGGTGCGTGCGTCCCGTGTCGAGCTCGGCACGGATGAAGTCGGCGGCACGCCAGCGCTCGAGCCGGTGCAGCCGCGTCCGTGCAGTGCGGCCGCCCTCGACGACGGCCATCCGCTGCCGGTGCGTTGGCGAGCGTGCAATCGGCTGCTCGACAACGACGTCGTCCGCTGCCAGGTGGCCCCACGCCGCGGCGAGGTAGATGCGACGCACCTCGCGCCGCTTGAGTGCCGCCGCAAGCGACCGGTGCGCCGCATCGTTCTTCGCGACCAGCATCAGTCCGGACGTGTCCCGGTCGAGCCGGTGCACGATGCCGGGCCGCAGCACGCCACCGATCCCGGACAGATCCGTCAGGTGGTGCAGCAGAGCGTGCACGAGCGTGCCCTGGCGGTGCCCCGGCGCCGGATGCACGACCATGCCGGCCGGCTTGTTGAGCACGGCAACGTCCGTGTCCTGATAGACGATATCGAGCGGGATCGCCTCGGGCTCGACGCGGTCGCTGACGGGCGCGGGCAGCGCCACATCGATGACGTCCCCCGGCTCGGGACGGCGACTCTTGCGTGCCGGCTCACCGTTCACGAGCACGTGGCCGTCCGCCAGGAGCTGGGCGATCCGCGAGCGGGACAGCTCCGGCAGCTGCGCGGCGAGCCACGCATCGAGCCGGTGCTGTTCCGGCTCGTCGCCAACGATGAGGCGGCGCCCGGACGGCCGCTCAGGATCGGCGCTCAATGCGCCGCTCCTCGTTCCACAGCGACAGCGCCAGGATGACCGCGCCGGTCGTGACCGCGATGTCCGCGACATTGAAGACCGGCCAGCGGATCGTGCCCACACCGACGTCCAGGAAATCCACGACACCGCGCGCGGATCGCAGCCGGTCGATCAGGTTGCCGAGTGCGCCGCCGCAGATGAGCGCAATCGCCGCGAGCCGGGACCTGTCTGTCGTCGGCGTCGCCCAGTACATGCCGCCGAGCGCGAGCAGCGCCACGATCGAGAGACCGAGGAACAGGAAGCGCGAGTAATCGCCGACGTGGATGCCGAACGCGGCGCCCGGATTGAAGATGTAGGTGAGCCGCACGTAATCGCCGATGATGTCGACCTGTTCGTACAGCGTGAGCGAGTTCTGCACGAGCCGCTTGGTCGTGTAGTCGACCAGCAGCACGCTGACGACGATCACGATGAACAGCGCGGTCTTCGACAGCCGCACTCCCTGTACTACCTCCAGCTCCCGCTCGCTCGATGCCATCGGTCTTCAGGCACGCGCCAGCGCGATGTGCGCCGGGATGCCGTCGATGTCCGTGTCGTGCACCACGTCCCACAACGCCTCCGATCCGCCGACCGTCAGCTCCACGGCCAGTGTCTCGTTGCTGATGTAGTCCGTGAACGCATTCGTCGCCTCGTGCACTTCCGTGCCCCCGTCGATGCGCAGGCGGATCCTGTCGCTCACGGCGAGCCCGCTGTCCTTGCGCAGTCGCTGGATGCGACTGACCAGCTCGCGCGCGAGCCCCTCGCGCTGCAGCTCCGCATCGAGGGCCGGGTCGAGCGCGATCGTGTAGCCGCCGTCCGTCTCGACGGCCAGCGCGCCCTGTGCCTCCTCGATGATCTCGACTTCGTCGGCCGACAGTTCGTGCCGCGCGCCGTCCAGCTCGATGCTGAGCGGCCCGCCTGCGCGGAACGCACGCAGCACGTCGTTGCCCAGCGCACGCACCGCCTGCGCCGCCGCCTGCGTACTTCCGCCGAAGCGCTTGCCGAGAACGCGGAAGTTCGGCTGTGCCCGCAACGTGACCAGGTCCTCGGCACCGCGCAGGAAACGGACTTCCTTGATGTTCAGCTCGTCCTTCACGACGTCGAGCAGCGCATCATCGACGCTGACGCCATCGGGCACCACGGCGTGCAGCGTCCGGAGCGGCTGACGCACGCGGATCCGCACGGTCTCGCGCGCCGCGCGGCCAAGGCGCGTCAACTCGCGCACCGCGGTCATGCCCTGCTCCAGCCGATCGTCGCGTGCGCTCTCGTCCACCTCGGGGAAGCGCGTCAGGTGCACGCTCGTGCCCGTGAGTGCAACGTGCAGCCAGTCGGCATGGAATGGTGTGAACGGTGCCATCAACCCGGCGATCGTCGTGAGCGCCGTGTGCAGCGTCGTGAACGCCGCACGCGTGTCCTCCGTGTCGCCACTGCCCCAGAAACGGTCGCGCGTGCGGCGCACGTACCAGTTCGACAGGTCGTCCACCACGAAATCGGCGATCGCGCGTGCCGCATGCGTCAGCTCGTACGCGTCGAGATCGTCGCGCACCTGCGCAGTGAGCGTGGCGAGCCGCGCGTGCATCCAGCGGTCGAGCACGTCGTCGCTGCGCGCGGACTGGTCGGGCGTCCAGTCCTCGAGGTTCGCGTACAGCGCGAAGAAGCGGTACGTGTTCGCGATCGTGTCGGACACGCGACGCCATGTGTCGGCGAGTGCTTCGGGGTCGAAGCGCCTGGTCGCCCAGGGTTGGCTCACCGCGATGAAGTACCAGCGGATCGCGTCCGCGCCGAATCGCTCGATCGCTTCCCACGGATCGACCACGTTGCCGCGCGACTTGGACATCTTCTGGCCCTCGGCATCCAGCACCAGGCCGTTCACGACGACATTGCGGTACGAGGGTCCGTCGCCGAGCATGCTCGAGATCGCGATCAGCGAGTAGAACCAGCCGCGCGTCTGGTCCAGCGCTTCACAGATGAAATCGGCCGGGAAATGCCGCTGCCACTGTGGCTCGTTCTCGAACGGGTAATGCCACTGCGCGTAAGGCATCGAGCCGGAGTCGAACCAGACGTCGGCGACTTCCGGTGTGCGCCGCATCGTGCCGCTGCAGCGCGGACACGCATACGTCAGTGTATCGATGTGTGGCTTGTGCGGATCGAATGGCTCAGGCAGCGGGCCTGCACGCTCGGCGAGCGCGGCGAAGCTGCCCAGCACCTCGAAGTGTTCCGGGTCCGCGTCGCATACCCAGAACGGCAGCGGCGTGCCCCAGTACCGCTCGCGCGAGATGGCCCAGTCGATGTTGCCTTCGAGCCACTCGCCGAAGCGGCCGGTGCCGACCTCCGGCGGATGCCACTGCACCTGCCGGTTGTTCTCGATCATCACGTCCCGGATCGCCGTGGTCCGGATGTACCACGAGTCGCGCGCCATGTAGATCAGCGGACTGCTGCAGCGCCAGCAGTGCGGGTACGAGTGCGTCTCGAGCGTGTGACGATAGAGCAGCCTCTGCTTGCGCAGCTCCTCGACGAGCAGCGGATCGGCGTCCTTGACGAACATGCCGCCGATGAGCGGCAGGCTCGCATCGAAGCGACCCGCGTCATCGACGGGTCGGAGCAGCGGCAGGTCGTAGCGCAGCCCCGCCGCGTAGTC
This sequence comes from uncultured Gemmatimonadaceae bacterium, assembly GCA_964384585.1. Taxonomy (GTDB): domain Bacteria; phylum Gemmatimonadota; class Gemmatimonadetes; order Longimicrobiales; family RSA9; genus DASTYK01. The sequence continues at coordinate 6,789 of CAYLME010000035.1, read as the reverse complement.
ATCGGCACCGAACGCCGGCGCCATGTGCACGATACCGGTGCCGTCGTCCGCACTCACGAACTCCTCGAGCAGCACCTGCCATGCACGACCGCGCGCCTCTGCGCGAACGAGCGTGAATGGCCGCTCGTAGCGCTGCCCGTCCAGTTCGCGGCCACGCCAGCGCTTCAGCACCGGCGCATCCGCGCCGACGACCGCCTCGCGGCGCGACTCCGCCAGGATCAGACGCTGTCCGTCCTTCTCGACCTCGACGTACTCGAGATCGGGATGCACGGCGAGCGCGGTGTTCGACGGCAGCGTCCAGGGCGTGGTGGTCCAGACGACGAATGCGCGGCCATCCGCATCCGCGCTGCCATCCTCGTTGACCAGCGGCGCCAGGAAGTAGAGCGATGGATCGGCGATGTCCTGGTAACCCTGCGCGACCTCGTGCGAGCTGAGCGCCGTGCCGCAACGCGGGCAGTAGGGCACGCTCTTGTAGCCGCGGTAGATCAGGCCCTTCTCATGCAGCCGTGAGAAGATCCACCAGACGGACTCGATGTACGGGGACGCAAACGTGACGTACGGTCTGCTGTAGTCGAGCCAGTAGCCGATGCGCTCGGAGAGCCGCTCCCAGTCTTCCTTGTACGTGAAGACACTGTCGCGGCAGACGTCATTGAAGCGCGCAACGCCCAGGGCCTCGATCTGGTTCTTGCCGCTGATGCCGAGCTTCTTCTCTGCCTCGATCTCGACCGGCAGGCCGTGCGTATCCCAGCCCGCGATGCGCGTCACGTGCTTGCCGCGCAACGCATGGTAACGGCAGACGAGATCCTTGATCGTGCGGCTGATCACGTGATGGATGCCCGGCTTGCCGTTCGCCGTCGGCGGCCCCTCGTAGAACACGAACTCGTCCGCGCCCGCGCTCTGTTCCTGCGCCTGCTCGAACAGGCGCTCCGCGCGCCAGCGCGCGAGGACCGTTTCCTCCAGTGAGACCGGTGTTGCCGGGTACTCGGGATATCGCATGCTCACACGGAGCGGAGACCGCTCCCCCGTCGTTTCATGAATCCAGTTGCGCAATCACGCCGCGCAGCAGCGCGACCAGCTGCGGCTCCGCAGCCGCTATGGCAGCGTCCGCCTGCCCGGCCGTGAACGGCTCGAGCGCGTCGGGCAGCGCGACCTGCACGAGCACGCCGAGGCCGAGCACGCGCATCGACATGTGTCGCGCCACGATGACCTCCGGCACCAGGCCCGTGCCCGTGGCGTCGGCACCCATCGCACGCAGCATCGCATACTCTGCGCGCGTGGGCCGGTTCGGTCCTTCGAGCGCCGCGTACACACCGCGGCGCAGCATGATGCGCTGCTCGAGTGCGACGCGCTCCGCCAGCTGCCGCAGCCGCGCGTCGTATGCCACCGACATGTCCGGGAAGCGCGGCCCGAAGGCATCGAGGTTCGGACCGACGAGCGGATTGTCGCCGAGCAGGTTGATGTGGTCGTCAACCAGCATCAGCTCCGCTGCAGCCCAGGTCGGCACCAGCGCCGCACAGCCCGATGCGATCGCCAGTGTATCGGCACCCAGCGCACGCAGCACGCGCACCGGGAAGGTGACCTGCTGGAGAGTGTGGCCGGCATAACGACGCAGGCGCGCCTGCAGCACGGCGACCGGCCGCTCCTCGAACGTGCCGAACAACAGGCGTCCACCTTCGCTGTCGCCGGCGGGCAGCAGGTGCGGGACGTCCGCTGCGTCGATCTCCGCATCGATCGCAAGCGCGTCCGGCAGCGCCCGCGTGTGTGTCGGCCAGACTATCCCGACCTCCGGCACCACGCCGCAGCGACCGCGCACGGCGGCCACGGCATCGTCGATCGCCGCGCGCCGCGCATGCACGGCCGCTTCACTCACGGCGCGTCCTCGATCAGCTTCGGCAGCCAGGGGTCGATCGCAGCCTGCGGCTCCTCGTCCTCCGCCTCGTCCTCTTCCTCGATGGCATCCTCGAGCAGCAGCTCATCATCGTACAGCGAGTCCTCCGCGACTGCGACCGGCACGGCATCGTCACCGCTCGCATCGCCGGCCTGCTCCGTGGCACCGCGCTCACCTGCGGCAGGGGGCCAGTCGCGCGGCACCTCCGCCGCGTCGCGCGCGAATACGACCTGCAGCGCCTCGAGCGAGCGTTCGAGCGCCTCGTCATCCACGTCCTCGTCGGTCTCGTCTGCGGCGTGCGGCTGCGGCGCAGCGTCCGGCACGGCGCGGGTGGCCGGAACAGCGGATGCGGCCGCGACCGGTGCGCCGTATGTCGGGGGCACCTCCCGTACCGAGCGCGTCTCGCGCTCACGTGCGTACGGGGCGCTCGCAACACGCTCTTCACGTGCGACGTCCGGCGCCGGACGCTCCTCGTCGCGCTCGGTGTCAGCCGCGAGCTCCGCCTCATCGAGATCGTCGTCGTCCTCGATGCGGACGCTGCTCTCCGCGAGTGCAGCCACGTCCCGGCGTGAGGCCGTCTTCTCGCGGCGTGGCCCATCGAGCTCTTCGTCCAGGCCGGCACGGTAGGAGATGCCGCCGACCATCGCCTCCAGCTCTTCCATCTCGCGCTCCAGCAGCGCGCGGTAGCTCTGCGCGAGCTGCGCCTGGCGCGCGCGCAGGCGGCGCAGCGTCTGCTCCTCGCGCTCGATGTCCTGCGCCACGTTGGCGCGGATCTGCTCAGCCTCCTGCTCGGCCTCGCGCCGCGCCGCCTCCGCGTCACGCAGCGCCTGCTCGCGCATCTCCTCGCGCAGCTCCTGCGCGCTCACGAGCGCGTCGGTCAGAGCGCGTTCGCGCTCCTTGTAGTCGCTCAGCTGCTGCTCGAGCTGACGGACACGGTCCTCGTTGCCCAGGTTCGCGCGCACGACCTCTTCGAGACGATCGGCGACCAGCTCCAGGAAATCGTCCACGAGCTCCGGCTCGTAGCCGCGTATCGCTCGCTTGAAGTCGCCCTTCTTCTTGCGGACTTCCAGAGGTGTCAGATCGATCATCGCTCGCGCTCACCGAAAAGGACCGTACCGAGTCGCACCATCGTGGCGCCCTCCTCGACGGCCCATTCGAAATCGTTCGACATCCCCATCGACAGGTGCAGGTCACGGAACGCGCCGATGTCGCGTGCACACGCATCGAACAGGGCGCGCGTGCGCTGGAACGTGCCGCGTACAACGGCCTCCTCACCCGTGAACGGAGCCATGGTCATCAGGCCGACGACACGCAGGCCCGGCAGCTCACAGACCTCGGCGACCGGTGCCGTGCCGGTGGCCGCGTCGAAGCCGCCCTTGGTCTCCTCACCGGATGCATTCACCTGCACCAGCACGTCCACCGTGCGCCCGGTCCGGACGGCCTCCGCCGACACCTCCTTCGCGAGGCGCAGCGAATCGAGCGAGTGGAGCAACTCGAACATCGGCAGTGCACGACGCACCTTGTTGCGCTGGAGATGCCCGATCAGGTGCCAGTGTATGGCGAGGTCCGACAGGGCGCTGCGCTTCTCCTCCAGCTCCTGCACCCGGTTCTCGCCGCAGATCGTCAGGCCTGCCGCGAACGCCGCACGCGCAGCCTCCGGCGGGTGGCCCTTCGTGACCGCGACCAGGGTGACCTCCCTGCCGTTGGCCCGCTCGCGCGCCCGCTCGATGCGCGCCCGTACCTCCGGGAGATTCTGCCGCAGCCGTGCGTCAAACATAGATGGCAAATTGTAGGCGGGCATGCTGCAAACGGCAACGCCGCTGCAACATGCCCGCCCCGAGGCAGACCCTCGGATCTGCTCATCACCTCGTCGTGAACTCGATGCGCTGCGCGACCCAGACGGGCACCGATCGACCACGGTACTGCGCCGGACGGAACTGCATCTGCGACGCCACCGCACGGGCCGCCTCGTCGAGCGCTGCAATGCCGCTCGACTCCTGTACGCGTGTCTCGAGCACGTTGCCCGCGGCGTCGATATAGAGCCACAACGTCACGATCCCGCCCATGCCGGCATCACGCACGGCCGGTGGATAGCTGCGCTCGAGATGACGCTGGACGTCCCGGGTGTTCCTGAGCGAGGGCTCGACATCGCGCGGCGTGAACTCGAAGGCGCGCTCGGCGCCGGTCGTGGCAGTTGGCGGGTCCGGCAGGATGGGAACCGACGAGAAATCGACGTTCTTCGGGATCGTCGCATCGACCTCCACATCGCCGATGATCGGCTCGCCCGGGCGCACGATTTCCTCGTCCCGGGGCGGCTCCGGAAGCACATCCGGCGGCTCGAGCTTCACATCCGCCTGCACTTCGCCGCCCAGTCCCGCCACCGTCATTCCGGGCGCGAAGGCGAACAGCGCGAAGTGCACCGCGACCGCCACCAGCAACCCAACCCAGTTACTGCGGACTTCGCGACGCCGGAACCGTGCGTGGACCGTGGGTTCTGACGAATGCATGCGTCACCTCCGTGCGGGAGACCCTCTAAACCCGGCCGGCCGGTCCGGCCCGGGATCCACTGCGCGGGCGCGCAGCAAGGATCGAAGCGACACTACGATCTCCCCCTACACAGCCGGACCACGCAATGATCCACGGACGCGAGATGGTCGCGGCGGCCCATGCCCGACGTTCATTACTCCACCGTTCTCAGTGCCTCCGCGCTCTGCGCGGCGACAAAAAGAAGGGCCGGTGCATCAGCACCGGCCCCCCCAGTCCGAAAGACGACTGCGCGTCCGCTACTTCGAGCTGAACACGATCGGGATCGCCACCCACACCGGGACCTTCTTGTCGCGGTTCAGCGCGGGCGAGAACTGCATCTGGCTGGCGACTGTCAGTGCCGCCTGGTCGAGCGCGTCGTAGCCGCTCGACTTGTTGATCCGGGTGTTCTGCACGCGTCCGTTCTCGTCGATGAAGAACCAGACGAGCGTCTCTCCGCCGATGCCGGCGTCACGCAGCAGCGGCGGATAGTTCCGCTCCAGCGCGCGCGCGATCTCGGCGCGGTTGCGCAGCTCCGGCCGCACCGTGAACGGCGTGAAGCGCGGTGCCGCCGAGATGTCCTCGTTCGCCGACGCGGTCGGCGGCGGCGGCAGGTTCTCGATCGGGTTGTCCTCGAACGTCGTCGCTGCAATCGTGACGTCCTCGTCGATCACGGCGTCGCTGATCACCGGCGTTGCGGGCCGCGCGATCTGCTCCGGCGGCGGCGGGATCTCCACCTCCGGCGGCAGCTCGATCGCCTCTAGCTCGTCGGTCGTGAATGACACGTCCGCGGTAGACATCTTCGGCCAGAACGCGAACATCGCGAAATGCAGGATGGCGGCGACCAGCAGCGAGCCCCAGAACCAGTTTCCGAAGCCGTCCTTGAACCGGTCATTCGCAATTTTCGTTGTTGCCATATGCTACCTCCGTTCGCGAGTGACTCGCTGCGCCAGGTTCGTGTAGAACGTCACACGGTAGGCGCCTGCTTCCTGCAACTCCTTCTGCACTGCATCAACTACCCTGTAAGGCACGTCCCGATCCGCGCGCAGCACCACGACCAGCCGGCGGTCCGACTCGGCGTATATCGGCGCGATCACGTTCGAGACGTCCGCAGTCGGGGTCAGCCGGTCATTGATATAGATCGAGCCGCTGCCCTCGATGTAGAGGTGCAGGATGTTCTTGCGCGGCTCGTCCAGCTTCTGCGTCGCCTGCGCGTCGGGGAACTCCACCTCGCGCGGGTCCTCGCTGCGGAACGTCGTGCTGACCATGAAGAAGATCAGCAACAGGAATGCCATGTCGGCCAACGACGAGTCCGGGATGTCGCTTGCCGCTTTCGACTTGCGCTTCAGCCCACCAGTGATCATCGCCGACTACTCCAGGATCTGCAGGGAAATGCGCTCCGCACCCGCGCTCTGCAGCTGGTCGAGCACGGCCACCATGTTCCGGTACGGTGCGTCCGGCGCCGTCTTGACGGCGGCGATCAGGTTCTGGTTCTGCTGGAATCCGAGCCGCCAGACGCCCGCGATCTGACTCGCTGGCACACGAGTGACTGTCGGGCTCTCGCCACGCTTGACCTCGACGGTGCCGTCTTCCAGCACGGTCAGGTGGAGCACGTTGGTCTGCGACACCTCCTGCGTCTCGCCCTGCTCCGGCAGCACGATCGGGAGACCGCGCTCCTCGTCGAAGACTGTCGTGACCAGGAAGAAGATCAGCAGCAGGAACGCGATATCCGCCATGGACGATGTCGGGATCGAACCGGAGACCCGCGACTTCTTGGGGAACGCCATGTTTACTCCCCTCGCCAGCTGAGTGAGATATTAATACGACGGATCACGACAAAGGATCCGGGTCGCGGTCCGAGCTCCGGTCCGGCAGGGGCTGCCCCTGCAGACCGCTGTCCAGCGGCCGGTGTCCGGTCTGCGGAATGGACGGCGTGCTGCCGCCGGCTGCGGCACCCGCCATGGCAGGCCGCATGTCCCACGCGACGTTGAGCACGTTCGACGTCCCCTCCTCCATCTGGCGGATCAGCATGTCGATCCGCGTGACGTAGAAGTTGTAGAAGATGTTGACGGGGATCGCGATGGTCAGGCCGGCAGCGGTCGTGATCAGGGCGACCTTGATGCCGCCTGCGACTAGACTCGCCTCGACCTGTCCGGCAGCGGCGATTGCACCGAATGCCGAGATCATGCCTGCGACGGTCCCGAGGAAGCCGAGCATCGGTGCGACGTTCGCGACCGTGGCGAGGACGACGAGGCCGCGTTCGAGGAAGCCGAGTTCCACGACGCCGGTGGTATGGACACCGGTCTCGATGTCGTCGGTGCTCTGTCTGTCAAGCAGCCGGCGCAGCCCCGAGTACAGGATCGCTGCGACGGGCCCCG
>CAYLME010000034.1:0-25809 GCA_964384585.1 uncultured Gemmatimonadaceae bacterium | reverse complement strand
AGCTACGCGGGAATTATGGAACCTCCAAATATAGCAACGGAGCCGGGTCATGGTCAACTTGGGGGAGTACCGTGGCGTCTGATGCGCAGACGAGCAGCGTGGCGCCGGACCTTCGGCATCCGCGCGCGTCAGCCGGCCGCAATAACGCCTCGATCCTGTCGAGCAACTCCGCCACACCGGCCTGACTGCGGGGCCCCGCGACACGGGCGAGTTTCGCTGCGACCGCGACAGGCGCACCGGCCTGTAGTTGCTGGAGAATCCGGTCGGCCCGTTCATACAGTGCTGGTGATGCGGTTGCTCCGATCCTGACGAGCGCGGCGCGAACCGTGTCCGCCACCTCGCGTTCGACAGGTCCGCCGCCTGATGCCGGATCATCGACGGTCGCGCGCTCGATCGCTTCACGGAGGCGTCGCTGCGCGTCCGCGACCGGCAGCCAGCTTCCTATCAATAGCAGTTCGCCTAATCGACAGAGCGTGCGTTCGACATGGTGTTGGCCGAGGATCCGCCGGCCGTCGTTGGTCACCCTTTCCAGCGCGATCGCTTCCACCCATGCATCGTCGTCGCACTCACACCGGGTGAACAGAATGCGATCTGCCTCGGGCGCACCGTCTCCCCGCCCGGCAGCAGCACCATCGAACAGGCTGCAGAAGTCAGCACCCCTCAGGGCTACCACTGCGCCGACGGGACCGGATGTGTCGTTTTGCAATGCGACGTCCGGCCGTTCATCACTCTGCGTCGCCACGCGAGCGAGCACATCGCGCAGCTTTCGCAGCCCGTCCGGATCCGGATCATCGCTCGCATGATCGTCGATTGGCTGAGGCAGACTCTCCGCAGCGCCTCCGACCGCACCGTGCTCTGCACCGATCGCGGTGGATATCGTTCTGAGCTTCACACCGAGGCGTCGCATCAGGCCGAGCCAGCGCTCGACTTCGTGGCGGGGCTCGAAGTACCAGACGAATACGTCGGAGTGCGGTGATCCCAATCGGTCGATCCGTCCCGCGCGCTGCATCAGTCGCACGGGATTCCAGGGCAGGTCGTAACTGATGCAGTGGTTGGCGTCCTGCAGGTCCATGCCTTCCGCCAGCACGTCAGTTGCGATCAACGTGTCTATATGCGTGTGCGGCAGCGGGGTCGTCGCGCCGGATGCGATCGGTGCAAAGCCTTCGAGCACGGCACGTCGGTTGGCGGTTCCGCTGGCGAGCGCAGCGCGCGTGCCGTGGAGCAGGGCAGTGCCTGCCAGGGGCAGCGTCGCAAACAGTGCCTCGGCCGTCTCGGCGTACTCGGTGAAGATGACGCGCCTGCTGTTGCCGAGGCTGTCCAGCAGGTCGGCGAGCGCTCGCATCTTGGCGGAGCCGTACGTTGGGAGTGAAGTGAGCAGCGCATGAACCAGCTCGCGGTCGTGCGTCACGTCATCCTGCAGCATTGCCCCGTCGGCATTGCGCGGCAGCGGTCGCACGACCAGGCCGGAGAGTGAGAGTTGCAGCGGGTCGCCGACGCGCACATCGACGGCGCGTACGTAACCACCGCACGAGACCGCATCTGCGAACGCGTCGAGGAATCGCAGCAGCCGTAGCAATGACGCACGAAATGCGGCGGTGCTCGACTCGACGCGCTTCAGCAGGCCATAGCGGATCAGCATTGCCGTCGCCCGTTGCGTTGTCTGACGATGCCGCGAAGGCACATCGAACGCCGACAACCGCAACTGCGGCAGGATGCGCTCGACGTCTGTCAGCAAAGCGAGTTCTGCTGCATCCGGTTCGTAGGGAACGGGCCGCGGCGGATGCCGTCGCGGAAAACGCAATCCTTCGATGCCCGTGCCGTTCGATGCCACGTGGTCTCCACGTGTCCGCCGAACAACGATTGTCTGGACCGCACGGCGGATCAGCACGTCGTCGGCAGCATCGCGCTGGAGTAGCGCGGCCCTCAGGTCCGGCACGCCCGCACTGGCGAGCGCACCATCCCCCAGGAAGAGTCGGAGCAGCCAGTACAGATCGGCAGGCCGGTTGTTGATTGGTGTTGCCGTCAGCAGGACGACGTGCGCGTGCGCCGTGAGGTGGGCGAGGGCACGATACCGGGCGGTCCGCGGATTACGGAACTGATGCGCTTCATCGATCACGATGAGGCGTTGGCGATCATCGCGCTGCACTCCCAACCGCCGCACGAGCGCATGCGACGTCAGGACGACCCGCGTCGTGGCACGCATCCCTGCGCCACGCTCCGCGATTGCGTCAACACCTGCGGATGCGAGAGCCGCTCGCCATTTCTGTCGCAGCGAGGCCGGCACGATGATGACGACCTCGCGTCCATGGTCGATCGCAGTGGCCACGAGGCGCAGCGCAACATATGTCTTGCCAGTCCCCACGCTGTCGGCGACGATGACGCCGCCGTAGCGTCGTAGTATCGCCGATGCCCGGCGCGCGCCGCTCTCCTGCAGTCGTGTCAGGCTCAATCGCCTGCCGGCAGCGCTCTTGTCTGGCGGCTCGAGCAGTGTTCGCGCAAGCGTCATCCACGCAGTGCGTGGTGGGGTCAGCGCGACGTCCAGAGCCGACGCTCCAGCGTGTCCGCAACGGGACCGAGCACGTCATGCGCCGCGTTCCACAGCTCGCGGAAGTGATATTCGACCTCGGCGATGACCGTGCGTCGCGTGAGCAGGCATGTCAGCGGCCAGTCCAGGCCCGCGTGCGGCGGTGCGAGGTAGTGAGCACCGAACAGGCAGAACATGCCGCAGCGTCGGTCTCTCATCCGGAACACCGAGAAGTCGGGATCCCAGCGCATTGCGCCGGCGGATCGGATTTCGAGGCGGCCGCTGCATGCGAATGTGAGCAGGCGCTCGATGTTGTCGCGGCCGGCGTCGCCGGCGGCCCGGGAGTCGTCAAGCATATGCAGGTCGAGGCGCGCGAGCACCAGCCGGCACCGATCGACGCGCTCGAGCACGTCGATCACGCGATGCAACGCGGAAACGCGTACGTGATGCACCGCTATCGTCACTTCAGCCGATGCCGCCACCAGGTCGCGCATGGTGGATTCCATCAAGGTCGAGTCGGCAGCACCGGACATCATGACGACATCAGGCACGCGGCGCTTCATGTCCCAGCTCCTGATAGCCAGTCATCGAACGAACGCAATGTCTCGAGTTCACCGGCTGCGAGACCGTACGCAGCGCCGACCAGCGCATCGATGCGGGCTGCAACCGCCGGCGCGGCATGTCCCGCCTCACGCGCTGCCCGCGAGAGAGCGAGAAGCTCGCTGGCGCCGTCGCGCTGCCATGCGTGCGGGAGTGGCGTCACGGCGATCGTCCACGCAAAGAACCGGAAGAAGCCGTCCTTTGCCCGTTCGGCGATCGTCCGGGTGAACACGCGAACCGGCAATGAGTTGAAGTACGCGGTCAGCAGCCAGGCAGCATCGTCGTCTCTGCCCGTGCTCACGAAGTAGACAGAGTTGAGCGGTACCGGTCTGTTCGGTTCATTTCGGGGCAGTGCCGCTGCCTGCAGTGATGGTGCGATATCCCGCCAGACCACCATGCTGTCCTGCAGTGCACCCGAGAGGCGGAAGAGGGCGCCGGGTGCAGCATTACCTGGCCGTGCGCCAAGCCGGTCCACGTGGCGATCCAGGTATCCCTGCGTATGTCGCGGTGGCTGTCGCAGGTGCAGATGCTGATCGTAAAGCCAGATGACATGATGCGACGTGGTGTGCTGCCACGCGCGGATGTCGCAACCCCGAAGCAGTGGGCGAACACAGTCGCTCTCGATGGTTGCAGTGTAGTCGTCATCGGCAGACCGTGATCCGCTCGCGCGAACCCGGGCCAGTCCGCCCAGTACATGCTCGACCTGATCGAGCAGCAGTACGTCGTTCGCACCCGTCATCACGCCGCGGCGGACCAGCAACCCGCGATGTTTCCCGATCGGGGCTCCCGCCTCCTGCATCCTGCGCAGAACCGGCCGGACGCTGTCGGGCGCAAGCAGCCATGGCGCGCCGGTGTCACCCGCAACGAATGGCAGTTCGCCTGGTGCGATCGAGCATTCGACCGGCGTCGCATTGGCGCGATGCACGAGCACCTGCACGTTCGGCTGATCGAGGTGCCGTGCCTGTTTGCGGCGTGCGACGAGCGTCACGACGAAAGCGTCAGCGTCAAAGCTCGTACGCGCATCGAGACTGCGGTCGTCGATGCGCAGGAGGTCCGTATCGGCGAGGAGCAGACGACGCGCGCCGGCCGCGAACAGCGATCGAAGCAGCTTGGCAGGCAGCAGCATTGCAACGATCCCGCCGGGCGCGAGCACGCGGATCGCACGCTCGAGGAACAGCAGTGCGAGGTCGACCTGGGCGCCGACGCCGCGACTCACGCCGACAGCGCTCGTGCCGTACTCCCAGCCGGGCGACGCGCACGTGACGTATCGCTCGCGCACGGTCGCCGCGGTCGCAGCGGGCCATCGGTGGGCGCGGATCCACGGTGGATTCGACACGACGATGTCGAAGCCGTCGGCCATCACATCGGCGAAATGGACGAAGTAGCTGAAGAACGGCAGGCCATTGCGACGACGAAGTCGCGCGCGCAGGCTGCGGGCCTCCTCCAGCCGGGCTTTCACGCGAGCCAGTTCTTCCTGCAGAGGGTGTCCAGGAGCAGCGCGCTGGCCGAACAGATCCGGTGCCTCGAGCGTGCTGCGCAGTTCCCTTTCGACTTGCCGCAGGCGCAGCAGGTGCGATTCGGTCCAGCGGGTCGCGACCTCGCGTTCGAGGCGTACGATCCCGCCTGCGATCGTGCGCTTGTCCGCGGGCTCGGCAGTCAGGAACGAACGTGCGGCGTTCGTGAGATTCTGAATCGACCGGTGCAGATCGGCGTCCCATGCCGCATGCCGGGGACGTGCGTCCGGCCTCGCCGCGTAGAGGTCGAGTGGATCGAGCAATGCGTCGCCCTGCCTGATGCGGCGCTCGAGGTTCGGCAGCCGTGGCGTACGACCGGGTGAGGCGGCGAGCACCAGCCACAACCGTACTGCGCACAGGAGCGCCGCGTCATCCTGGACATCGATGCCATGCAGTGCTTCACCAATGAGTTGCTGCAGATCGGCACTGTCCGCCCTGCGCAGCGATGCGAGTCGGGTCAGCATACCGAGCAGGAATGCGCCGGAGCCGCATGCGGGGTCGAGCACGCGAATCCCGTCGAGCGCGTCGTGGACCGCTGCGGGGGCATGTTCGGGGCGCTCCAGCCAGTCCTGTGCGGTGTGAATCGTCACGTCGCACCGTGACGCTATACGTGCTGCCAGTGCGTGGCGCACGACTTCATCAACGAGCGGTGCAGGCGTGAAGAATGTGCCGGTGCGACCGCGTTCATCGCTGTCCATCAGCCCCTCGAACACTCGACCGAGCATTTCGGGATCGACAGCGCCATCGGGACCATCATGCAGCGAGGCAGCGTGCTCGCGGGTCGTGAAGCGGTAGCGTTCGAGCAGCTCGTCGAAAACGGCGTCGGTTATCGCGACCGGCAGGTCGAGCTGGCGATAGCGGTGTTCCAGCGGATCGCGTTCGAAGAGGCCTCCGTTCAGATATGGCAGCGGGCCGAGCCGCCTGGCCACGGCGGTGCGCTGCCCGGGACGGCGGTTGAGCGAGCCGTGAAACAGCGGGGTCAGGATGGCCCGATAGAAGCTGGGTCGTTTACGGAGCCCCCCGTATCTGCCCCGCAACCAGCGGAAATAGTCGCCCCGCCGGGCGAGTCGGCCGTCCCGCTGCAGGAAATAGAGGAACATCAGCCGACAGAGGAAAAGCAGGGCGAGTCGATCACGCTCACGTCGCCGGCTCGTCGGGATGCCGGTCCATGCCGCGGCCACGCGCGCACGCATTGCGCGGAACGCCTCGAAAAAGCGGCGAGTCACGCGACGTCGATCCAGAGCCCGCAGGTGCCGGAGGAACAGCGCGATACCACCCTCTCCATCGGCGGCCATCTCACGCAACGTGTCCAGATCGGCGGGCCGCAGCTGGGCTATGCTCGCGGCCAGACGACATGGCTCGCCGCCAGGCGTGAACGCGAGCAGCTCGAGTCTGTCCGGATCCCTGGTTCGGATGAAGAACAGATGCTGTCGCACGCCGTCGCGCGCCCGAACGCCCCGGGCCAGCGTAGAGGCCTCCCCGGCATCGCACCGAAGCAGGACCGCGATCGTGGTCCCGGCGTGCCCGATCGTCTCGATCGGGTCATCCCGCCCGGAGTTGGCGGGCCGGAACCCCAGGAGTTGGACCAGTGAAGCCGTGTCGTCGGCTTTCCAGGCCTGCAGCGCCGCGCGGATGGAGTCGTCCATGCCGCGGAACTCTGACTCGATTGTGGGGCGCTGGAATGGCGGGCTGGGCCGCCATCAGGGGGTCATTCGAGCAGTCGGATCTGTGCGCGATCGCGTCGCGGCACGACATGACAACTCCGGCAGCGTGCCTCGTAGGTCTCGGTCCCGCCGACCTGGATCGTCGGCCCCTCGGCGGGCGCCGGGTTGCCATCGATCAGGCGCTGGTTACGAGTCGCGAGTTGCCCGCAGACGACACAGATTGCGTAGAGCTTGTCGACCTTCTCGGCGACCGCGAGGAGGGCTGCGATCGGGCCGAACGGCTCTCCCCGGAAATCCATGTCGGTTCCCGAGACAATCACTCGCACACCATGATCGGCGAGGTCCGTGACCACCCCGACGATGCCCGGATCGAGGAACTGCACCTCGTCGATGGCGACAACCTGGGTATCCGGGCGAACATGTTCGGCGATCTCGGCAGACGACGAAACGGGCTCGGATTCGATCCGCCCCCCGTCGTGGGTGCTCACAAACCGAAGTCCCCCGTAGCGTTCATCGAGATGGGACTTGAAGACCTGGACGGTCTTGCGGGCCAGAGTGGCGCGTCGGACCCGGCGCAGCAGCTCCTCGGACTTGCCGCTGAACATCACGCCGCTGATGACTTCCACCCAGCCGTCTCTGCCTGGGTAATCCATGGGGGGATTTTATGGGGTCTGGCCATTGCAGGACAACAACCTATCCCATGCAGCCACCTTGACTTTACAGTGCCAACCTCACCACATTCGGACCATCCCCGTTTGCGTAACAACACCGATGATGGAGGCGGCAGCGACCCAATTGCGGCGCGTTGTTAAGCGTCTGCGACTGCCGTCGTGACTGCCGTGATCAACAGACGGGGGGACTTTTGGTCTGACATAGCGGAGCCCCAAGAGCGGAAGTAGCGGAGATTTGGCGGTCAAGCGACCGACATAAACTCCGGAAGGGGGTGAGCTGAGTGTCCATTATGTTCAGCCTGATCGGCTCGCTGATGAGCGTGCTCGCTCGCGGTTCACTGACGCTCGGATAGCAAGACCAAGAGTCCCCCGCATATTCACGATGACCCCATTTGCCCGCCTTTACGTACTAGTGGTCGCACTGGTCGCCACGGCGCTGACCGTCGCGACGGTGGCATTCGCCAGCGACACTCCAACCGTCATGGATCTGGTTGGTTGGGCAACGTTCGTTGCCCTGGGTCTCTTCTCTGAAACAATGGCTGTTCACTTTGAGGGTGGCCCCACTGGAAAGATTAAAGCCTCCATCGTCTTCCTACCCCTGTTCGCTTGCGCAATAGTATTCTCCCCGGTCGCCGTGGTTTTCGCCGTTGCGATTGTACAGGGGTTGTCGGAGACACTGTTCAAGCCACGCGGCTGGTGGCGCACGGTCTTTAACGTCACTCAGTATGTGTTGTCTTACGGGGTGGCGGCGTGGGTATACGTCTGGGTGCGGGACGCGATGGAACGACCAGGCGACGTACACGTCATTGCGTTCGCAGCGATGGCCGTCACGTTCTTCGGTCTGAACCTAGTTCTAGTCGTTGGTATACTTTCTATCCAAAGCAAGACCAGCTTTGTCACCGTGTTACAGAAAGCCGTAGGCCCCGGTGGCGGCAATCTGTTGTACGACTTATTGGCAAGTCCAATCGCAGTGTTCGCCGCGATCCTGTACTTCCAAGTCGGTGTGCCAGGGTTACTTCTATTTTTGCTTCCGCTATTTCTCGTCCGATTCTCGTACCTGGACAAACTCCGGCTTGAGCAGGCCACGAAAGATCTCGTTCGTGTGCTTATCAAAACTATTGAGACTCGAGATCCATACACTTCCGGCCACTCGATGCGCGTGTCCATACTTGCGAGAACGATTGCTGCGGACATGGGCCTCAGCCGCAGTATGGTGCATAGGGTAGAGACCGCGGCACTAATGCATGATATTGGGAAGGTAGACGCGCTCTATTCTGAGATAATTAGCAAGCCATACGACCTGTCGCCCGAGGAGCGTGAGATAATCAAGACACATGCATCAAAAGGCGCCGACCTGCTGCAATCGCTCTCTTTGGTGTCCAAAGAGATCGTGGAGTCCGTGCGTCACCATCATGAACGATATGACGGGTGTGGGTATCCGGATGGACTTGCCAGCGAGGCAATCCCACTCATATCGCGCATCATTATGGTATCGGATTCAGTTGATGCTATGCTGTCAGATAGGCCGTACCGTGCCGCTCTGATGCTTGAACAAGTCGAAAGCGAATTGGTCCGCTGTTCCGCCACACAATTTGATCCAGCCATCGTTGCGTCTATACTAGCGAACTCCACCTTACAGCGCGCTGAGCGTTTGGCGGCCGAGCACCGAGTGGATGTACTGAGGGCCGAGCAGACTGTTTGATCCCCCGTTGACCCATTTAGCTATTCCGTAGCAAAACCGATAACAACATAGTTGTCGCTGGACCCGCATTCCGACACCGAGACTGTCCTATGGACTCCGGCACAACGTTGTATCAGATCCGCACGCTCGGCGAACACCGGATATCCACAGCTGTGTCCGAGTGTGATCTTAGCTCGCTTGGGCTCGCTGCCGTTGTCTACCTAGCGCTTGCACGACGAACTCCGAGCCGTGCGGAACTTTGTGAGCTGCTCTGGGAACGTGACGGATCGGATGAACGCCATCGCCTACGGCAGCTCTTGTACACGATTCGTAGGCGTGCACCGAGCTTACTAGTCGAGGGTCGGCTCGCTATAAGTAGCGACCAAGTATCGCTCGATGCCGAGGAGTGCATGTCAGCGCTCCGCCGAGGGGACGCTCTAGAGGCAGTATCTCTGTATAACGGCCACTTCCTGGAGACATTCCCGACGATATCACGTACGTTCCTCGATTGGCAGGACGCAACAGCGGCCAGACTGCTGCATACAATGCGGCGCGTTGTACGTGCTCGTCTGAATGTGCAAGGCGTTTGTGCAAGCGAAGTGGTGGCTCTAGCTGCGTGGTTAGTCGAGTACGACGAACTATTAGTTCCTGAGCGACTGCTCCTTGTCGAATCACTAACAACTTTAGAGCGACCGCAAGAGGCACAAGTTGAGCTTCAACACTTGGAGGCAGTTCCACTTACGCGTGATGATCAACTCACGATCGACGAACTGGTGGAGCGAATCAGGCACACAAGCAAGTCCACCGGTGGAGCTGTTTCCATCATATTGCCCGAAACGACCCGACGAGATATCGCAGCTCGGATCTCGCCAAAACAACACCCTATTACGATGCTCGTTGGTGAACCAGGTGTCGGGAAATCTCGAGTGCTCGACTGGATAACGAGACTGGCCGCTGTTAGAGGTGCACGAGTTTACACATATAGCATCATGACTCCAACGCCCGTCTCTGATCTGGCTGGTGTGCATCGACTAATAAAAGCGATCGGTGCGCCAGAGGTACCGATTGCACAGGGCCGAAGCGACCACATTGCATCTCTGGCGGGTCGGACAGCTGATTTCATCGGCGACCAATGGACGATCTTCGCCGTTGACAACTTCAATCATGCCGACAACGCCACGCGCGAATTCTTCCGGTTGCTTCCGGCCATGAGCAAGAGTCAGGCGGTAATGACGGTATGCGCGACGACTGGGGACGGCAGTACACCGGAATGGTCCTGGATCGCAGCACTCTTTCCGAACGTCGACGTTATTCGAGTCGGAACCCTCGATGATCGCTTCTCGGCGGCCTTACTTGACCGCGTTGCAACAGCGAACGGCTATTTGCTAACCGAATCCCAGCGTAGCGTGATCCTAGAGCAGGGTCGAGGCGTTCCTCGGCGCATCATTCGGATGGCGGACGCCATCGCCGATGGATCGAGTTCCACCGGGTCGACTTGGGAGTTCGACGGCCGCTTAGCCCAAACCGTGATCAGCCAAATTGAATACCTTCGAGAAGTAGAGTTGAATGTTCTCGGTTGTCTGGTCCTGTCCTTGGTCAGCTTGAGCTTGCCCTCCGTCGCAACGATTTTGACTCTTTCTGACGCAGAGATTGGTTTGGCAGTGCGGACTCTATGTGCTCAGTCGCTGGCGATGGTAAGCGACGGTAGGCTGTCGGTGGTGGAACCCCATGTATCCAAAGCGTACCTAGCTGTGGCGGGATCAACAAGTCAGCAGAATTTAAGGCTAGCCCTGGCTGCATTTCATTTACGGAACGGTGAGTACCTACTAGCGGCTGAGTGCTACGATCTCGCCAGAGACCGCCAAGCAGCCGGTGTCCACTATGAAATGGCGGCGAGTCGCGCCCTAGCCTCCGGCTCGTTTGAAAACGTCGAAAAAGCGTGTAAGTCGGCGTTGGTGCGATCGGCCACAGCCGAGGAGTACCAGAGCAGGTCGAGGCTGCTCGCGTCATACTATTGCCGGGTCAATCGTTGGGAAGATGCTCATCCGCACCTGCTCTCCCTGAATCATCGAACTCCTGAGGAGGAACTGGCTCGAATTACGAGTAGCTACACATACCTTGATGCTAACTCCGACGAGGAGTGGGTCGAGATTGCCGCCCGCCTAACCGAAATGCACGCTAGTCGCGTAGATCAAGCCGCTATTGCCCGTGCCTACTTGATTGCTGTTGACCGGGCTTACCAGTATGGCAAAGAAGCTATCATCCTACCCGCGTTCAATCTGTTCGTATCCGACCGAACAGCGTCTAATCCACGCGGGCTCGCTGAAGTGGTGATGAAGTCCGCCCGGATCAACCAATTGTTCGGTAACCCCGAAGTGGCACTCAGTGAAGCGGCTCAGGCGGTCGAACTTGCGTTGGCTCTAAACGATCCGGTGGTGCTCTCCAATGCCTTTGACACACGCGCATTAGTGAGATTCCTGAAGGGCGAAGTCGATGGAGCTTTCGCAGACTTCGAGGAGTCGGAACGCGTTGCAGAACGGGCTGCGTTGTATTTTCTGCGGGAGCGCTACTACAACAACTTGGCAGTACTCAACTATGAAATAGGCGAACTAGCGGAGGCTAGGCGATTGCTACGTGTGGCCACGCTTTTTAACCCACACGTTCAACTATATGCGCTTGCCAATCTGGCGGTTATTGAGATCGCGGCTGCCAACTTTGACTTAGCCAGAAACTATGGCCTGCAGTTACGCTCCACGCCATCCGTGACCTACTCAATCATTGGATTGACATTCTGTGGGATCGCCGATATCGCAACAGGCAATACGACGTCCGCGCAACAGATCTTCTGGGATCTGTATCGCCGTACGAATGCATTTCAGTTGCAACTCACCGATCCTAGCTATACGCTGGCATTTGCCGCGGACTGCGGACCAAGTGTCGGAGTCGATCCCATGCCAAACATCGAGCGAGCCGTGAGCAAAGTTGCTGACCGAAACGTGTTCTCATTCCTTCGGCTTCGACTCGCATTAGCCCGCGGACTTATAGCGACCGACCCCGCGCAGGCTCGGGCAATCTGTCACGCCACCTTATACCGGTCTAAGCAGGCCAAGGCGATCGCGACCCATACCGAAGCGGAGGCTCTGTTGGCTTCGCTTTAAACTAGCCCCTCTCTCTCCAACCACGCCTCCACGATCCACTCCCACCCCACATACCCCCGCAGCTCCGTCGGCCGCATCCCGATCAGACGCTTCATCTGGTTGCTCAACGTGAATCCGTCCGGATACCCCATGTTCATCGCGATCCGGACGATCGCCTGGGGCTCGCGCTGCAGGTGAATCGCGACATGTAGCACCCGGGCGAAGCCCAGCCAGTGTGAGGGCACCGGCAGCTCGGCACCGGCGAACTGACGGCCGAGCGTGCGGCGCGACGTGTACAGCCGCTTCGCGAGCTGTGTCACACTCTGGATCTCGGGGGCGAGCTCGAAGATGCGCTGGACGCAGCGCTCGAGGCCGGGGTCGTCGATGACGCCGCGTCGCGTGAGATACCTGGCGACGGTCTCACCGAATGGCGACGGCGGCACATTCAAGAGGTCCCGAATGCGGCGCGGCGAATCCATGGTGCCGACGGGCAGCACGGCGCGGGGATGCAGGCGGCGGAGCTGGCCCAGGAGCGGCATGGTCTGCAGCACATCCTCGGGCGGCGGCAGCACAACAACGAGCGGCACGCTTGCCGGACGAATGCGCAGGAACTCGAACTCGGGCTTCTGCTCCGCCGCGTTCATGAGCCACCACACGAATGCCACACCTCTCCTCCCGATCACTTCGCGCATGGCGAGCGACGTGGCGTCGTGAAAGCGGTCGTAGGGCGGTGCGATGAGGGCGAGCTGGCATTCGGCGGGAATCGGGTCGCGCATGATCGGCTCCTTTTGAATTTACAGGAGATTGTCGCCCACACTCGTCAGCCAGACGTCATCAACCAGCCGCTCGGATGCTCGAAGGCACTTGTCTCGTAACGGGTTACGTACGCGTCACGTCACGCTGGGCCATCACCGCCACCCGCCGCTTGACCGGCATTTCCGCCGCCGGTTACCTTCGCAGTGACCCGGCCACATGCCATTCCCTGTGCCCCTGGTGCCGCTATGCTGGTTCGCAGCCGCATGGCGCAGCGCGTCATCACCGTTGCGCCGGACACGCCGATCGCCGACGCCCTCGCGCTTGCACGCAAGCACCGCGTACGACACCTGCCGGTCCTGCAGGGTGAACGGCTTGTCGGTCTCGTGACGGATCGTGACATCCGCCTCGCCATCCCTCCGATGTGGGCCGACCAGCGCGACGAGCTGCAGGACGCGCTGCGCACACGCACGGTGCAGGACGTGATGACGCGTGAACTGATCACGGCACACCCCGACATGCCCATCGAGGAAGCCGGCAAGCTGCTCTATGCGCACCGGATCGGCTCGCTGCCGGTCGTGACGGGTGATGCACTTGTCGGGATCCTGACGGAGAGCGATGTGCTGCAGGCGTTCGTCGATCTGTTCGGCGTCAACCAGGCGTCGTCGCGCATCGAAGTGCGCATGGAGAACCGGCCGGGCGAACTGGCACGCGTCGTACGTGTGATCGGCATCGAGCACCGCGTCAACATCACGGGCCTCGTGCTCGCGCCGACGAAGGAAGAGTACTCCATCGGCATCATGCACCTGCAGACCGTCAACCCGACGCCGGTCATCGACGCACTGCGCCGGCTCGGCTACACGATCGGCTGGCCGTCGCTCGAGATCGAGGCGTACGGTCCGATCGACCCGGCGGACGGGCACTCCCCCACGCGCGGCGTCGTTACCTCCTGGCCGGAGTAACACCGGTTGCAGACAGCGTTCGTGTGGGACGACGCGCTCGCGTCGTACCGCTTCACTGCGACGCACCCGATGAACCCGCGTCGCCTGCAGCTCACGCTCGACCTGATCCGCCAGCTCGGCCTGATCGAGGACAGCCAGATCGTCGCGCCGCGCAGCGCGAGCGACGATGAGCTGCTCCTCGCCCATGCACCGGAACTGGTCGATGCAGTGAGGCGCGCATCCGTGGATGGGCCGTTCCCCGCCGCAGCGCGTTTCGGCCTAGGTACCGACGACGTGCCGATCGTCGAAGGCATGCACGACGCCGCGGCGCACATCGTCGGTGCGACGCTGACGGCCGCCGAACTCGTCATGAGCGGACAGGTGCGCCGCGCGTTCAACATCTCGGGTGGCCTGCACCACGCGCGGCGCGCGGAGAGCGCAGGCTTCTGCATCTACAACGACCTCGCCGTCGCGATCCGCTGGATGCAGCGGGAGCACGGCGCACGCGTGCTCTATATCGACTATGACGCACATCACGGCGACGGCGTGCAATGGATCTTCTACGACGATCCGGACGTACTCACGCTGTCGTTCCACGAGAGCGGCGCGTTCCTGTTCCCGGGCACTGGCTTCGTCGAAGAAACCGGTGAGGGCGACGGGGTCGGCTATAGCGTGAACATGCCGCTCGATGCACACACCGAGGACGCGTCGTTCGAGGCGGCGTTCCGCTCGCTCGTGCCGGACATCGCGAAGGCGTTCGAGCCCGACGTGATCGTGCTGCAGTGCGGCTGCGATGCGCACGTGCTCGATCCGCTGACACACCTGCGCTGCACCACGGGTCTCTTCGAACGCATGACGCGCCTGGTATGCGACGTTGCCGACGAGCATTGCGAGGGCCGCCTCGTCGCCACGGGCGGCGGCGGATACTCGATCTACAAGGTGGTGCCGCGCGCATGGACACTCGTGTGGGCGGCGCTCAATGGTATCGACGCGCCGAACGTGATACCGGACGACTACCTGCGTATGCTGCGTCTCGAGTGCGGCGAGCTGGTGCCGTCAACGTTGCGCGACGCGCCGGACGCATTCCTGCCGTCCGATCGTCGCGCGGCAGCAACCGAAACGAACACACGCACGCTCGGTTCACTGCGCCGCGCGGTGCTGCCGCTTCTCACTGGCTGGGGTCTCGGCTTCTAGGACGAACACTGTTGCAACTGCCGATCGTGCTCGAAGACAGGACAGGCGCACCATTCACGGTGCGGCGCTACGTGCCGGCAGACCGGCCCGCGCTCGAGGCCATGTACGACAGCTTCGAGCCGAAACGCGGAGCGCAGGGACTGCCGCCACGCTCGATCGAGCAGATCCGGCGGTGGCTCGATCACGTCCTGAACGCCGGCGAGCACCTCGTCATCGACATCGACGGTCGCGTCTGCGGTCATGTCATGCTCGTGCCGGCCGAGGCCGGCACGGTCGAACTCGCGAACTTCCTGCACCAGTCCATCCGCAGCCGTGGCATCGGCACGCACGCGAACGCGGTTGCCGTACAGGTCGCGCGTGACGCCGGCCACGGCCGCATCTGGCTGTCGGTCGAACCGTCCAACCGCGCCGCAATCCGCAGCTATGAGAAAGCGGGATTTCGACAGCTGCCCGGCTCGCTCTGGGCGCCAGAAATCGAGATGGACATGAGGTTGGAGGCCCGAGGCCCGGTCGTGTCGTCGGGCGAATAGCGCTCTGTCGTAGCAATCGCTCGTATGGCTGCTTCCTGGTGTCTCGACGGTGCCACTACACAACCATTACGCGCTGCGACTCAATTGCAAGCGCCCATCATGAGCGTGCGGCTGACGTTGCCGCAATAGGCAGGTGCTGCCCATCCGAGTGTGAACCCGTTGCACTATAGTGAGGAGTTGTTGTGGGCCCGGCAAACGCGCCACACCCACGCCTCGTTCGTGCCACTGCCAGGAAGAACCGCCGTACCGTTCTGTCAGCCCCCATCACATGCGAGGAGAGCAATGCATGGACGCGGCAAGTGGAGTTTTGCAGTTATTCCTCCCCCGGCCTTGAGTGACATCGAGCGAATTCATCGGCTGACTCCTCGGCAAGCGCAGGTGGCAGTGCTTCTCTATTGGCGACGGACTGATAAAGAGATCGCAGCTGAACTTGGAATCTCGGTCAAAACGGCCGCTACTCACGCTGAACGAGTGCTATCGAGCTTAGGTGTAGGTACTCGCCGCCACGTCGAATCTATTCTCCACCCGCGTACGTGAATGCGCCCGATGCGCTGAACCTTCAGCCATCGCTACCTTGCGGACAGTGGCTTGTCACAACGCGCTTCCTGGAGGACACTGTGGCCCGTGCGTGGATCATTCTCGGGGCGTTACTAGGTGTTGTTTCTCAGGCTGGTGTTGCTCAGCAGTTGGACGACTCAGCGGATCCGACAGTGTGTGCCTCGTTCGGACCCAACGGCCCGGATCCTCTGGCAACTCCAGAGATTAGCCGGCCGCCATTGCTGCTGAACGGGCCTCATGCTATCGCAATGCAAAGCTGGATGTTCCTGTAACTCCCACACGAATCGTTTTTGGCGCTCAGCAGGAGGTCGTGGATATGCAGATCACCTGGTCCCTTGAGTTGCCGGCCTCCACTGACAGCACATGCACGTATTCGCACGTTGCCGCGAGGTGAGATGGACAAGAGGGTCGACCCGACTCAACACGCATGCCGTCGGCGCCCTGCTGCTGACCATCGCGTGCGGGACAGATGGTCGGATTGGTGAAGCTCCGACGGTCAGCGATAGCGCAGGCATCGTTATCGTCACGTCCACCTCTCCCATTGATGTCATTCCGGACGCCACCCGATCAGGAGTGCTGAAGTCGACATTCGGTGGAGAAGATGGCTACCCGCTCGGAAATGTGACCGCAGCTCTTCGGATGAGTGACTCCCGGATCGTGTTTGTCGATATGCAAGCGGGAGAAGTGAAGGCCTTTACGCCCGCACAGGGAGTAACGACGGTTGCTTCGCGCGGGTTCGGGCCGGGCGAGGTAATGTTCCCTGTCAATCTCCAACGGCTCGCGGGCGATTCGATCCTGGTATACGACCGCCGACTCGGCAGAGTCACAGTCTTCGCTCCCGATGGGGGCATGGCGTATGAGCACACTATTCAGAACGAAAGTGGCCGGCGGCCGCTGAGCGTATTCCGATGGAACGACAGTATTTTCGTAGCGCTCTATCCGCTGTACGAACGCGCCCGAACCGTGGCACGGTCCGGAACGGACGAGCTGCGCACAACTCCTTTCGCAGCGCTACTGCAGGATCGGTCGGCGGTAATGGCCGATACCATTGTCATTCTGAGTTCCGGGAGTACTTCCATCGAAATGGAGGGGACTTCCCTCAGTCCTGTCTGGGGTCTCGGTGTGCCCTTTGCCGTGGGTGCTGGCGCGCTCATCTATGGGTCCGGCGATGGTTACGAATACGAAGTACTGAACGAACTGGGCAGACCGGTCCGCATCCACCGCTTGCGGCTGGCGCGCCGTCCGGTGGATCGAGATTCATTGAGCGGGATGCTGTCGGAGGACCTGCGTGGGTTGCAGATGCTCGGGACGATGCTTGCAGATCATCCGATGTTGAACGCGGCATTCCTGCCCGACTCGCAGCCTGCCTTCAAATCGCTCCGAATCTATAATGGCGATCAGGTGTGGCTGGGCTCCGCAGAAGCATTCCAACAACCGTCCGCGTCGTGGCAGGTTGTTTCCCCAACGGGTGAATGGCTCGCGACGGTGCACCTTCCAGGTGGTGCCTTCCTCCTCGATGTGCACCAGGGTCACCTGGTACTCGGCCGAACCGGTGCCTTCGACGAACAGTCGATCGAGGTTTACGCCATGGATGAGTCCTGGCTTCCGGGCTGAGCATCCAGTACCGACGGAGTGCGTGCATGCATCTTGCTCTCTCAGTCTCCGGAAACGGCAGCAATTGCCGTGATGGAAGCACCCGCAAAACGGAGGCAGACATGGTTCGCGATCTGCTCAAGGGATACGCATATGCGAAGGCGCCCCGGACCACGTTCATGGTGGGGCACCCGGTAAAGTCGGCTCGTCTCGCGAAGATGCGCTGGGACATGAAGCACGCGTGGGCGCCGCGCGCCACGGCGATCGGTGCAGTGGCGATCGCGCTGCCGCTCGGGCTCGCGCTCGGCCGTGCGATGGGCGCCCGTCATGCACATCACGTGCATCACGAGCACTGAGGCGCGGCGCCGGTATCCCGGCGCCGCCCGTTCGTAACAGTGCAGGATTCGCGTCAGTCCAGCCCGAGCACCGACCTCCCCTGCTCCCACACGACGTCCACCGGTATGCCGCTCGCGTTCACCTGGTCGAGACCGGCCTGCAACTCCGGCCCGATGTTGCCGTACTGCTCGACGAACGCGGCAACGCCGTCGTAGTCGCCATTGCCCTGCAGTGTGAGGATCAGCTCGGACAGCTCGTTCATCGCCTGGCGCATGCGTGCGACGTCCACGTGGTACGTGCCGCTATCGGCATCGCGCTCGAATGCGCCGCGCTCCGCGAAAAAGTTGAAGCGCGCCATGTTCGCGCGGCCGTGTGCGCTCGCCGCGCCGAACCGAACCGATCGGAAGATGCTGGCGAGGAAGGTGACGTAGTAGTCCTCGATGGGGGCGCTACCCAGCTCACCCTGCTCTTGCAGCGCTGAAACCATGTACAGCCCGAGCACGTCCGCCTTGCCCTCCTCGAGCGCGGACGCGTGTTCCTTCAGCGCTTCGCGCACCGTGCCCCGGCCGTTCACCGTGTTCTTGATGCCCAGGCCGTGGGCGACCTCGTGGAACATGACGTTGCTGAAGAACGCGTCGAACGTGACGTTGCCGCGTTGCGCGGGATCGATCAGCACGTTCGCGACCGGCACGAGGATCTCGTCGAACTTCGCGCGCATCGCGTTCTTGAGCTGCAGCCGGCGCGTGCCCTTCTGCAGCTGCACTTCCTCATCGTTCGGCAGGTTGATCGCGATCGACTTGGAGCCGGCATTGCCATCGCCCGCATAGTAGACGACGTCGTATGCGTTCAGTTGTGAATCCATGCCGGGCCGCTCGGACTTGTAGCGCGCATCGACCGGCAGGCCTTCCTGCAGCGCGGGCAGCATCGTCGCATAGCGCGAGAGCCGGCCGCTCCACTCGCGGTCCTTGATCAGTACGACACCTTCATACGCGGTCTTGTAGCCGAACAGCTGGTCCTCGTAGTTCTCGATCGGGCCGATGATGATGTCGATCGGGTTGTCCACCATGTCGAGCCACGCGAGATCGCTCGCCTGGTAGTCGTCGCGCAGCAGCGCGTCCGCACGCATCTCCAGGTAGCGCTTGAGGCCGGACTCGTCCGCATACGACGCTGCCTCACGCAGCTTCGCCGCCGCTCGCTCGACGTACGGCCGGTACGCCTCGTGGTACGGGACGGCCTGCAGCCCGCCATCCGCGTCGCGGCGCACGATGGTGTACGCACCGCGCAGCTCAGTGGCCGTTGTACCCGGGCTGGCGCCCTCGAACTCCTCGCGCGTCATGTCGTGCGGGTAGAAGTTCGCGCCCGGCGGCTTCGGTCCGTATCCCGCAATGAACGGTTCGTTGTTCGCGAGCCGGTCCCATGGGCCGTAATTGATCTCTGCGAACTCGCGCGTCGCCGCGTCGAGCGACGCGAGCAACGTGTCCGGCTCGCCGAACGCCTGGCGCCAGAAGATGGAATCCATCTCGGCCGCGGCATCGATCAGCAGCCCGACAACCTGCCGGTCACGCTCGGTCAGGCCCGCCATGTCGCTGGTGAGGCGTACGGACGTGTACTTCGCCAGCAGCTCCTCGGCGGACACGCTGTCGCCCGTACTGACCGCAGGCTCATCGGTGCCGGCGCACGCAGCCAGCAGCAGCGCCGTGCACACGGTTGGGAACAGTTTCATCGATCTCTCCGGAAGTGTGCGGAACGCGCGGTACCGGGCCTCCGAGCGCAGGTACCGTCTCGGGATGATTGCGAGAACGCAGTGGAAACGCCAGCAGTGAGCGAGAAGCGTCGTAAGGAACGCCGCCCTGACGCCTCCATTCGGCGCCGGGCAGTGCGATGAACGAGGACGGCCACGTGACTATGCGTTGTCCTCGATCAGCATCTCCCCCACACGCTTCATCCCGCTGCCGCGCTCGACCAGCACCCGGCCCAGCCGCTCCATGAGCGCCTTCGGCGCCCGTTGCGGGTTCGTGCGATACTGGCGCAGGTCACCCACGTCGATGTTCAGGGCCATCGCGAGCTCCTTCTCGGAGCCGCAGAACAGGTCGGTACTCCGTGCGAAGTCGAGCGCCATATGGATTCGTCCGCCGATGGAAGTGTGAATGCGTTACAGCATGCCTACACTACGTCGCGATCACCCCGCGCGTCCGACGTGTCTTCCTCGCGTACCTTCGCCACTGCGTCCGCGCCGAAGACGAGGTCGCTACTCGCCTGCTGCGCAAGCACGGCCCGCATGCGCGCGATTTCCTCGTCCGTCCGCCCGGCCGCGCGCAGCCTGCGATCCATGTCGATCCGCTTGACCGCCGCCTTCAGCGTTCCGAGCGCGAGCGTGGCACAGCGCGGGCGTGAACCGACGATATCACTGCCGAGCAGATCGATCATCTCCTCGTACGACATCGCTGCGACCTCGTCGAACGTGTAGCGCTTGCGGTTGGCGCGCTGGGCGAGGATGGACGCTGCGGCCTGACTGATGGTGCAGCCCTCGCCTTCGAAGCTGACCTCGGCGATCCGGTCCTCGCCGTCCGCAGCGCGCACGTGCATCGTGACGACGTCACCACAGCCGGGGTTGCCGCCCGGAATGCTCACGTCCGCGTCCTCGAGCGCGCCGCGGTGGCGCGGATTCTTGAAGTGATCGACGAGCAGTGCGATACGTGTCTGCCTGTCCATCGCTCAGCGCTCGATCGGTGCACGGACGAGATTGCCCCACTCGGTCCAGGAGCCGTCATAGTTGCGCACGTTGTCCTGGCCGAGCAGGTACGTCAGCACGAACCAGGTGTGCGAGCTGCGCTCGCCGATGCGGCAATACGCGATCACGTCGTCGCCCGACTCGATGCCGCACTCGTCGCGGTAGATTGCAGCGAGCTCGGCCGCCGACTTGAACGTGTGCGCGTCCGCGTCCACCGCGCGACCCCACGGGACGTTCTTCGCGCCGGGGATGTGGCCGCCGCGCATTGCGCCTTCATTGGGATACTCGGGCATGTGCAGCCGTTCGCCGCGGTATTCCTCGGGCGAGCGCACGTCCACCATCCGTCCGTGCTTCGCGATGTGCTGCTCGACATCCTCGCGGAACGCGCGAATCGGATCGTCGTTGCGCGGCCGCACGCGGATGCTACCCTCGCGGTACGAAGGCACGTCCGTCGTCATCTCGCGGCCTTCCTGTTCCCAGCGCGCGCGGCCGCCATCCATGATCCTGAGGTTTTCCAGGCCGAACAGGCGGAAGACCCAGAATGCGTATGTCGCCCACCAGTTGTTCTTGTCGCCGTACAGCACGATGGTCGTGTCGTCATCGATGCCATGGCGCCGCAGCAACGACTGCAGCTGCCCGGCATCGATGTAGTCGCGCGTACGTGCGTCGTTCAGGTCAGACACCCAGTCGATCTTCACGGCGCCGGGGATGTGTCCGATCTCGTACAGCAAAACGTCTTCGTTCGACTCCATCAGCCGCACGGCTGGATCATTCAGATGCGACGCAACCCAGTCCGTGCTGACCAGCACGTCCGGCCGCGCGTAACCGCGCTCTTCTATCGGCTTCACGTTTCCCATGCTCCGCCCCAGGTAGTAGCCTCTCCACGACGAACAAACGGCGGGCAGCCCGAAAAGGCAACCCGCCGTCTGTACCCCTGTCGCACGCGTTCGTGCGAAGCCGGCCACCGCTCGCGCCCGGACGGACCGCGTCAGCGAATGACGACCTTCGTTCCCGTTTCCACCATCCCGTAGAGTCGCTCGAGGTCGTCGTTGTTCATGCGCACGCAACCGTGGCTCACGGCTTCACCAACCGACGTCTCGTTGTACAGGTGCGTGCCGTGAATGAGATAGCCATTGCCCGTGTCGAGCTTGTAGGGGCCGAGCGCGTTCGGTACACGGCGCTGGTTCGTGCCCATTGGCGGCACGAACACCTTGCCGTCGAAGATGATCTCGTTGCCCGGCGTGAACGGCCAGAAGTTGCCGTAATGGTTGACGCGGCCCACGTCGTCGCCACGCACGGTGATCACGGTGCCATCACTCAGATCGACGCGTGAATCGCGCGTCAGCTTCACGATCTCGAGGCCCTGGTGGCGGGCACGCTCGTAGTAGTGCCATTCAGGGACGGTCCAGACCGGTGCTGTCTCCTTCGCGAGAACGCGGCGCGTGCCGCGCGGCGTGCTGAAATGGAAGCTGCGACCGGCGAACTCGAAGCCGCGGTTCATGCCGACTGCGACCGGCACGCTCATGATCGTGTCCTGAGCGACGATGTACCACAGCCAGCGCTTGTCGATCGAGACGACGATGCGCGTCGTTTCGTCCGGCGCCTCGGTCACGATCGGCGTACGCTCCTGCTCGGCGGCGTCCAGCGGTTGCTCGAACAATGTTTCGCCGGCATCCTCGATGTCCGTCGGAGCGTCATCGTGGTCGCTCGCGAGGACATGGGCACGGCGAGACTCACCGCCCGATGCTGTTCGGTACGTGTCGCCCGGAACGGGCGCTCGGTTGGATTGCCCTGTCACGGCAGCCACGAGCAGGACGGCCAGGCCGATGCTCGCGGTGACGCCCGCCTTCTTCAGTGGGTATGGCATGATCTGATCTCCTGATGTCCGCTGACGGCACATCATGCACGCCGGGTGCCATCGGGAAACGCAGGCAAGTACAGGAGTTAGCGACCGGCTGCTGTGGCCGGACGTGGCGCCGCAGCGACAGGAACGGCAACGGGCCGGCGCCATGAAAGCGCCGGCCCGGAAAAACCGTGACGTCGGCCTCACGATCGGGCCCTGGTTCGGCCGAATCCCGACCCCTCGACCTAGAAGATGTAGACCGCGGTTCCGACCGGGACGAGCGGGTAGAGCCGCTCCAGGTCGTCATTGTTCATGCGCACGCAGCCGTGGCTCACGGCGTCGCCAACGGAGCTCTCGTTGTAGATGTGCGTGCCGTGGATCAGGTAGCCGTTGCCCGTGTCCAGCTTGTAGGGACCGAGTGCGTCCGGCACCGCCCGCTGCACCGTGCCGAACGGCGGCACGAAGACCTTGCCATCAAAGATGATCTCGTTGCCGGGCGTGAACGGCCAGAAGTTGCCGGCCGTGTTCAGACGGCCGACGTTCGAGCCGATCGTCAGGATAAAACTGCCGTCGGCCAGTTCGATCTTGTCGTCCTTCGTCAGCTTCACCACAGCGAGCCCCTGCGCCCGCGCCCGCTCCAGGTAGTGCCATTCCGGCACGTTCCAGAACGGATTCGGCTGCTTGCCCAGCACCCGGCGCTTGCCGCGCGGCGTCTCGAAGTAGAAATGCCGCCCCTCGAACTCGAAGCCGTCGCCCATGCCGACCGCGACCGGGACGCTCATCAGCGTGTCGCGCCCGCTCACCAGCCAGAGGCGACGCTGGTCCGTCGAGACCAGCACCTTCGTGCCACGGTCCGCATCGGCCTGTGCCAGGACGCGGCGGGACGCCGCGCTCTCCGGCGTCTTCAGCGCCTCCGCCATGACGTCGCTCATCCCCTCACCGGGATGGGGCGCCTGCGCGGACGCAGGACTCACCGCGACAGCCGCGATGGCCAGCGCATAGAAGGCCGCTGCAACTGCCGGTCCGGCCTGTACCTTCCTCACGAGTCGCAGCTTCAATCGGCTCATGGTTCTGCTCGGTTCTGCTTTTACAGGTGCGGGACGGGCATGCCGCGCGTGGCCAGGATCCGTTCGATCGTCTCGCCGATCTTGACGTTCGGGGTCGAGGCGCCGGCCGTCAGTCCCAGCGTCAGTGCGCCAGTCGGCAGCCAGTCGGCCACCTCCACCTCGGGTGCGTCCGCCGCCAGCTCCGGCTTGTGCCGGATCACGCCCCGGCCCGGGTCGATGCACGTCGCATCGGCGATGTGGTACGTGGTCGTATACTCGCGACAGAGATGCGCCAGGTGGTTCGTGTTCGACGAGTTGTAGCCGCCGATCACGACCATCACGTCCGGAGGATCCTGCATCATCTCGAGGACCGCATCCTGCCGCTCCTGCGTCGCCGAACAGATAGTGTCGAACGAGCGGAAGTGTTCCGCGATATGCTCCGCGCCATAGCGCGCTGCCAGGCTGCGCCCGACCTCCGCGGCAATCGCAAGCGACTCGGTCGCCAGCATCGTCGTCTGGTTCGCGACACCCACACGCACCAGATCCGTCTCCGGATCGAAGCCAGGCGACGCCTTGTCCCGGAACTGGTGCTGGAAGGTCTCGCGCGCGAGCGCACGCTCGTTCTGTTCGATGTAGTCACAGACGAGTCGAGCCTCGTCCATGTCGCGCACCACGATGTACGTCCCGTTCGGGTGCGTGTTCACCTGCGACGCCGTCGCACGCGTCTCCTCGTGGAAGTACTTGCCGTGGATCAGTGCAGTGAAGTTGTCGCGCGCGTAGGACTCGACGCGCTTCCAGACGTTGAGCACGGAGCCGCACGTGGTGTCCACGAGGACGCATCCGATCTCGCGCAGCGTCTTGAAGTCGTGCAGCGCGACGCCGAAGGCCGGCATGATCACGACGTCATCGGCGCCGATCGCGGAGAAGTCGAAGACGCCGTCCTTTGTCGGGTAGAGGAAGGTGACGCCGGCGTCGCGCAATCGCTTGTTGACGTGCGGATTGTGGATGATCTCGCCGACCAGGAAGATCCGCTTGTCGGGGAACTTGTGCGTGGCCTGGTAGGCGTAGTCCACGGCGCGGTCTACGCCGTAGCAGAACCCGAAGTCCTGCGCGAGGCGCAGGGTCAGGTCATCGAAGGTCGCACGGAACCCGTCGCCCCGGATCTGCTCGACCAGGGCGCTGTGGTACTCGGCGGCGAGGACGGGCTCGATCTCCTTCTTCAGGCCGAGTCCGCGTCGGAAATACGTTTCCTGCATGGAGATAAGGTAACGGCCGGGGTGGGGCCGCGAAACCATTTGGGAGACGGCGGGCCGGGGCCCTGGCCCGGGGCCGGGGGTGCTTCAACGACGCGCACAGCCGGAGCACCGGGTTCGGCCGTGTCCTCCGGCGGGCCGGCCGAACTGACGCGAACTCTACACGCAGCCCCGCAGTTCACCCCGGGCCCCGGGCCCTGGGCCCTGGGCCCAGGCCCGGCTCACGCTACTGCGCGTCTGCCCGCAGTTCGCCCGCGCCCACCTGCCAGAGCATGAACGCGTAATCCAGCGCGATCTCGCGCAGACGGTCGTAGCGGCCGGAGGAGCCGCCGTGGCCGCCCGCCATGTTCGTCACGAACAGCAGCGGGTTGTCGTCCGTCTTGTTTGCGCGCAGGCGCGCGACCCACTTCGCGGGTTCGTGATACATGACCTGGCTGTCATTGAACGACGTCTTCACGAGCATCGCGGGATAGTCCTTCGCCGCGACGTTCATGTACGGATCGTACGCGCGGATCCAGCGATACTGCTCCGCGACCTTCGGGTTGCCCCACTCCTCGAACTCGCCCACGGTGAGAGGCAGTGTTTCGTCGAGCATGGTGTTGACCACATCGACGAACGGCACATGTGCGACGACGGCCTTGAAGAGATCCGGCCGCATGTTCGTGACGGCGCCCATCAGCAGCCCGCCGGCGCTACCACCCTCGATCACGAGCCGATCGCTCGAAGTGTAATCGCTGTCCACCAGGTGCGCGGCAACATCGATGAAATCGGTGAACGTGTTGATCTTGTTCTGCATGCGACCCTGGTCGTGCCACGCCTGGCCCAGGTCACCGCCGCCGCGGATGTGCGCGGTGGCGACGATCATCCCGCGGTCGAGCAGGCTGAGCCGGTTCGAGCTGAACGACACGTTCGACGACGAGCCGTAGGAGCCGTATGCGCCCAGCAGCATCGGCGCACTGCCGTCACGCGGCGTGTCCTTGCGATACACGAGCGAGATGGGCACGCGTGTGCCGTCGCGCGCTGTCGCCCACACGCGCTCGGATGTGTATTGCGCCGCGTCGTAACCGCCCAGCACTTCCTGCTGCTTGAGCAATGTCGCTTCGCGCGTGTCCATGTCGTAGTCATAGACCGACGACGGCGTGACGAACGACTGGTAGCTGTAGCGCAGGACGTTCGTGTCGAACTCGAAGTTCGATGTCGGGAACACGGAGTATACCGGTTCGGGCAGCGACACCTCGTG
>CAYLME010000033.1:1690-26143 GCA_964384585.1 uncultured Gemmatimonadaceae bacterium | reverse complement strand
CCGCCAGTCTGCCGACGGCGGCGCAGATCCTCAGCGACACGCAGGTACGCATCACGCGTGTCATCCGCGGGAGTGTCGAACAGGTATGGCGGGCGCATCACGAGCCGGAACTGCTGCAGCGCTGGCTGCTCGGGCCGGACGGCTGGACGATGCCGGTCTGTGAAGTCACGACCGAAGTGGGCGGTACGTACCGCTACGAATGGGAGAAGGAGGACGGCACGCAGCGCTTCGGCTTCGAGGGTGAAGTGCTGGAGTCGCAGTCGCCGTGGCGCACCGTGACCACGGAGCGGATGATCGGCATGGAGGGGCCATCGACGACCAACGAGCTGACCCTCACCCCCGTCGGTGCGGGCACGCTGCTGACGCTCGTCATCACCTACCCGAACGCCGAGGTAAGAGACATGGCACTGGGCAGTGGCATGACGGACGGCATGGAGCGGAGCTACGTGCGGCTGGAGGAGGACGTACTGGCAGCAGCTGCAGTGTAGCGCAGCTGCAGGAGGACGTACTGGCAGCAGCTGCAGCGTAGCACTGGCATTCCGTTGCGACTGCAGCAGGACAGGATCAGTCCTGCCGGGACCGGCGCCGACCATGGATGACGCCTACATTGCATCGCATGGCACGTCTCCGTTTCGATTTCCCCGGTCCCGGCGGCGCAGTGCGCGGTCGCGTCTACGAACGGCCCGTCGAAGTGCTCCATGCGACGTCGCTCGACGAGGTCGTCCCGGCGCTGACGGCGGCAGCGGCCGCCGCGCGTAGCGGTTGCTGGGTCGCGGGCTTCCTGTCCTACGAGGCGGCGCCGGCGTTCGACCGTGCGCTGTGTACGCACGCGCCGGGCCGGCTGCCGCTGCTCTGGCTCGGAGTGTTCGAGCACGTGCAGGACGTCGATTCGACAGCGGGCGCGCCCGCGCCGCAGCCACTCGAATGGACGTCCGCGACCCCGGCAGCCGCGTACGACGTCGCGTTCGCGCGCATCCGTGAAGCGCTGCTCGCCGGTGAGACCTACCAGGTCAACTACACGACGCGCCTGCACGCACCACTTCCCGCACACTTCGACGCGCGTGCCGCCTACGATGCACTGCGCAGTGCGCAGGGTCGCGGCTACCACGCGGACATCGACCTGGGCGACGTGTGCATCCTGTCCGCGTCGCCGGAGCTGTTCTTCGCGCGCAGTGGTGAGACGGTGACCACGCGTCCGATGAAGGGGACGTACCCGCGCGGGCGCTGGCTGGAGGAAGACGACACGCTCGCGCGCGACCTCGTCGCATCCGCGAAGGAGCGTGCGGAGAACCTCATGATCGTGGACCTGCTCCGCAACGATCTCGGCCGCATCGCGCGTACGGGCACGGTGCGCGTGCAGTCGCTGCACGACGTCGAACGCTACCCGACCGTGCTGCAGATGACTTCGACGATCACGGCGGCGCTGCGCGACGACGTCGGTCTGAGCGACATCTTCGGCGCACTCTTCCCGTGCGGGTCCGTCACGGGTGCTCCGAAAATCTCGACGATGAAGCTGATCCGCGCGCTCGAGCCCGCGCCGCGCGAGGTGTACTGCGGCGCGATCGGCATCATCGAGCCGGGCGGTGACTGCACGTTCTCCGTGCCGATCCGCACGATGTGGCTCGACCACGAACGTGGCGTTGCCGAGTACGGCGTCGGCAGCGGCGTCACGATCGATGCGACGCCCGGGCGCGAAGCCGCCGAGCTGCGCGAGAAGAGCAGGATCCTGCTGACTGCGCGACCGGCCTTCTCGCTGATCGAGACGATGCGCCTGGAGGACGGGTGCATCGTTCGCCTCGAGCGCCATCTCGCCAGGATCGCTGCGTCGTGTACGTACTTCGAGAGACCATTCCCGGAAGCTGAGATCCGGAAACGGCTGGCCGAGCTGTGCAAGGAGGCATCGGATGCGTTGCGCCGTCATGAGACCGCACATGCGTCGCATGACCCAGGCACCACGAGCATGCGCGCGCGCGTTCGACTCACACTTGGCGCTGACGGAACGTTTGGCGTCGAGGTCGGACGGCTGGTTGACGACACATGGGGGAACGACACGCTGCTCGATGATCCGGCACGAGCAGAGACGCTCGATACACCGCTCCAGGTCAGTATTGCGCGCCGCGCCGTCGATTCCCGCGACGTCTTTCTCTACCACAAGACGACGCACCGCTCCGCGTACGCGCATGCGCGCGACGGCGCATCAGGTCACTTCGACGTGATTCTCGGGAACGAGCACGACGAGGCGACCGAGTTCACACGCGGCAACCTCGTCGCACGAATCGACGACGAGCTCGTCACGCCGCCACGTACCGCCGGTCTCCTCGCCGGGTGCCTGCGTGCCGAACTCCTCGAGCGCGGCGTCGTGCGCGAACGAACCGTCCGGCTCGATGAGCTGCACCGGGCGGAGCGCCTCTGGTTCGTGAACAGCCTGCGTGGTGCGCTCGACGTGCGTCTAGTGCTGCAGCGCTGACGCCGGGATGCTGACACGCACGAGGCCACGGAAATCCCCGGCGGAATAACCCGTCGCCTGGTCATTCGGGTAGCGCTCCGCGAGCACGCGCTGCACCTCCGGATCGATCTCTTCAGCCGGGCCGTGACACGTGGTGCAGAGCTGCGCCATCACGATCGGCTTGTAGTAGCGCCACCCGTCGTCGGTCTGCTGAATGAACCAGGGCGGCATGTCACCCATTGCGGCACCCGCGAACTGCGCGAGTGCCTCGCGTTCCCGGGCGTCCGGCGCGTTGGCCGGATTGCGGATACGGTCCGACGTCCGCTTCAGCTCGATTCCCGGCTCGAGATCGTCCTCGACGCCTGCGGTGAGCGGCAGCGCCTGCTGCGAACAGAACGAGACTGCCGCAGCCGGCCCGGCCCGCTCGATCTCGGCACGCACCTGGCCCATCAACGATGTGGTGAGAGCAACGGCTGCCGAGTCGCCGATCGCGACAATGCGCGCCGTATCGGCGGACTCGAGTGTCTCCGTATCCGACGTGTCCGCTGCGGG
The DNA here is from genome assembly GCA_964384585.1 of uncultured Gemmatimonadaceae bacterium. Taxonomy (GTDB): domain Bacteria; phylum Gemmatimonadota; class Gemmatimonadetes; order Longimicrobiales; family RSA9; genus DASTYK01. The sequence continues at coordinate 23,145 of CAYLME010000033.1, read as the reverse complement.
CTCCTCGCGTACCTCCGTCTGGCACGCCGCGAGCGCGACACACAGCGCCATGCAGACCCGAAGATCGATCATTTCGTCCTCCTTCGTTTCTCGACATCATGTGCGTGCGTTCGGGCACATCCTGCGTCAGCGTCCGCGCCGCTGCTGCTCCTGGTGGAGGCACGCGCGCTCGGCCCGGTCACGCTCCAGGCTGCCGCCGCCCCACGCCGACGGGATGGCCGACATGCATTCGTTGTAGGTCGGGTAGTCCGCTGCGCGGAAGCTCGGCTCGCTCGCGGCCGTCCGGATGAGCGCGACCACGACCAGCACGATCACGAGTACCAGCAGCACTGCAGTCAACTTGCGTCCAGGCACGGCCCGCTCCGTTCCGCTGTGGGCAACAATCGCCGTTCGAGGGTAATGTAGGACCGATGAGAAGAATCGCGAGGGAGTGGCGGCCTGCAGCAGTGGCGGCGATCGCAGTGATCGCTGCCTGCGGCCGGCCGGCAGGCGAGGCGAACACTGCGGCGGGCGGTGCAGGGTCGGTAGGACAGGAAATCTCCGCCGAGGCACCAGCACGATCCGCGGTTACCGCCACGGCTCCGCACCACGCACTGCCACTCGCCCTGGCCGACGGCCGGCTGCTGACGCAGGTCACGGTGCCCGGTGCGGGCACGCACTGGTTCATCATCGACACTGCCGCCGGCCGCTCGCTCATTTCTGCCGCACTGCGCCGCACGCTGGATGTGTCGCCTGACGACGTGAGGCTCTCGACCGTCAAGGGCGCCACGGGCTCGAGCATCATGGAATTCGTGCGGTTGCCCGCATTGCGGGTCGGTGATGCGACGCACGCGAAGCCGTGGGTCGTGGTCGCGGACATCCCGGATTTCCGCGCGTACGGCGAGCGTGAGGTCAACGGCATCCTCGGTGTCGACGTGCTCGCGCAGTACGATGTCGCATTCGACGTTCCGGCCGGTGTGCTGCGCCTGTATCCGCGCGATGGCAGTGCGGAAGGACAACTCGCAGCCGGCGCACGTGGTGTCCCGTTCCACTCGAGTGTTGCCGATGGTTTCGTTCAGTTCACTGCGTTGCTGCATGGCGATTCCGTGCGCGCACTGCTCGACACGGGTGCGCAGATCGGCGCACTGAACTGGGCCGCTGCCGGACTTGCGGGTGTTGCAGCTGACAGCGATGGCGTGCGCAGGGACGCACGCGGCGCGCTCGGCATGAGCGGCCGTCGCATCGATGCACACCGCTACCCGTTCGAGCGCCTCTGCATCGGGGAGCGCTGCCTGCCGCCGACGGAACTGCGCATCCTCGATCTGCCCGCGTTCGATGCAATCGGTGCGAAGGACGGACCGGCCGTGCTGATCGGTGCGGACCTGCTCCACGACTGTGCGCTGCTGCTGTCCTACAGCACGCGACGACTGCACCTCTGCGACTGAGCGCGTCCGGTAGTTGAACGCACGAAGGCGCGACGCGACGCTGACAGCGTCGCATGCACGCGCCTCCGATACTGCGGTCCTGCAGTCCTATTGCCCGGCGTTCGTGCGCAGGCGGTCGCGGAACTTCGTGTGGCACGCGACACAGCCGCGCTGCACTTCATTCAGTATCGTCAATACCTGGTCCGTATTGCCCGAGCGAGCGGCTTCGTGCAGGCGCACGGACCCTTCGTGCACCTCCGTGTCCAGCCGCTCGAACTCCGCCATTTCCGCGCCGAGCGTCCGGCTGATCCGGTCGATGTCCTGCTGCGCGATCGGCGGATGGTGCGCAATCGCCTCGGCACCGTGCGCAACCAGTTCCGCACTGTCGGTCATCAGGCCGTGCGTGAGTGTCACCATGTCCACGCCGAGCTGCGTCATGATCGGCAGCAGCGGCCGCGGCTCGCCGGTGCCGCCATGGGCGTGCGCATCGGTCGCGCTGGCGGCGGCATCCTGTGCCGCGTCGTGCGCGTCGTGCGACGCACTCTCGTCCGCCTGCGTCGCGGGCACCGCGTCCGCATGCGTCTGCCCCGCGTCCTGCCCGCAACCACCGACGAGCACCGACGTCACCACCAGCAACACTGCCGCAATACGCCGCATCACACCTCCGGTCGTGGAATGGATCTACGCGTGTGAAATCCCCACCCGCGCGTTACTCGCCATCACGAACGAACTGCACCTCGCCCTCGATCTTTACCTTGTTGGCGACGAGCACGCCACCGGTTTCGAGTGCCTTGTTCCATTTCAGTCCCAATTCGCGGCGGTCCAGCTCGCCCTTGAACGTGAAGCCAGCACGCGTCTTCCCCCATGGATCCGTGCCGCGCCCCTCGTACTCGCAGTCGAGCGTAATCTCCATCGTCGTGTCTGCGATCTGGAGATCGCCGATTAGCTTGAACTCGTCGCCTTCCTCCTTCGGCGGGTTGCCCTCGATGCGCTTGCTGCGGAAGGTGATCTCGGGGTGCGCTTCCGCATTGAAGAAATCCGCGCTGCGCAGATGCTTGTCCCGGTCCGCGACACCGGTGTCGATGCTGTCCACCCTGATCCGCACGTCGACGCCGGCGTCCTCCGGGTTGTCGCGGTCGCCGCGCAGCGTCGCCTGCAGATCCTTGAAGCGGCCGCGCACCGTGGTCATCATCATGTGCTTCACCGAAAACTCGGCGCTGGAATGCGCCGGATCGAGTTGCCACGTGGGTGTCCCGACTCGTTGGGCCGTGCCTGCCATGTTCGCCTCCTGCAGGGGTAATCGTGCCCCTTCCCGTACTGCACGGGGAGAGATCCATGCAGTGAGGCGAACCTCGTGCCACGGGCGGGTGAAGCGACGTCGGCGTGCCGCGGCTGATGTCGCAATCGCACCGTGGACGCCGCTGGAGCGATCACGTTCGAGTCATCGCCGCACCGCTGAAGCGCCGCCGGCCGGAGCACGGCGGCGGCGATATCCCGCTGCGGCGGGCGCCATGATACCGAAACCCCATGGTATCTGCTATCTTTGGGACTTCCTGTTCCCACGGAGGAGTATTGTCCGCGAACGACGGCTGGCCCGAAGAATTCCTGTTCGAGACCGCTTCCCTCTATCAGCGATCCGGCTTCAAGGCCGGCGAGCTGCTGCGCGATGCGTTTCCCACGCTGGGCGGATCGGAGCTCAGGGAGCTGCTGGTCGATGTGGTACGGAGCTACGTCCTGCCGCAGCTCGACCAGGACGTACAGGTGCTGCAGATCCCGACCGTGCACAACCCGGTGCGCGCCACCAACGTGGACGGTCAGACGGTCACCTGGACTGCGGAGTTCGGTACAGGTCCTGTCCTCTCGCCCAAGGTCGTGCGTGTTTCCGCAGCCGACGTCTACACGGCCGCTCGCAAGCGCAAGATTCCCGTCCCGCAGGACGCTGAGTAGCAGCTGCCGGGTTCGCGACGATGCGACGCCTGCCCCGCAGTTTCCTCGCCGCTGCCGGCCTGCTCGTACTGGGCGGCAGCTACCTGGGCGCTGACGTGCTGCGGCGTAACGCGTCGCACGAGCGCGAGTGGATCGCCGCACAGTCGCGGCTGCCGGTGGTGCGCACGGACGGCGATATCGTCCGCATTTCCGACATCCGCGATTTCCGCCACGCGCCGGACGGCACGTCGGAGGAGCGCTGGACGCAGGACGAGTTCGACGTGACACAGCTCGAGCGCGTCTGGTTCGCACTCTCCCCGTTCGAGCCGCGTTTCGAGGGCATCGCACACCCGTTCCTGACCTTCGAATTCGCCGATGGTCGCACGGTCGCGATCTCGGTCGAAGCACGCAGGGAAGTGGGCGAGGAGTACTCTCCGCTGCTGGGCCTGCTGCGGCGCTACGAGACGATGGTCGTGATCGGTACGGAGGCGGACCTGCTGGGGCTGCGCGTGATCGCGTGGGATGACCCGCTCTACCTCTTTCCCGTGCGTGTCACGGCCGCACAGGCACAGCACCTGTTTCGTCGGCTGATCGATGATGCGGCACGCATCGAGCAGATCCCGATGTGGTACAACACGCTCACGAACAACTGCACGAGCACGATCATCGACGCGATCAACGAGCTGGCCGCCGCTGACGATGCGCTGGGTCCGCTCGTTGGTGTGCTGCCGGGTTACTCGCTCGAGGCCGTTTACGAGCGCGGCTGGATCGACACGGATCTCTCACTCGAGGAAACGCGCCGCATGCATTATGCGAACGAGCGCATAGCCGCGGCGATCGGCGATCCCGACTTCTCGCGCGCAATCCGCGCGTATGTGAGCGGCGACTCCTGAGTCGACTGACGGCAATATTCGAGAGGGAGGCCGCCGCGGCCGTCTGACGTGCGCGCGCGGCGCCTCCTCACCTCCGCCACAACCCTTTCACCTCCCTCACACCCTGACCTACCGGCGAAACCCTTCCAGCTCTCTCACGTCCACGCTGTAGAAATCGCTCGGCACGAACGACGGCGTGAACTGCGTACGCGCGAAGTACAGTGTCCTGCCATTCCGGGACAGCGTCGGATGGAACTCGTCATTCTCCGTATTCACCGCGGGCCCCAGGTTCACCGGCTCGCTCCATGCGCCGCGATGCAGCCGGCTGACGTACAGGTCGCCAAAGCCGTAGCCGCCGGGTCGCAGCGATGTGAAGACCAGTGTGCGACCGTCGATCGAGATTTCCGGATTGAACTCCCAGTCTGCTGTCGGATCCGCAGGATCGAACGGCAGGTCGGTATTGATTTCCGCGAGTGGCTGGCGCCCAGCGAACCCATCGCCGTTCCGTTCTGCGCGGTAGATGTCCCAGTCCGCATCGGGCGTCGGCCCGAACGGGCCTGCCCCGAAATAGAGTGTGCCGGCAGCGCTGACGGACGGGTACAGCTCGTCGAGGTCGCTGTTCACCTCCGGTCCCAGTCGCACGGCCGCGCCCCACCCGCGCGCTGTTCGCTCGACATAGAAGATGTCGAGGTCGGGCCTGTCCACACCGTCGAGCGGCCGGATCGACGAGAAGTAGAGCCGGCGGCCATCCGGCGAGAGGAACGGATCCATGTCGCTGTACTGACCCGAGAACGGTGCGACCTCCGGCGTACTCCACGTGCCGTCATCCTGCCGGCTCGACATCATGATCGTCGCGTGCCGCGAAGCCGGAAAGAACTCGTCGCTCACGGCGAAGTACGCGTCCTGACCGTTCGGCGTGAAGGTGATACGCCATTGCCAGCGCTCGTCCGAGATCGTGCCCGGAGCGAAGGTGCCTGCGCCCGCGTAACGCACACCTTCCGTATACAGCGGCTCCAGCGGGATCCCGCGCTGCTGTGATTCGACGCAGCCGGCTGTGAGGATTGCTGCAGACACGATCCCGAACGAAACGATCCTGATGCGCACCCCTTCGATGCGAGTCCCGATGATACGTGAGAGGTCCATTCAGCCTCCAGAATTGTGTGACCGATTGCCGTCTGGAGGATGCGAGCGGCCGGGTTGGCGTGCCGCATTCATGTTGCAGAGGGAGGGGATCGCGGTACGGACCGGAGAATCTACAGCGCGAAGATCTCCTGCACGCGCCTTCGATATGTGCGACCCGTGACGAGCCGCGTGCCGTCGGCCAGGAAGAGCACGTACTCGCCGCGGTAGAGCGGCTCGAGTGCACGTACGCGGTCGCGGTTGACGATGAGCGAGCGGTGCACACGCGCGAGCGGCGTGCCCGCCAGCCGGCTTTCCATCGTCGTCATGGTCTCGCGGATCAGCCAGCTCCGCTCCGGCACATGCACCCGCAGGTAGGCGCCCTCGGCCTCGATGAACCGGATCTCCGCCGCCGCAACGAGGTGGATGCGACCGTTGTCACGGACCGGGATGCGTTGGTTGGGGGCGTTGCCGCGCAGTGTGCCCAGCAGTGCAGCAAGGTCCGGCTGCGGCATGCGACGCTGCAGCATCGCGCGCGCGTGCGCGATCGCTTCCCGCAGCCGTGCGGCGCTCAGTGGCTTGAGTATGTAGTCCACCGCATGGATCTCGAACGCGCGAACGGCGAACTCGTCGAACGCGGTCACGAAGATCACGGCCGGCATCGACGCGGCACCGATCGCCTCGACCACACCGAACCCGTCCAGCTCCGGGATCTGGATGTCGAGAAGCACCACGTCCGGGCGCAGCCGCTCGATCATCTCGACCGCGCTCGCGCCGTCGCCGCATTCGCCGACCACCGTCACGTCCTGCTCCGCCTCGAGCAGCGCGCGCAGATGCCGGCGCGCCGGAGGTTCGTCCTCGACGACGACCACACGCAGGGCCGACACCGCAGCCGTGGTGGGCGCGACGTCGGTTGCGAGACGCGCGCTCATCGGCTCATGGATGGCGCGGTGAAAGCGTCGGCGGGCGCAACCGGTGTCCCGTCATCGTGCGCCGCCTTTCGCAGCGGCAGCGTGATGTGGACTTCGGCGCCGCCGCCCGTCGCATCACGCAGCTCGAACGTCGCGTCGCGGCCGTAGAGCCCCGCCAGCCGGTCTGCGGTATTGCGCAGCCCGATGCCCCACGACTCCCGCGAACGCGCGCCGGCCGGGATACCGGCGCCGTTGTCGCACACGGCGAGGTGCAGAACGCCTCGTTCCGCAGACGCACGCACGACGACTTCCCCGGGCGCTGCCCGGTGCGCGAGGCCGTGACGCACGGCGTTCTCGATCAGCGGCTGCAGGATGAGGTGCGGTACGAGCGCGATCCGGACGTCGCTCGCGATCTCCTGGTGGATCGTCAGCCGGTCCTCAAAGCGCGCCTGCTCGATCTCGATGTACGGTGTCAGCATGTGAAGCTCGTGTTCGAGCGGGACCTCGTGCGTGGACGCACTCTCCAGGCTGTTGCGCAGGAGCAGGCTCAGCTGTTCGATGATCCGTTCGGCCGTGGACGGGCTCGTGCGGATGTGCGCGACGATCGTGTTCAGCGCATTGAAGAGAAAATGCGGCTGCAGCTGCGATTCGAGCACGTGCAGCCGCGCTTCCTCGAGCTGGGCACGCTGCAGACGCGCGGTGCGTGCATAGTAGACTGCGTGGCCGATGCCCACGAGCAGGAAATAGACGAGCACATTGTTGCGCAGGCTCGTCAGGAGCAGCTCACCGGCAGGCGGCAGGGTGTCGTACCAGCCGACGAAGGGATTGAGCAGCACGACCGCGAGCGCGCGCAGCAGGGACACGAGAGCAGCCCCCGCCACGTGCGCGAGCAGTGGTCGCGCGATGTGGCCGCGGTCGAGCGGGAAGCGTGCGGCGCCGTGGAAGGCCATCAGCGTGAACGGCACCCACAGCAGCGCGCTCGCGAGCGACGTCAGCAGCGCAGTGCCCCAGTCGATCGCATCGCCGGCGGGCGTGAGCATCCCATGCATCTGGGACGCCGTGATCCAGCCGTCGATGGTCCAGCCGAGCGTGACCAGCCCCCACCAGAGCCACCGGGGACGGAAGCTCGTGAGCGGCGCATCCCTGCTGCTGCGTAGGGAGCCGACAGCGATGGCCGGGGCGGACGACCGCTCCGCGTGGCGAGAGCGACTGGGGGTCGGGCGCATGATCTCATGATAGTGCAGCCGCGCGGGCCGCGCAGTCACGTGCCACGAACGGGCTGCCTGCAGTCATGAACCGGGGAACTGGCGAGATGAACCGGAGTCCGCGCGAACGGGCACGCATGAGCCGGATCTCGCGCAGAACGGGTTGAGTCGAACGCCGCGAGACCTTCTATTTGGGGGTGCCCCCCGCTTCTCGAGATACAGGAGCCCGTGAGCGCGGACCAGGAGCGCCCGTCGGAATCTGCCGGGCAGGATGACCGGAACGACGCCGTCCACGACATGTTTCCGGCCGTTTACGACGAGTTGCGGCGGCTCGCGGAGGCAGTGCGTTCAGGACGGCGCGGCGAGACGCTGAACGCGACGGCGCTGGTCCACGAGGCCTACCTCAAGCTCGTCCCGTCGGTCGAGCTGGCATGGCATGACCGGGCCCATTTCTTCCGCCTTGCCGCGCGCGCGATGCGCCAGGTCCTGGCCGACGCGGCCGCCGCGCGTGTCACGCAGAAGCGCGGCGGCGGCGCCGTCGTCGTCACGATCGATGAATCCGTTGCTGCGCGTCCCGATCTCACACCCGACGAGATTCTCGAGCTCGATCGCGCGCTCGATGCACTGGAAGCGGAGAACCCGCGCCAGGCGCGCGTCGTGGAGTGTCGCTTCTTTGCCGGCCTGAGTCTCGAGGAGACCGCGGAAGCGCTCGGCGTATCCGTGCCGAGCGTGACACGCGACTGGCGGTTCGCACGCGCCTGGCTGTCGCGGCGGATGAGCGACGGATCGAGCACGTGATGAAGCACCCCGCGTTGCAGAAATCTGCTGTCTGGCAATTCGCCGTCTGACGGTTCACACCCCACATGCGAGGATGCGACGGTGAGTGAGCGTACGGAGAACGTCATCGAGCGTCTCTTTCACGACGCACTCGAGCAACCCGCGGACGTGCGAGCTGCGTTCGTCGCGCGGCACGCGCCCGACCCGGTCGTCGAGGCGGAAGTGCTCGCGCTCCTGGCTGCCGACGCAATGCCTGACCCCGTGCTCGGCGCCACGCCCGATGCGCTCGCGAACGCCGCCGGTCTCTCCACTTCCGGATCGGTACCTGCTGCCGGCGCAGAACACGGCGCCACGACCACACACGCCCGGACGGGACGTGGCTCGCTCGTCGGGCGCACGGTCGGACCGTACATGGTGCTCGAGCGCATCGGTCATGGCGGCATGGGCACGGTGTACCGGGCGCAGCGGATCGACCTCGGCAACCATGTCGCGCTGAAGGTCGTGCGCGGTGCACTCGGCGAGCCCGCCCGCATTGCCCGCTTCCGCCAGGAGCAGCGCGTGCTCGCGCGCCTCGCGCACCCGCATATTGCGCTGCTGCTCGACGCCGGCGTCGCCGAGGACGACACGCCCTACCTCGTAATGGAGTACGTCGAGGGCGAGGCAATGACGACATGGTGCGACGCGCGCGAAATCGATGTGCGCGAGCGGCTCGAGCTGTTCCTCGAGGCGTGCGACGCCGTGGGTTTCGCGCACCGCAACCTCGTCGTTCATCGTGACATCAAGCCTTCGAACGTCCTGATCGGTGCGGACGGCCACGTCAAGCTGCTCGACTTCGGTATCGCGAAGCTGCTCGAAGCAACGGATGATGAGCCCGCCCTCACCGCGACGGGTGCGCGCGTGCTGTCGCCGGAGTATGCCGCGCCCGAGCAGTTGCGCGGAGAGCCGGTCACCACGGCCACGGACGTGTACGGTCTGGGCCTGCTGCTCCACGACCTGCTCGCAGGAACCGTGAACGCCGCCCGCGGCGGCACGACACAGCCGCCCACGATCGATACCGGCGGCGCGATGCGCAGCAGCAGCGCGCGTCGCATACGGGCAGGGCTGCCTCATGACCTGGCCGCGATCTGCGAGTGCGCGACGGCCGAGGAGCCTGGACGCCGTTACGCGTCCGTCGACCTGCTGCGCGATGACGTACGCCGTTTTCTGGACGGCCGCCCCGTAGTCGCACGACGGGCAACGCTCGCGTACCGTTTCGGCAAATTCGTCCGGCGCAATGCACTGGCCGTCAGTGCTGCGGCCATGCTCGTGCTGCTCCTGCTGGCGGGTGTGGCCGGTGTGATGTGGCAGGCACGGAAGGCGACACTCGCAAGAGCAGCGTCGGACGAGCTGGCGACGTTCCTCGTCGGGATGTTCGAGGCGAGTGATCCTGCCGAAGCGATGGGCGTGGAACTGACCGCGCGCGATCTGCTCGAGCGCGGTTCGAGCCGCGTGACACAGCTCGACGAGCGGCCCGAAGTGCAGGCCAGGCTGCTGCAGGCGATGGCACGCGCATGGCTCGGCCTCGGCGACTATGATCGCGCCGATTCGATCGCCCGGCAGGCGCTCGACGCGGAACGGGCGATGCACGGCGTGCGTCATGCCGACATCGCATCTGCGCTGAACGTGCTCGGCCATGTGCGCTACGAGCAGGGCAGGCAGGATGACGCCGCCAGGCTCATGCGCGAGGCGCTCGCCATGCAGCGCGACGTGCACGGGGACGAACATGACATCACGACGTCGACGATGCTCGACCTGGTGCAGGTGCTGCACCGCCCCGGCGGCTACGACGAAGCCGAGACGCTGGCGCGCGAGGCGCTCGCAGTGCGCAGGGCGCGCTATGGTCGCGACCACGAGAAAGTCGCTGAAGCGCTCGCTGCGCTCGGACAGATTCTGTGGTACAGCAACCGTGACATCGAGCAGGCAGACTCGCTGATCCGCGCCGCCTATGCGATGAGCGTCCGGTTGTTCGGCGACGACGACCCGCGGACGGCCGGGATGCTGACGCTGTTGTCCGGCTTCCTGCCGATTCGAGGCGAAGCGGAAGAGGCGGAGGTGCTCGCGCGTCGCGCACTCGAGATTCGGCGCCGCGTGTACGGGGACGACCATCCATTCGCGGTGCACCAGCTCAACAACGTCGCCACGGCACTGCAGGCGCAGGGCGAGGTCGAGCACGCGCGGGTGCTGTTCCACGAGATGCTCGATCGCTACCAGACCATCCTCAGCGATGACCATCCGCTGCACGCGATCGCATTGAACAACCTGAGCTCAACGTTCTACATGCAGGGCGCGCTCGATTCGGCGGAGCACTACCTGCGCCGGTCCGTGGAGATGCACGTGCGCCTGAGCAGCGACGGGCTCGATGCCGACATCGCGCTCGGCTATCACAACCTGGGCAGTCTCCAGCGCGCGCAGGGTCGGCTCGCCGACGCCGAGGCGTCCCTCGCCGAGTCGTACCGACAGCGGATCGAGCTGTATGGCGAGGGCAATCCGGCAACGTTACGGACGGGGGCGTCGTACGCGGATGTGATCGCAGCCCGCGGCCGCATCGCCGAGGCCGAGCCGATGCTGCGTCGGATTCTCGAGCTTCAGCATCCGACCGGCGGGACCGAGGTCTCTCCCGATGCAGCGCGCACCATGGGCTACCTGGCCCGTGCGCTCGCGCAGCGTGGCGCGCGTGACGAGGCGGAGCAACTGTACCGCGCGGCGCTCGAGGTCGTGGAGCAGGCTCTGCCCGAGGGACACCCGCGCCGGCTCGAACTCGAGGAAGGGCTCGCAGCCCTGCTGGATCGGAAAAATTGATACGCCGCTTCGCCCGATGATCTGTTCCGGCGGCATTTCTCGTATAGTGCCGTAGAGACCCCTGCGACGCGACTGCCGCCGGGGATCGGAATCGAGGAGGAGGCACCGATGAATCCACCAGGCACTTCGGTCTTTGCACGTCCACAGCAACCGCACGTCCCGGATCACTCCACGACGGGCCGGAAGGAGGCCGCGTCGAACGTTGCCCTCGAAGGCGACGCCGCGCGTTTCGGCCGCAAGCCGTACTCACCGCCCACGCTCGAACTGCTGCAGGACTGAACGTGGCGAGCGCAGCCCTTGCAGCCGAACCGGACGCGTCCGTGGGCACCCGGCATCACGAATCGGCAGGGTTCGTCGGGCTGGGCCTGCACCAGAGGTACGCCCACGCGCATGGGGTGGTCGAGACCGAGATCGACGGCCGCCGAATCCTGTTCTCGACCCGGACCGGCCGCATGTACCGGCTCAACGAGACGGCCGCCCGGACCTGGATGACGCTGCGAGTCGTCACCGCCGCCTCGGCAGCCGCGATGCTGGCGGCCGAGTTCGACGTAAGACTGGTTCATGCCCGGGCCGACGTGATGGCCCTGGTCGAGGCGTTGTGCGACGAGGGGCTGCTCGTCCCTGCCGGGTAGACCCCTCCAGTCCGCCAGCCCGGCCCAAGCTGGGCGGCGGCATCCCTCTTCCATTTCAAGGCAGATTTGTCGATTATTGAGAACTCCGGCGACCCTCCTCCCCGCGCCGGCACGATTCACCATACCAAAAGGTTTCGGCGAGGATGCCGATGTCGATGAACGTGCCTGCGCCCGAAGCGCATGATGCCTCCACGCGCGGGACGGGCAGCGTTCCGGTGCGGGCGCTGCTGCTCTCGGTAGCGGCGCTGATGATCGCGCTCCTGCTGCCTCGCACTGCCGCGGGCTCGGCGATGACGCAGCCGATGGTGTGGCTGGCTGCGCTGATCCCGCCGTTCCTGCTGTCCTGGTACCGGGGATGGGTCGGCGCGGCCCTCACGTTCGCCATTGGCATGGCTGCACTGTCGCTGTCGAATGGCGCGGTTTCGATGGCGCGCGGCACGATGCCCGACGACCCGCTCATCATGTACCTCGGATCCGCGTTCATCCTCGTGACACTCGGGGCCGGTTGGGTAACCGAGATGCTGCATCGCACGCGACGCGACGCACTGCGCGGCGCGGGTGACCTCGTGTTGTCGGTGAGCTGGCGCGGCGTCATCACGTTCGCGAGCGAGTCCTGCGGGCGCGTGCTCGGCACGACGCCGGAGTCGCTGGTCGGTCAGCGTGTCGAGGATCTGGTGCACCCACTGGACGCACCTGCCGCGCGCACACTGCTCTCGTCGGACACCGAGTCCGGTCTCGCGTCGCGCCGCGAGCTGCGCGTACCGGGCGAGCGCGGTGATCGCACGATCGAGTTGCTGCGCGAGGAGCGGATCGGTCCGCGCAGCACTCGCACGATCGAGCTGCGCGGCCGTGACATCACCGAGCTCAAGCTCGTCGAGCAGCAGACACGCCGCGCGGCGCAGATGGAGATGCTCGGTCGCATCACGTCGGGGATCGCGCCGGACTTCAATAACATCGTGACCACGATCCAGGGCCACGCCGCGGTGCTTGCACACGAGCTCCACGGAACGCCGCAGCAGGAGGGGATCCAGGAGATCCAGGTTGCGGGCGACCGGCTCACCGCGCTCATCCACCAGCTCCTGTCGTACACCCGGATGCAGCACCTGAATCCGGTGACGGTGGATCTCCAGACGACGATGACTGCGCTGCTGCCGGCGCTGCGCGGCACGCTCGGCGAGAGCATCCACGTGAACGTCACGATCGACGACCGGACGCCGCACGCCCACGTCGATGCCAGCGAGCTGCGCAGCGCATTGCTCACACTCGCGAACCGTGCGCGCAGTGCAATGCCGGACGGCGGCAGCCTGACGATCCGGCTTGCGCCGGCGGAGTTGACACCGGATCGCAGCCGCACCTTCCCGTATCCGGTGCAGGCAGGCCAGTACGCAATGCTTTCGGTGTCCGACGTGGGGCCGCGGCCCGATGCGGACACGCTCGCGCACATCTTCCAGCCGTTCACGGATGAGCGGACCACCGGCCTCGAGCTGGCAGGCGTGTACGGCTTCGTGAAGCAGAGCGGCGGCTACATCTGGGCCGAGCCGGGCGATCACGCCGGCACGTGCTTCACCATCTACCTGCCGGTTGCGGCGCAGGACGCGGTGGAGATGGAGGCCGCACGGCACGAGCCGCCGGCCACGCGTATCATGGTCGTCGAGGACGACGTCGCCGTGCGCTCACTCGTGCGTGTGCTGCTGCTGCGGCGCGGCTACAGCGTCCTGGAGGCAAGCGACGGCCAGGACGCGTTCGATGTGATCGAGCGTCTCGACCAGCCGATCGACCTGCTCATCACGGACATCGTGATGCCGCGCATGCGCGGCGACGCGCTCGCGAACCTGATCCGCACGCACCAGCCCGGTGTGCGCGTGCTGATGATGTCCGGCTATGTCGCCGATCCTGACGTAGCCGCGGAGCTGACGCCCGCGCCGTTCCTGCACAAGCCGTTTTCGCCGGACGAGCTGCTGCGCGCCGTGCATTCCACGCTCGTGAGCGGGGGCGAACGCTTCACGCTGAACTGAGCGGCAGGCCGGTCCTGAGGGGGTGCACTTCGTCACCGACGAAGTTGCGCCCCGACCCGCAGCGGCAGCACCAATGCGGGCAAAGGAACCGGCTGCGCATCAATCGAGGACATCACGCCCCGCCTGCCATCCCGGTCACGTCAGCGGACAGGGCGCCCTGTCGTTCATCTGTGAGGTTCGCGCTCTCAGGTGCCGGAGGTGCCCATGTCACGCATGCTCGCGCATGCCGCAATCACGGCGGCAGCGATCGTGAACATCGGATGCGGTGGTTCCACCGCATCGAATCCTGGTACCGTGGATGCGAATGCGGTGCTCGCGACCGGCATGGGTGCGGACGTCGATCGCGACGTCGCGCGCATCCGCGCGGCGACGGCCGCATATCACGCGCTCGATGCTGCGGTAGCCGATGGCTATCCGCGTGAAGTGTCGAGCTGCATTGCCAACGCGCAGCAGGGCGGCATGGGCTACCATCACCAGAATGCTGCACTGCTCGATGACGTGATCGAACTCGAACGTCCGGAGATCCTCGTCTACGAGCGCATGCCCGACGGCGAGTATCGGCTGAACGGCGTGGAGTACGTCGTGCCGTTCTCCGTACGGCCACCCACTGCCGAACCGCCGGTCGTGATGGGTCAGCCGCTCAAGCCTGCTCCCGCACTCGGTATCTGGTACCGACACGTATGGGTGTGGCGGGACAATCCGAGCGGCCTGTTCGCGGACTGGAATCCGTGGGTGAAGTGCTGAGCGCTGCCGGGCGGTGCCGACACACGGCACGCTACGCTCGGCGTGTTGCCGGCGTCTGCTGGCTCAGTCGCTATCGTCGCTGCGTTGCCGGCGGCGTCTCGACGTGCGGCCAGGCGGGCATCAGCGTCGTGCGCTGATTGAAGCGGTTCACCGCGAAGAAGCGTGAGCGTGTGACCGACTCGCCCGTGACGTCGTTCTCCACCGTGACAGTGATGAGGTAGCGACCGTTGGGCAGCGCGGTCTCGACACGACGCAGCTCGGTCACGACTGCATCGGAGTGCGCATCCGACTCTCCAGCGAAGCGGATGCTCACCGGTCGGAAGTCGGACCTCCGTTCTCCACCTCCCGCATCCGTGATCGCGATCTCGGTCGAGTACTGCGTGCCAAACGGCAGGTTGTAGATCTCGTAATAGACCTCGAAGCTGCTGCCGGGAAACTGCGTCGTGGGCAGCAGCGCGAGCGTGTGGCCGCGCCGTTGCCAGCCGATCGTCGGTTCCGGCTGGCCGAGCGCGACGTCGCTCAGCATGAGAGTGCTTCCGCTGTAGTCCGGGATCGGAAAGTACGAGCCATAGAGCTGACCGACGCCGGGCGTCGTCGCGTCGGACATGATCACCCGCTGGAACATGTGGCGCGACGGCGTCGCCTGCATCTCGATGTACGTGGAGAGCACGTGGTCGTCGGGCAGCTCGCGCGACACGCTGACGAACACCGAATCATCACGCCGCTCGACGACTCCCGTTGAGGTGTCGGCCAGGACGAGCGTCACATCGAAGCGGTAGCGCACGCCCTCCTTTGCATCTTCGTCATCCAGGTGGCGCGCCTGCACTGCGTAGGCGGCGACGACGGTCGTCTTTCCCGGCGATCCGCGGAACGTGTAGATGTCGTAGAAAAAGGGAAGTGGTCCGAGGTCGAACGGTCCGGCCCGGTAGTGCTCCGGCGTCTTCGCTGCCGTGACGGACGCGCCCGGCCCGGATGTCGTCGCGGTTTCGGCCCGGGCGATGCCGATCACCCCGGCAGATACGCAGAAGAGCAGCAATGGAAGTCGGAGCATCGTGTTCGGAGTGGGATCCGTTGTGCCCTGCACGTTAACCCGCCAGTGCGAGAAACGATCCAGAGATCAGTCGCCGGCGAGCCGTGTCCGGAGTCGGCAGGTCAGCGCGGCCGAGGCCGGCCTGCACCCGGATCCGATACTCTGGTGCCCATGGCACAGTTCCGGCAGTCCGCTGGACCGGCAGCAACTCTCCCCCGGCCCGGAGGCGTCCATGGCGGAAGAGGTCCACGTCCACAATACCAACCCGTCGAACGGCGGCGGCGGTGCCGGCTGGGTGGTGGCACTGCTGGTCATGATCGTGCTCGCAGTCGTCGTGTGGATGTTCTTCGTGCGCGGTGGTGACACGAGCGGCATGCCGGAGCAGATCGACGTCGATGTGAACGTGCCGAGCGCCCCTGCGCCCAACTGAGCGTCGCGAATGCAGGTGCCGCCGACGCGCGTACGCCGGCGGCACCACGCCTCCGTTGTCAGCCAGCCGTTGCCTTCCGCACCACCGGCGCGACCTCCGTGCCGAGCAGCTCGATCGCCTGCAGAACACTGCGGTGCGGCAGCGTGCCGACCGTGAGCTGCATCAGGAATCGCTGATGTCCGAAGATCTCGTGCTGGTAGAGGATCTTGTCGATCACCTGCTGCGGGCTGCCGATGAAGTTCGCGCCGTGGAGGCCGGCCGACGCGTCGAACTGCATGCGCGTCATGGGCGGCCAGCCGCGCTCACGGCCGATCTGGTCCATGGTGGTCTTGAAGGCGGGGAACGCCTGGTCGGCGGCCGCCTGCGAGTCGCGCGCGATGAATCCGTGCGAGTTGATGCTGAGCGCGGGATGCGCGTGCCCCGCGCGCTGCGCAGCATCACGGTGGATCGCGGCAAACGGCGCGAAGCGGGCCGGCTCGCCGCCGATGATGGCGAGTGCCATGGGCAGACCGAGCATGCCTGCACGGGCGGCCGAGCCGGGGTTGCCGCCGACAGCGATCCAGACGGGCAGCGGGTCCTGCACGGCGCGCGGGTAGATACCCTGGCCGGTGAGCGGTGCGCGGTGACGGCCGTTCCATGTCACGTGCTGTTCACTGCGGATGCGCAGCAGCAATTCGAGCTTCTCGGCGAACAGCTCGTCGTAGTCGTCCAGCGCGTAGCCGAACAGCGGGAACGACTCGATGAAGGAGCCGCGTCCAGCCATGATCTCGGCACGACCGTCGGAGAGCAGATCGAGCGTCGCGAATTGCTCGTAGACGCGTACCGGATCATCGGAGCTGAGCACGGTAACTGCACTCGTCAGCCGGATCCGGCTGGTGCGCGTGGCTGCGGCGGCCAGTACGATGGCGGGCGCGGACACCGTGAAGTCCGGACGGTGGTGCTCGCCGACGCCGAACACGTCGAGGCCGACCTGGTCGGCAAGCTCGATCTCCTCGACCAGGTCGTGCAGCCGCTGCTGTGCGCTGATGGTACGGCCGGTCGCCGGGTCCGGCGTCGCTTCGCCGAACGTGTAGATGCCGAGCTCCAACCATTCCTCCCTGGACTGTGGATCACCAGTCTCACAGCGCCGCCGAGGGCGACGCCGCAGCCGGCAACATACTACAGCGGCCGCGCCCCCGGTGCGATGATCGAACCATGAGCTCCAGAATCCGCGGCATCGACATGGAGGCGGAGGGCACCGGCATCTCCCGCCCGCTCAGCGAGAACGTCAACCTGCTCGGCGGGCTCCTGGGCGTGGTGATCGAGGAGCGTGCGGGCAGCGAAATGCTCGCGCTCGTCGAAGAGCTGCGGACGTTGTGCAAGCGCGCGCTGCAGGAAAACGACGGGTCGTTGCGGGGGCGCGCGGCGGAACGCATCCGCTCGCTCGACGCCGGCTCACTGCAGTGGCTGCTGCGCGCGTTCGCAGCGTTCTTCCACCTGATCAACCAGGCCGAACGGCAGGAGATCCTGCGCGTCAACCGCGAGCGATCTCCGCACGACCGCGACGACGAGCCGCGCCCCGAATCGATCGATGACGCGATCCGCCGGCTGCACGAGGCAGGTGTGTCCCTCGGTGAGCTGCGTGCACTGCTGCCGCGCATCGACATCCAGCCCACCTTCACGGCGCATCCAACCGAGGCACGGCGGCGGACGATTCTGCTGAAGCAGCGTCGCATTGCAGACCTGCTCACCAAGCTGCGTCGTCCCGATGCGACGGCCGCCGAGGTCGATGCAGCGTCTGACGCGATCTATGCGCAGATCATGCTGCTCGTCGCCACGGACGTGGTGCGGGAGGAGCGGCCGAGCGTGCATGACGAGGTGGAACAGGGGATCTTCTTCCTCCGCAGCACCGTGTGGGATATCGCTCCGCGTATCCAACACGACATCGCGCGCGCGATCGAACGCTACTATGGGGTGCGTCTCGACATTCCGATGCCGCTGCGCTGGCGGTCCTGGATCGGCGGCGACCGCGACGGCAACCCGTTCGTGACCGCGGAGGTGACGCAGCACACGCTCGAGCGGCATCGCCGCACCGCACTCGAGCTCCACCTGGCCGAGCTCGACACGCTCCACGAAGAGCTGAGCATCGCGCAGCCCCCAGGCGACCTGCCCGCGCCACTCCGCGCAGCACTGGAACGCCACGGCACGGCCGGCATGGACCGGACCGAAACGGACGAGCCATATCGCCGGCTGATCGATGCGATGAAGAACAGCATCGGCGCACTGCTGAATGATGCGGAGCCTCGCCGGTACGATGCGTCGCAGTACGCCGCCGACCTCGACTCGATCGCTGCGGCACTGGAACAGAGTGGCTATGACCTCATCGTGCGCAGCGGACGCCTCGCCCGGCTGCGCGTCCTCGCCGGCGCCTTCGGCTTCCATCTCGCGGCACTCGACGTTCGTCAGCACAGCGAGATCCACGAGCAGGCAGTCGCGGCAATGCTCGCGGCGGCGGGCATGTGCGACGACTACGCCATGCGGCCGGAGGCGGAACGCGTCGCGTTGCTCGAGCGGGCATTGCGCGATCGGCACCGCCTGGTCGAGCCGGACGGCGTTCCGGACGCGGCGCGCGATGCGCTCGAGACGTTCGACGTGATCGCCGCCGCACGCGCACGCGATGCCTCGGCGATCGGCAGCTTCATCGTCAGCATGACACACCAGGTGAGCGACCTGCTCGAGCCGATGCTGCTCGCAAAGGAAAGCGGCCTGCTGCGTGTGCGGGATGGAGCGTTCGAGAGTGACATCGATTTCGTTCCGCTCTTCGAGACGATCGAGGACCTGGCACACGCGGGCGAGTACATGCGAACGCTGTTCGCGAGCCCCGTCTACCGGCTGCAGCTCGAGGCGCGCGGCGGGTTCCAGGAGCTGATGCTGGGATACTCCGACAGCAACAAGGACGGCGGCTACTGGATGGCGAACTGGGCGCTGCATCGCGCGCAGGACGCACTCGGCCGCGTATGCCGCGAGCATGATGTCGACTTCCGTCTCTTCCATGGCCGCGGCGGCACGGTCGGCCGGGGCGGCGGTCGCGCGAATCTCGCGATCTCCGCGATGCCCGCCGCAGCACAGAACGGCCGGATCCGCCTGACCGAACAGGGCGAGGTGATCTCGTTCCGGTATGCATTGCCGGGGATCGCGCACCGCCATACCGAACAACTCGTCAGTGCGGTGTTGCTCGCGACGGCACCGCAGACACAGGCGGCAGCGCCGCCGGTCGAGTCTGCGTTCGCGATCATGGACCGTATTGCCGAGGCATCGATGCGTGCGTACCGCGCGCTCATCGACGACGATGCGTTCTGGCCCTGGTACGTTCGCGTGACGCCGATCGAGCATATCAGTCGCCTGCCCATCGCGTCGCGGCCGGTCTCGCGCAAGTCCGCAGACGACGTCGCGTTCGAGGATCTGCGTGCGATTCCCTGGGGATTCGCGTGGACGCAGACGCGCTACATCGTGCCCGGATGGTACGGCGTGGGCAGCGCGCTGGCAGAAGTGATCCGGGAAGACGGCGTGCTGGCTCTCCTGCAGCGGCTGCATGCGGACTGGCCGTTCTTCGCAGCAGTGATCGAGAACGCCGAGCGTGAGATGGCGCGTGCTCGCCTGCCCGTCGCGGAGCACTACGCACGGCGCGCCGACGGGATGGACGTCCATCGCCGCATCGCCGACGAGTTCGAGCGCAGCAGGAACACGCTGCTGCAGATCACGCGGTCGCCGGCGCTCCTGGAACAGTCGCCCGTGATCCGGCGATCGATCGAGCTGCGTAACCCGTACACGGACGTGCTCAACCTGCTGCAGGTCGAATTGCTCGAGCGCTACGAGCGGGCACGGTCGGGGGATGGGGTAGAAGGGGCGAGTGACGATTCCGTACGGCGCCGCGGCAGCGATACAGCTGCGGGCAGTATTGCAGCGTCCGCCGGTGCCGGCGTCGAGGAGCTCCGCCGGCTGCTGTTCCTGAGCATCAACGGCATTGCCGCGGCGATGCAGAGCACGGGAGTAGCGCACCTCACGACGCCGGAGGTCGGTCGGAGCGCACGACGGGTGTACTGACGTTCCGGAGCCAGTTGCGGTCCGGGGCTACCGGCAACTCCGGGGGCGCGGGATTCAGCCATGACAGAAATCCCGGCTCTCGCTCGTCTCATGACGTCTGTGCACACCTGTCGCGCGTCGGTGTACCCGTACCCCGACGGTATCGCGGCCATGACTCAGAGCTCCGGTATCCATGAAGACGATCTACTACACGGCAACGAGCCTTGACGGCTTCATTGCCGATCCGCAGAACTCGCTCGAGTGGCTGTTCCAGCTCGAAGGGGAGGGCGAGGCGGACTATATGCATTTCATCCCGCGCATCGGGGCGCTCGCCATGGGAAGAACCACCTATGAGTGGATCCTCGACCACGAGAAGCTGCTGGATGCCGAACAGCAGCGTCCGTGGCCGTACCGGCAGCCCACGTGGGTCTTCACCAGCCGCTCGCTGCCCGGTATCGTCGGCGCTGACATCCGGTTCGCGAACGGCGACGTGCGACCGGTGCACGAGCAGATGGCGGCAGCAGCGAACGGCAAGGACATCTGGCTGGTCGGCGGTGGTGAGCTCGTCGGACAGTTCTGGGACCACGGTCTGCTCGACGAGCTGATCGTCACGATCGGTTCCGTCACGCTGGGTGCCGGCGCACCGCTGCTGCCGCGCGCGATCACGAAACCGCCGCTCCGCTTGACCTCCGTCAAGGCGATGGGGCCGGGTTTCGCACAGCTCCACTACGAAGTACAGAAGTCGCGGATCTAGCGAGATCCGTGTGCGCCTGGCGGCATAGGTGTTGCCGCCTGCCGTATGGTGCCGGACAGTATCGGCCCGGTAATCGACCGGACGCAGAACGTGACACAAGCGCGATTGTGGCCATGACGACGAGAACACTGCTCGAAACGGGACAGCGGCTGCCGATGATGACGGTGGAGTCCGTGGACGGCGGCGCTCCTGTTCCGCTGCGACGTTCCGGGCGCAAGGCAACCGTGCTCGTCACCCTGCACCGGGAATGTGACGCGTGCCGCGCGTATCTCGACGCTCTCGCGCACGAACAGGCAGGGATCGATGAATGGGACGGCCGCGTCGCTGCGACGTTCGCGAACGAAGCCACTGCCGATGCCGGCATCCCGGCCCCGGCCGTTCTCATAGCGGACCAGTGGGGCGAACTGTTCGTGATCGAGCCCGCGGGCAACGGTCACGCGTTCATCGAGCCCGCCGAAGTCCTCTCCTGGCTCCGGTACCTGGCCGTGCAGTGCCCCGAGTGTCAGGGCGAAGCTCTGTAGCATCGGCCGAGCGTAACGCGGACGCAGGCAATACCGCAGAACAGTGCAGGAGGCCGGTATCACCCTCATGCGACGTCTCTACCGCAGCGTCCACCTGATCGTCTCGTTCCTGCTCGCGGCAGCAATCGCTGCCTGCGGCGGAACCGAAACCTCCGACCGCCCCGACGTCGATGCAGCGACCGCCTTGCCACAATGCGTGCAGTAGTGCACGCCGGA
>CAYLME010000033.1:0-1680 GCA_964384585.1 uncultured Gemmatimonadaceae bacterium | reverse complement strand
CCCGACGTCGATGCAGCGATCGCGACCGATTGCAGCGATCCGGCGCTGCGCGAGACGGTGGAAGGCTTCGGCCGCGCGCTGCAGCAGGTCTCGCTGCTCGCTCCGGACAGACTGCTGGAGGCGTCGCTGCGCGAGCACTACGCCGCGTTCGTGACGCCGGCGCTGCTGCAGCAGTGGACCAGCGATCCGGCGCTCGCGCCCGGACGGCTGACCTCCAGCCCCTGGCCCGACCGCATCGAGATCGAGTCGATAACGCGGGACGCGGAGAAGTGCGTCGTGCGTGGCTTTGTCGTGTATGCAACGAGTGCGGACTCTGCGATGAACATGGATGGCGCCGGCAGTGACGCGCTGCGCGAGGACGTCGCACTCCGGCTCGTACATGACGACCGCTGGCGGATCAGCGCGTTCCAGCGCGAGGACGACGGATCGCGGGCGGACGCAGGTGACGCTGCGAACGCAGGCGCGGACGGCGAGCACGGCGGCGACAGACGCGCGGCCGCAGGGACGCCGGATGAGGAGGCCCTGTCAGGCACCACGCCGGAGCACGCCGCCGACGTCATCCGCCGTTACTACAGCGCGATCGCTGCCCGCGACTTCGTCGCAGCGTACCGGCTGTGGAGCGACGATGGCGCTGCGAGCGGACAGAGCCCGGACGAGTTCCGGCGCGGCTACGCCCGGACCGCGCGCGTGCAGGCTGACGTGGGTACGCCGATGGATGTGGAAGGCGCCGCCGGCTCCGTATACGTGAAAGTGCCCGTCGTCGTGCGCGCCGTCACCGAAAGCGGTGAAGCGCAGCACTTCGTGGGCACCTATACGCTGCGACGCAGCAATGTGGACGGCGCGAGCAGGGAGCAGCGCGCCTGGCGGATCTACGACGCGGCGATCCTCGCCGCGCCCGCCGACTCCGCCGCAGCCGGCATGTAGGCGGCCCGACGATCCCCGACCAGCGCGGTCAGGTAGTCGATCACGTCGCCGGCCGAGTAGGAAATACGCCCGGCCAGGAAGGGGCGCATGTTCGCCAGCTCGTTGCCAGTCGTGAGCAGGGCGCGCTCCGTACCATCCTCGCGGTTCTGCGGCAGGTCGATGTTCGCCATCAGCCCGTTACAGAGGCACTTCCGACCTTCTGCGGCCTCCGGCGCACCGCCCTTGCGGATCCAGTCCTTCTTCGGCTCCGCGGGACAGCGGTAATCGATGCGGCCATCCTCGCGCTTGTACGCCGTGCGCAGGTAACCGAGGTCGCAGATCCGCCCGCGCTGCTGGTACTGCTCCTCGATCGCATTCGTGCCCGGCAGGTTCAGCACCTTGAACGGGAAGCCCGTAGGTGATGCACGCAGGTCCGTCTTCACATCGACGCTGTGTTCGCGTACCTGCGCGAGCGCCGCGTGCTTCAGGTTCGGCGCCAGACCGCTCTCCTCGCAGAAGGCGAACAGCGTGCCGACCTGTACACCCGTTGCACCCGCATCGACCGCCTGCTGCACAGCTTCAGGCGAGCCTGTGCCTCCCGCCATCCAGAACGGCTTGCCCAGCGACTTCATCTCCGCCGGATCGACGACGTCACGCGCACCGTACACCGGCTCGCCCGTCTCGTCCACGGCCAGCTTCCCGCGCGGCGGTGCGTTGTGACCACCCGCTGTCGGGCCCTCGCCGACGAAGCCGTCGATTCCGCCCGTGGACTTCCGC
>CAYLME010000032.1:0-26247 GCA_964384585.1 uncultured Gemmatimonadaceae bacterium | reverse complement strand
CCGGCAGATCGACCGTGTCTTCACCCTTCTTCGCCTTCCGCGCCACCAGCTTCAACAGGCGCTCCGCCCATTCGTCGCGCAGTTCCGTCTCCGCGAGTGACTGCTTCTTCAGACGACCGATTGCGCGCGCGAACTTCTTCACGTCCGCGGCCTTTGCCTTGCGCGGTTCCGGGAGACCGACATCATCCGGCGTGCGGAGCTCGTCTGCGAAGCGCAGCGTCTGCGCATGCATGATCCCGTTTTCCGCAAAGATCGCTACCAGGTACTCCTTGCCGCGCATTACGAACGTCGCGATCCCCGCCCGCTCCGTTTCCTCCATCACCGCTGCTAGCAGTCGATAGGCCTTCGTCGACTCACCCGACGGTGCCAGGAAATAGCCGCGGTTGAAATAGCGCGCATCGATCGATCCGGCCGGCACGAAACGACGCAGATCGATGTCGCGCGTCCTGTCCGGCTCGAGGGCTTCCAGTTCCGCGTCCGTGACGAGCACCATCTCGCCCTCGTCCGTCTCGAACCCGCGCACGATCTCGTCACGCTCGATCTCGCGATCATGCCGCTCGTCATAGTACCGCCGTGCCAGCGGCACCCCCTCCGGCGACAGCATCCGCAACGACACACGCTTCGACCGGTTCGCCGGATACAGATCGACTGGCACACTCACCAGTCCAAAGCTGATCGTCCCCGACCAGAACGGCCGCAGCCGCCCCTCACCCTCCGTCGGTTCCAGCTCCTGATCCTGATCCTCTGCCATAAACCCGCCTTCCTACCCCGCCATGATGCAGCCCCCACCCGCCTCTTCCCCGCCTCTTCCCCACCCAGCGCGAAGCGCGCCACCTCCACCCTCACCCACACCCGCCGTTCAAAGCCGTGTCACGCCGCGCGCGCTGCCTTCAGACTCTTCTCCAGCGCGTCCGCCAGCGAGACATCGGCCGTCTTCCGGCGCGCCCGCTTCTTCGGCAGCTTTCTGCCCTTCGCCTTTGCCTCGACCAGTTCCATTACCCGCGCTGCGTACTCGTCGCGATACTGTTCCGGCTCGAACTCACCCGCGAGTGCCTCTACGAGCTGCGACGCCATCTTCAGCTCGCGCGCATCGAGTGCGCGCCCGCCCGGCGGTTGCAGTGCATCCGCACTCACTACCTCGCCGGCGTGCCGCAGCGTGACCAGCATCAGGTAGCCGTCTTCGACGCGCAGTGCACCGATGTAGTCCTTCTTGCGCATCACCCACTTCGCGATGCCGACGCGTCCGCTCTCCTCGAGTGCGGCCGTCAGCGCGAAGTAGTCGTCAGTGCTGCCGTCAGGTCCCAGCCAGTACGGTCTGTCATACCACTGCGGATCCACAGCACCTGCCGGCACGAAGCGCGTCATCTCGATGTCACGCGATGGCTCCGGCTCCAGCGCGTCGAGCTCTTCTGCGTCCAGGATCACGACGCGACCGTCGTCCGTCGGATAGCCGCGCAGTGCTTCCCTGTACTCCACGACTTCGTCCGACTCCGGATCGACCATCCGCTGTTTCAACGGCTCGCGATCGCTCTCGTGCAGCAGCCGGAAGCTGACCTTCCGCGGCTCGACCGCGCTGTAAAGCTTGACCGGCACCTCGGTCGAGCCGAGTGCCAGTACGCCTTTCCATATCGCGCGCGCGGCCATTCACTCCTCCTCGCAGCCGGGACAGTACACCGTACGCGTCGCACGTACCTCGACTGCGCATTGGTGACGGAGCGGTGCGTCGCATGCGCCGCACCGCACCTCGATCTCGTATGCGTACCGTTGCAGGCAGTGCTCGCAGGACTCCTCACCGTGGTCCAGCCACCAGCGGTCCTGCATCACGCGCGAGCTGCCACTCTGCGGGTGATTGCCCCGCGAGTTTTCACCAGGGTTTGCCACATTTCCACTCGACTGAAGACGCATGCGAGTACGCCAGGTCACGGCACCGGCATGACGTCGCAGCATGCGACGAAACGCGCGTTTGCGTCACGGCGTCGCACGTGGGATCAGCTACTCCAGCCGGTCCTTTTCCACCGCATCGGGGTCGATCACGCGACGCCGTACCACTACCTCTTCCACGACACGTGCGTCCTTGTGATCGATGTCGGCGTCGACTTCACTCGCACGCTCCGCGAGTTCCGCCTCGCTCGCACGCACCTCGCGATCGAGGCGCTCTTCCTCGATACGATCACGACGCTCGCCACGATCTGCGAAGCCATAGCGAACGTCGCGCGTGCGCGCGTCGCGGATGTCCTCGTCCATGTGACGACGGTCCTCGTCCGTCATGCGGTCCCGTGCGCGTGTATCGAACACTTCTTCGCCGGTGCCCGCGATATCACCACTATCCACGATGACATGCTTCTCATCGCGGTCCAGCTGTACCGACCGAAGCGGCACGCTGACATGGCGGCCACTGCGATCCAGGTCCACCTCGAGCATGACGACTTCACCACGTGCCGGATCGACCAGCAGGTCATCGACCTCGCCGACCTCGCGCCCGTTCAGCGTGCGTACCGCCCAGCCGCGCACATCCGGTTCACCGGATGCAATGCGGTAGTCTTTCAGGTCATCGATCGAATAGAGACGCCGACTGAATTCCGGGTCCGCTCCGACGCCGGCCGCATCGCGCCGCGCGCGTTCGTCTCTCGCCATGGGATCCTCCTACCAGTTCAGGACTGCGGATGATTGCAGCATCGAGATCGTGTCGAGCGGCGTGCGCGCAGTGTCCGCCTGCGTGCCGCCCAGCATTCCGCTCTGCCACAGCCACCAGCCGATGAGCGCCAGCACGATTAGCAGCACCAGCACCCAGACCCACTTCATCGACGATCCCTGTTTCCGCTCTACATGGATCTCCGCCATATCCACCTCTTCCGGGGCAGGGCCGCGCGTCGGGCGCGGCTTCCGCTCGTGGTCCAATGCAATCCGGAAGCCAGCACGACTCACCTGTGAGCCTCTGATGCATGCCGGATGTCGCTGCAGGGCATGCGGATTGCCACTTCGTCCCCATCGAGCGCGCGCACGACGCGCAGTGGATCACACGGGCAGGAGCACGGGCGTGGCATCGAAGGCGCAGGCGAAGCGGACCGCAGCGGAGCAGCGTACACTCCAGGACGACCAGGAGCGGCGCCGTCGCGCGGCGAAGGCGAAGAAGAAGGGACAGGACGGCAAGGTCGTCCAGCCACGCGATCGGGACCTGCCCGAACCAAAGATGCCGCGCCAGCATCTCGAGAAACCCGGCCTCGAGTCCGACTTGAAGCCGCGACCGGAGTACATGGCGCCGACCTACCGCGGCTCCGGTAAGCTTCAGGACCAGGTAGCGCTCATCACGGGCGGTGACTCGGGCATCGGCCGGGCGGTCGCCGTGCTGTACGCCCGCGAAGGCGCAGACGTCGCGATCGTGTACCTGAGCGAGGACAGCGACGCGGAAGAGACCCGCCGGGCAGTGGAAGCCGAGGGACGACGCTGCCTGCTGATTCCAGGCGACGTCCGTGATTCAGCTTTCTGCGATGCCGCCGTCGAGCAGACCGTCGACGCCTATGGCCATCTCGACATCCTCGTCAACAATGCTGCCTACCAGCAGCATCAGGAACGACTCGAGGACCTGACCGACGAGCAGATCGACATGACCTTCCGTACCAACATCTACGGCTACTTCTACATGGCACGCGCCGCACTGCGCGAGATGAAGGACGGCGCCGTCATCATCAACTCCGGCTCCATCACGGGTCTCGAGGGCGAGGGATCGCTGATCGATTATGCCTCGACGAAAGGCGCAATCCACGCGTTCACCAAGTCGCTCGCCGCGAACGTCATCGACAGAGGCATCCGCGTGAACGCAGTGGCGCCCGGACCCGTATGGACGCCTCTCAACCCGGCGGACATCCCGGCCAGCAAGGTTCCCGAGTTCGGCGCGTCCACCCCCATGGGGCGACCCGCCCAGCCCGATGAGCTCGCACCCGCCTACGTCTTCCTCGCCGCGCCCTCCATGTCCAGCTATATCAGCGGTGAGGTGCTGCCCGTGCTCGGCGGCCAGCCAATCGCCGGCTAGCTGGCTGACGTCGATACGGCCACCCCCCTCGCCGGCTAGCTGGCTGACGTCGATATGCCACTCCCGCTCGGTGATCCGGAGACGTCCCGCCGATACTGTCCCCCCGGGAGTACAGCGTCGTGTCCGGTTCTGTCCCTCCCCGAGGCCGCGATGCGGATCGATACGCCGCCGCAGCAGGCCAAACGCCCTGTGCCTCAATGACTTCCTCCGAATGCGACTCCGGGCACGCCTCTTCCGTAGTGTATGGGACGCGAGTCGGTGCGGGGTGCACCGGCGGACGAGGGGGGAGGTAGCGATGCTGCTGATCGAGAGAATCCTGCCGGACTCGAGGTCGCCGTTCCATGCGTACATGGAGCTGCAGCGGCGGCTGATGCACCGCTGGATTGCGCGGGGCGGAAGCGAGCAGGCATGGTGCGAGCGGATGGCGCCCGTATTCCATGCGCGCTACGGCCCCTTGATCGAGCAGGGTAGCTGAGGCAGCGACGTAGCCTGCCCGGACGCCCTGTATAGCACGGAAAAGGCGCCCGCCCCGCTGAGGGGGCGGGCGCCTTTTCGTGGCGTGGCCTCGGAAGGCCACTGCCTCAGGCGATCGCGCGCTCCGGTAACCGCGGGGTCCCGGACGCGATCTGCGGGGCCATCATCTCCCGGAACGCATCGAACAGCCGCGGATCGAAGGCGCCGCCGCTGTCGGCGGTCATGATGGCGATTGCCTGGCGGGGCGAGTAGGCGGGCCGGTAGGGCCGCTCCGACGTGAGCGCATCGAACACGTCGGCGATCGCCATGATCCGCGCGGGCAGTGGGATGGTCGCGCGGGCGAGGCCATGCGGGTAGCCGCCGCCGTCCCAGCGTTCGTGGTGGTGGAGCACCATCGGCAGCAGATCGAATGGCCAGTCCAGCGATTTGACCATTTCCGCACCGACCTCGGGGTGTCGTTCGATCTCGCGCCGCTCGGCGGCGGTGAGGGCACCGGGCTTTGTCAGCACGGCCACGGGGATCACTGCCTTGCCCACGTCGTGCAGCAGCCCACCGACCCGATACCAGGGAAGCACACCGGCGGCGATGCCGATGCGCTCGGCCAGGGCCGACGCATACAGGCCCACGCGGGCGCTGTGGCCCTTCGTCAGGGGATCGACCGCCTCCACCGTGACACACCAGCTTTCGGCGAGCCTGTGGTAGGCGCGATCAAACTCCCAGTGTCCCACAGTAGCCTGCGGCATACGGCTCACCCTCTGGACAGGCGGAAACACACCCACGTCAGCCTCTTCGCTGGACCGTCCGATATTGTCGTTTCCGAAAGATAAGGCGCCGTGCGGCTGGGGAGGTGGAGGAGGCGTAAGAAGTGTGTCAGGGTTACGTCAAGATGGTAGAAAAACCTCGCGGATTCGATGGGTTTCGAAACATGCTCGGCGCATCGGCGCCGGTCGCAGCGCCCCGCGGGCTGCTCTCTCCGCCTCAGCCGCCTGCTTGCGTCCCACGGGGCTCCGACCGGGTCCCGAGCAGACTTTCCCAGGACTGTCGGCGAGCCCAGCCGTCCAGGGTGTGCCAGTTGATGTCGAACGCCTCGCGCAGACCGGCCACATCCACTGCCGGCTCGGTGCGGGCGAGGTATTCAAACGTGCCCGCCATTCGTGGGTCTACGGCCCAGGCGGACGCCAGCGGCTGTTCTTCGTAGGTGAGTGGTCGGCCCAGGATGCGCGCCAGGGTCGCAGCCATTTCGATGCCGGTCAGCTCGTCCCCCGCGATCGCGATCCGTTGCCCGATGAATTCTGCCGGCTTCTCGATGACGAGAGCGACGAAACGCGCGACGTCATCCACGGCAATCTGCTGCAGCTTGCGTCCCGGCGGGTACGGCAATGCCAGGCGGCCAGCGCGGAGCTGCTCGATGTGTCGCTCCGACGTGAAGTTCTCCATCAGCCACACCGGTGCAATGACCGTATGCGGCACCTCCTGCTGCGCGAGGCGTTTCTCGATGGAGTAAAGACTGTCGAAGTGCGGTACACCCGTCACTTCACTGGCTGCGGGCGCGGACGCATAGACGACGTGGCGCACGCCGGTCGCGGACGCGACATCGACCATGGTCGTACCGTGGCGCGTTTCGGCGTCCGGATCGTCAACGGGTGCGCGCACGAGGAACAGCGCGTCGCAGCCCTGCATGCTCTCCTCGATGGCTGCGCGGTCCTCCGGATCCGTCCATGCGAGCCGTGCGCCGCGTCGCATGAGCCGCATGGCCACGGGGTGCGCGAGATCGCGTGTCATGGCGATCACGTCATGACCATTGGCGAGCAGCCAGAGCGCGGCGGCCGAACCTTCCGGACCGGTCGAATCCGCGACGAGTATTTTCAGGTTTCTCACCCTGCCTCCGTGCGCGGAATCTCGGCCGCAGCAGTATGGTCGGCAATTCGTCCACTCATCCGGACGGCCGTTGCCCACCATGGGGGTCACCGCAATCGGTCCGCACGATCCGAAAGCGCGCAACCATGCGGATTATCGCACGATACCTGTGCGCACGGATCATGAACAAGGGTCTGAACGAGCGGACCCCCAGCAGGAGGCAGGTAATGAAGGTATTCATGGTAGCGCTCGCGGCCGGCGCACTGATGACGATTCCGACCGAGGCGCTTGCGCAGTCGGGCCGTGCATCGGGCACAGCACGCGGCGTCGAGCAGCGCGACAGCCGGGTGTACGGCACTACGCGTGATCGCCGGGACGATCGGTACGAGCGCGACCGCTACGAGCGCCGTGACACACGCTACGACTCGCGCGTCCGCGGCAAGCAGAACGGCCCGAAGTTCTGTCAGAACGGGCAGGGCCATCCCGTGCACGGGCGTGCATGGTGCCGCGAGAAGGGCTACGACCTGGGCCGCGGCTACGTGCGGGATCGCGATCGCTGGGACCGCGTGAGCTGGGAAGACGTGATCTTCCAGCGCCGCGATCGTCGCTATGACAGCCGCTTCGGATCGAATGTGCTGCGCGACCTGCTCGGCGGACGCGTCTACGGCCGTCTCGATGACCACCGCCGCAGTTACGGTTTCGCCGACGGACTCGTCGGCAACTGGGGCCGCTCGGGGGCCGGCGACGTGCTCAACGTCTTCGCCGGTGGAATCCCGATCGCACAGCTCATCGACGCGAACCGCGACGGACGTGCGGAAACGGTGCTGCTGATCCGACGCTGATCTGCACGGGGCCAGCCGAGGGAATGCAGCCGGACGGGGGCGACGTCGCCCCCGTCTTTTTTTGTTCTGCGACCAACGGAATCAACGCGCGCGCAGGGCCACGAGCATATATTGCATCGCTGCCCGCTGGATCGATCGAACGCGACCGGCACCGGTTGCCCATACGCACCAGAACAGGGACCCCGACATGAACACGGCCCGCGCGACACTGCTCGTCACGATGCTCGCGTCCCTTGCGTGCGCCGGCACGGAAGCACCCGGTGCAGAGGAGCCGGGCAACGAATCGGCCGCGCAGGCACCTGGCGCCGCCGACGCGTCGTTCGAGGGGAGCGCTGCCGTGTGGGACGCCGCACGCGCGCGCGGCGTGACGTTTCGCGCGGTCGGCCAGGAGCCCGGCTGGCTCGTCGAAGTCTACCCGCAGGAGAGGGTGCACATCCTCGCCGACTACGGCGAGATCCGCTTCGACGTGCCCTGGGCCGAGCCAGTCCGTGCGGACGACGGAACACTGACCTACACGACGTCCACCGCAGAACACACAGTGCGCATCACCGTGCGTGACGTACCGTGTTCGGACGTGATGAGCGGCGAGGAGTATCCGCAGGCCGTCGTGCTCGAGCTGGACGGACGCGTGCTGCACGGCTGCGGACGGCCGCTCGAGTAGCAGGCCGCCCGCCCCGTGAGTACGCGAAGCTGTGCAGTGATCAGTACACGAATACCGGTGTGCCCGTCGCGACCTCGCCGTAGAGCCACTCGACGTCTTCGTTGAACATGCGCACGCAGCCGTGACTGACTGCGTCGCCGATCGAGCTGTTCACGTTCGTGCCGTGAATGAGGTAGCCGTCGCCCATGTCGAGTTTTCGCGTACCCAGAACTTCGGGCACCTTGCGTTGTGACGTGCCGAACGGCGGGATGAAGATCTTGCCGTCGAAGATGATCTCGTTGCCGGGCGTGAACGGCCAGAAGTTACCGAACTGGTTCACGCGCCCGACCTCACTGCCGCGCACCTCGATGCGCGTGCCGTCCTCCAGCTCGATCCTGCTGCCCGCCTTCAGCTGCACGGGCTCGAGATTGTTTTCCGCAGCAATCTCGAAATAGTGCCAGTCGGGTGGGACCCACACCGGGCCCGCCTGTTTTCCGAGCACCTTGCGCTGACCGATCGGCGTCGTGAAGTCGTAGGTCCTGCCTGCCCAGCTGAACGGCTCGTGCTTGCCGACCGCAACGGGCGCACGGAACGTGATTTCGTCGCCATCCATCAGCCAGAGCGCGCGCGACTCGCGCGAGATCACGATGCGACGTCCCTTCGCATCCAGCGCGGCCTGCCAGATGCGCCGCGCATCGTCAGCTTTCGGAGGTGCCGTGGCGGGCGCGGGCGGAACGGCCGCACGAGCCTCTGCCATGGCGTCGCGCATCTCGTCCACCGTCAACTCGCGGCCGTTGCCGCCGCCGTTTCCGGAGCGCGTGGGCATCGGCTCCCCGCGATGGAATGGCAACGAGGCGCATCCCGCTGTAAGGACGACCAGGAGTGGAAGAATCCTGCGCATCATCTCGGCCTGTTTCGCTGCTGGTGGCTGCTTCCGAAAGGTACCACGATCACGGCACCAGGATCCGCGGAGGGGCTACGGCAGGGTTCGGACCAGCAGAGGGGAAACGGGGCGGGCTGGTATCCTGGTCAGGACCCTAGAGCATCGCGCCGGTGATCGCGAACGCCACCGTCGCGGCCGCGCCCGCCAGCAACGCGTAGGGTATCTGGGTGCGGACGTGGTCTATGTGGTCGGTCGCCGCGGCCATCGACGAGACGATGGTCGTGTCGCTGATGGGCGAGGCATGGTCGCCGAAGACGCCCCCGGCGAGTGCCGCAGCGACGAAAGGCGAGAGCGGCAGTCCCATCACGGCGGCAGCCGGTACCGCGATCGGCAGCATGATCGCGAACGTGCCCCAGCTCGTGCCGGTTGCGAAGGCAATGCCGGAGGCAACGAGGAATGTCAGCGGCAGGAGGATGAACGGCGGCAGCAGCCCGGCTGTCAGGTTCGCGATGTAGATGCCGCTGCCGAGGTCGCGCGTCACCGCGCCCACCGCGAGTGCGAGCAGCAGCACGAGCGCCAGGCTGACCAGCCCGCCCGCACCCTTCAGGCCGACACGCGTCAGCTTGTGCACGTTGAAGATGCGCTGCGCCATCAGCATCACCCACAGCACGCCGAGCGCGGCCATCACGGCCCAGAGAACGCTCGTCGAGCCGCTGCCGGCGGTGATGTCACCGTCGCCCGTGATCAGCAGGCCGACGGGCATCATGAGGACGAGCGTGGCGACCGGCACGACCATGTTGCGCATGCGACGCGGGATGCTCTCGTCCACGTCGGGCGAGATCACGTCCGGATCGATCATCGGCTGCGCGTTGTCCGAGAGCACCTGGCCGCGGCTCGCACGTGCCTCCGCCTGCTTCATCGGGCCGAGGTCGATGCTGAACCATGCGGCAAGACCGGACAGGATAAGCGCGAAGATCGCGTAGAAATTGACCGGTATCGAGCCCACGAACACGCCGAGCGGATCATCCACGCCCAGCTCGTTCAGGATGCCGAGCACGTAGGCGCCCCACGCGTTCAGCGGAATCAGGATGCAGATCGGCGCAGACGTCGAGTCGATCAGGTAGGCGAGCTTCTCACGCGAGACGCGGAACCTGTCGATCAGCGGGCGACCGATCGCACCCGCGACCAGCACCGTGATGTTCGACTCGATGAAGATGATGCAGCCGACGATCCACGGCAGCATGCGCGCGCGCCGCGGCGACGTCACGAAATTGCGCTCCTCGAGCCACTTCACGAAGCCCAGAACGCCGCCCGCCGCTTCGATCGTCGCGATCAGCGCACCGATGACCAGCGTGAAGACGATGACCTTTGCGTTGCCAGGGTCGGCGAGCACGGCAATCGTGCCATCGATCGCCGCCGCCAGACCCACGATCGGGTTCCAGCTCGCGAGGATCGTGTAGCCCAGCCATATGCCAGCGGCGAGCGCGAGGTACACCTGTCGCCAGGCGATCGCGAGCACGATGGCAAGCACCGGCGGCAGCAGTGAAGTCCAGGTTGGCTCCATGGGACGCGCAACATGGGCGGACGGCGGGATGGTCGCAAGATGAAGCGATCCGGCGGGAGATCGGGTGACCTCCCGCCGGATCCGATGTGATGCCTAGCGGATGAACAGCATCTCGCGGTAGCGCGGCAGCGGCCAGAGATCGTCCGGAACCACGCGCTCCAGGCGATCGCACACGCTGCGTACGTCACGCATCGCAGGGATGATGTTGTCACGCATGTGCAGCGCCTTGGAGTGCACCTCCTCGCCGCCCAGGTCCGCGTTCGCCGCGACCAGCGTGTCGAGCGCAGTACGCAGCTCGTCGATCAGCCCGCCAACCAGCGCGATCGTCGCAGCGACACCCTTGCCGGCCTGCTTCGCGGCCTCGAGACCCTGCGCCGCACGTCCCAGCTCGTGCAGGTAGCGCACCGCCGACGGCAGAATCATCGTGCTCGCGATCTCCGCCGTCGCCTCACCCTCGATGTTGATCGTCTTGAAGTACTGCTCGTAGCCGATCTCGATGCGTGACTCGAGCTCGCGCGCCGAAAGCACCCCGTACTTTTCGAAGAGCGCGACGTTCTTGTCGGCCGTCAGCAACTCCAGAGCGTCCATCGTATTGCGCAAATTGAGCAGCCCGCGCTTCTCCGCCTCCTGCTGCCACTCGTCGCTGTAGCCGTCACCGTTGAAGATGATGCGCTTGCACGCCGCGATCTCGCGCGCGAGGACACGGCCCAGTGCGTCAGGCAGTGCGTCGCCCTTCTCGAGTTCCTTCTCGAGCGCGGCCGTCATCTCGTCGATCGACTCCGCAACGATCGTGTTGAGTACGGTCGCCGGCCACGAAATCGACTGCGACGCACCCGGCGCACGGAACTCGAACTTGTTGCCCGTGAATGCGAATGGCGACGTGCGGTTGCGATCGCCCGCGTGCGCGGGCAGCTGCGGCAGCGTGCGCGTGCCCAGCCCGAGCAGGCCCGCTTTCTTGCTGCTCTTCGCACGGCCCGTCTTCTCGATCTGCGTGAAGACGTCCTCGAGCTGGTCACCCAGGAATACCGAGATGATCGCGGGTGGAGCCTCGTTCGCACCCAGCCGGTGATCGTTGCCGGCATATGCGACCGAAGCCCGCACCAGGTCCTGGTGACGGTCCACCGCTCGCAGTGCCGCCGTGCAGAAGAACAGGAACTGCATGTTCTCATGCGGATCCTCGCCCGGCTCGAGCAGGTTGTGCGTGTCGGTGCCGATCGACCAGTTCAGATGTTTGCCACTGCCGTTCACGCCGGCGAACGGCTTCTCGTGCAGAAGCGCGACCAGGCCGAACTTGCGCGCGACCGAGCGCAGCGTCGTCATCGTCAGCTGCTGATGGTCCGCCGCGATGTTCGCGTTCTCGTAGTTCGGCGCCATCTCGAACTGCCCCGGCGCAACCTCGTTGTGCCGCGTGTTCACCGGCACGCCAAGCCGGTACAGCTCCCGCTCGACCTCCATCATGTACCCGAGCACACGCTCGGGAATCTGTCCGAAATAGTGATCCTCCAGCTCCTGCCCGCGCGGCGGCTTCGCACCGAACAGCGTGCGCCCGGTCAGCGCGAGGTCCGGACGGTTGTAGTAGAATTCCTGGTCAACCAGGAAGTACTCCTGCTCCGGTCCGAGCGTCACGTTGACCGCGCGCGCTTCCACGCCGAACAACGCGAGCGCACGACGTACCTTCTCCTCCACCACACTGAGCGAGCGCAGCAGCGGGATCTTCGTGTCGAGTGCGTCGCCCGTCCACGACGCGAACGCGGTCGGGATCGACAGGTAGCAGCCGCTCGGCGTCTCCACGATGAAGGCCGGCGAGCTCGGATCCCACGCCGTATAACCACGCGCCTCGAACGTCGCGCGCAGACCACCACTCGGAAACGACGACGCATCCGGCTCGCCCTGCACCAGGTCCTTGCCGCTGAACTCGAAGACCGCCCCACCCCCAACGTTCGGCGTGATGAACGAGTCGTGCTTCTCCGCCGTCGTGCCCGTCAACGGCTGGAACCAGTGCGTGAAATGCGTCGCACCACGCTCGATCGCCCACTCCTTCATCGCCAGCGCCATCGCGTCCGCGACCGTCGCATCGAGAGGCTCGCCCGCCTGGCTCAACTCCTGGTAGCGCTTCCAGATCACCTTCGGCAGTCGCTGCTGCATCTCCTTCGGACCGAAGATGTTCTCGCCGAAGATCGCTTCGATGTCCATCGGCTTCGCCGGTGGGATACCGTTCGCTACAGAGTTCGAACGAACGGCCGTGATCGCCTGGAAACGCGCTATTCGCGACGGCATACCGGTCTCTTGCTCCTCGATGTCTGGGTCTGTTGCAGCATGAACGCCACGAAACCTACACGCGGCCGCGCCACCTGGAAAGTGTGTCGTACATCAATTTTCGGTCAGTTGCCCCGAAAATGATGTACGATCTCGCAACACGTACGCATTCCAGTGTGCACGGTGTACGCTTATATCGTGTCAGGATGACCAATACAGATGTACGATCATGCCCGCCGGGATGCGCGGACAGCCGCGGCGGGTGGCCGCAGATGCACGGTGTGCGCATTTTTTCGACCAGTGCGCAGACCGGAAGTGAACGCATGGACAATGACGAGATCCTGACCGCCGGGTACTGGGGCGTACTCACCGCCGTCGAGGCGGGTGCACCCTATGCTGTGCCCGTGATCTATGGATGGGACGGCCAGGCGGCCTACGTGCTCATGCAGCGCGGCCGGAAGGAGCGGGCGCTGCGGGGCAGTGCTGCCGCGTGCCTCAGTGTATGTGCCGGGGACGGTGGCACCGTGCTCGTGCGCGGCCGTGGCGAGTGGGTGGAGGAGCTGACGAAGAAGGCGCACGCTGCCGACGTCGTGCGCCGCCAGATGTCCGGCCGCCGCGCGCCCTCGATCCGCGACGCAGCGCGCCTGGTCCGCGCCCAGGTCCTGAAACTCGTGCCCCTGGAGGTGACCCGGCTGGAAGCCCCCTGAGCACCGTCGCGTGAATGCCCGCCACCCGCCACCCGCCACCCGCCACCCGCCGTTCAACCCGCCGTGCCCCCACCCTCCACCCTCCACCCTACACCCTCCACCCTCCACCCACCCGCCGCCAAAGAAAACATTCCGTCACGAACCAGCCCCCCCTCATGCCCACAGCCCGTCCGGCTCGTAATTCCTTACGATCGTGGCAAAA
Organism: uncultured Gemmatimonadaceae bacterium; assembly: GCA_964384585.1. GTDB lineage: Bacteria > Gemmatimonadota > Gemmatimonadetes > Longimicrobiales > RSA9 > DASTYK01. The sequence goes on along the minus strand of CAYLME010000032.1, from coordinate 12,792 downwards.
AAGGTGTCCGATAGTCGCGCCCGCGGGGTGGATGCCGAAACGGCAGCAGGTCCTAAATCGTTTATTGATCAGGCCCGAACCGGTGATGTGATGGGGCCGCCGTGGGGAACGTCGTTTGCGGCAACGGCAGAGTCCTGCCCCCAGCAGGATTGTGCACAGGAGCGAAACTCGAATGAGCACGAAAACACGGGTCCGACTCGACCCCTCCGTCAAGCGACAGCTCGATGTGGCTGCTGCTGTCGCCAGTGAGGAAGTGCTGCAGCTGCACTCCTCGCGTGCGCTCGAGCTCGTCGAGCTTGCAGGCGACCGCGTCACGGCGCCGCGCATGCTCATGATCTATGCGCGTGTTCATCTCCTGGACGCCACGGCCGCGCAGGCCGTGATGACGCGAGCCCTCGCCGTGCTCGGCCAGCGGGCTGCGGAAGCGGGTGCGCTGGTGCAGGCATGGAAGGAAGACGAGGAAGACGAGACCGTGGGCGAGGCGCGCTCACTGCTCCGTGCGGTGCGTGAGCGCCTGCGCGGTCGCGTGCATCATGACCTGCGTCGCTGGATCGAGATGCACATGGGCGAGGTCGAGATGGCGCTCATCGAGCTGCACACGACGCACACGCTCCGGTTCCTGCACGTGCTCGGGGAGGAATATCCGACGTACTCGGCGGTGGAGATATACGCGAAGATGCTCGGTGTGCGCGATTCGCAGCGCGGCATGCTCTATCACAACGTGCTCGCGCGACTCGCCGCTGTCCATCTGCCGCGGTCCGCAACGAAGGACGGCGCGCAGGTACCGCTCTTCGGCACGGACGCCGCCCGTGCGGAGCGGCGCGCGGTCTGATCCGCGCGCCGCAAACCGACGTCAGTCTCTGCTCGCCCTGACGAACTCCGCAACGTCCGTGATCACCTGCACCGCCACGTGACCGGGCGCGAGCATCGTTTCGCGCGGCGTCGAGGTCGCCTCCCCGAACACGAACAGGTGATCCAGACCCGCGTAGCTGCGGAACACAACGTCGTCACGATCCGCCAGCGTCTCCTTCCAGATCCCGAAATCTTCCATCGTCACCTGGTAGTCGCGCTCGCCCTGCAGGATCAGAAGCGGCGACTGTACATCGCGCGCATGCGCCGGTGCGGTGCGTTCATCGAGGTCGTAGAAGTAGCTGGCAGGCGCGCCAAGACCCATCTCTTCCGGCGCAGCCTCGCGTGAGGCGACCCGCTGCGCCATTGCACGCATCTGTTCGATCTGTGCCGCTGCCTGTGGAATCCGGTTCTCCGGCATCTGCGACACGTAGTCGAGCTGCGCGATCAGGGACTCGGCGAGCGGCCGCCCCCCTGCCGCCATCATGATCACGCCCGCCAGGCCACCGTCCCGGATCGCGATCTCCGGCGCGACCATGCCACCGAGCGAGTGACCGAGCAGGTACACTCGCCCCGCATCGATCTCCGGCTGCGCACGCACCAGCTGCAAGGCGGCCAGTGCATCCGCGATGGCCTCTTCCTCGACAGTGACATTTGCAAAATCCATCTGCGCGGCATGCACACGCGTCCGCTTCTCATAGCGCAGCACCGCAACGCCCTGCGACGCGAGACCCCACGCAAGATCCTTGAGGGGTTTCTTCACGCCGACCGTGCCGTCGCGGTCGTTCGGACCGGAACCGTGCACGAGCACCACGACCGGTACTGTACCGTCTGCCGCGCCCGGCAGTGTGAGCGTGGCCGGCAGCTCGAACGGCGCACTCCCGACGCTCAGCGCACGCTCGACCAGTGCCGTCGTGTCCGCATATTCCGGCGGCTGCCAGCCCGCGCCCGTCTGCCCCGCGGCCTCACCGGCGCCCGCGCCAACCATCAGTCCCATCCCCAGTATCGCACAGGTCCTCCCCATCCCGGCCTCCATATTTAGATGTCCTTCTAAGTGTCGCGCGACGGCAGGCGATGGTCAAGGTGTTGCCCAGAGCGTGCGTCGCGCCGCGACGGCGGGTATCTTCGCCGCGCGCCGCTGCCGCCACGCACGTTCTTCATTCACAGCGATATACCGGATGAACGGAACACCGAGCACCTGCCCAGTCCGCGTCGTCTGCCTGTCCGTGCTGATCGCGCTGCTGTGGAGCGCGCCCCCTGCGCAGGCGCAGGAGGGCTACGGGATGCGCGTGCTCGAGTTGCCGGCGAGCACGCGCGCGCTGGGCCTGGGGGGTGCGTTCCCGCTGCACGCTGCGGATTCGGATGCGCTGTTCCATGCGCCTGCGTTTGCCGGCACGCTCCGCGGCTTTGCGCTGGGAGGCGCATGGTGGTCGCCGGAAGCCATGGCTCTCTCGCTGTCCGGCGGCGGTGAGTGGTGGAGCGGCGCCCTCGCGGCGGGACTGCAGACGCTGGACTACGAGGGCGACGGAGCCCATGACGCGCCCGGTGCGGCGGAGGCTGCGCTGGGCGGCGCAGGCGTGGAGCGGGTGAGTGAGCGCGTTGCGACGGTCGGGTACGCTCGTAGGATCTGGGTGCTCGACGTGTCGCTGGCTGCGAAGCTTCTCGACCTGCGCGCTGGTGATGCGAGCATGCGCGGCCCGGCGTTCGACATCGCTGTCGGTCGTGCGGTCGGTCCGGTGCGGCTGGTGCTCGCCGGCCAGCACCTGGGCCCCGCGCTCGAGGAGGGTGCGCGGCGTCTCACGCTGCCGATGCGTGCGTCGCTGTCCGGCGCGACACGATCGTACCCGCTTGGTCCGATCGACATCGGGGCCGCGGCGACCATGGCCGTGCGGGAGGACGGCATGGTGTTGCCCGGCGGCGGCATCGAGGTTGGCTACTGGCCGGTGGTCGGTCGGACGTTCCAGGTGCGTGCGGGACTGCGTCGCTCCGATGGCGGCCTGACGCCGTTCACGCTGGGAGCAGGCTTCTCCGGTGACAACCTTGCGATCGACTATGCGTACGCGCCGTACGAGGACTCACCCACGTCGCATGTGCACCGGTTCTCGGTGAAGTTGCGCTAGATCCGGTTCGGATCCGGTTTCATAACCCGACAACCCGACAAGCATGACGGCCGATCCGGACGCCTGGCGGGTTATCGGTCCTGACGACCGACAGGACGCCAGTCATCTCCTGCGCGCCGCGATGATTGGCGGGTTATCGGTCCTGGCGACCGTTGAGCCGCCAGGCATCGTCTGCTGATGTCATGCCTGGCGGTTACCGTTGCCGGTCAGCCACGCAGCACGTGGCGGCAGTATACCTGCGTGCCCCGGACAGTCACGGATCTTCACCCGCGATCAGCGCCCGCAGGAATGCCGCTCGCGGCGTGCCAAAGCCGATGTCGTCGATCACCACGGTTCCCGCAGTTGCGCGATCGAAGACAAAGCGCACTTCCCGCAGAGACCGCGGATCGACGCCGCTGAAATCCGCGAGCGGCAATACGTAGGTCTGCAGCACCACCTCGCTGTCGGATGCGAAGCGTTCCTCCCAGTCGCCGCGGCGATACACCCGAATCGGCAGCGGCCGTCGCACGGCGCCGTAGTCGGAGAGCGTGACGCGCGCCGAAGCGCCGGAGGCATCGACGATCTCGACGGTGAGGTCGACGGGTGGCAGATCGTCGTCGTTGCTGCCGCGCGCACGGTCACGCGCGGGCGTGCCGCGGCCGCGCGCTCCGTCGCGTTCCTGCCGCGACGAATCCGCAGCGGCGGTATCCGGATCCGCGCGCGGCGAAGGCATCGCCTTCGTCGGCATGAGCAGGAACTGCAGCGTCGCATCATCGTCGAGCGACCACGCAGCCGTGAGTGAATCCGGCAGCGTCACCACGTAGTGCGCGGGCGGACCGGTGCGTGTCGTATCTTCGCCTGCGATGCGGTTGTTCCAGCCGAGTGTAACCGCGTAGTTCTGCATCGTGCTGCCTTCCGCCGCGCTGTTGGCCGAGCGCATCTGCAGCCCGCCTTCCTTCCACGTCGCCATCGAGTCGGCACGCAGCGTTACACCCGGCACGGAACCGGTGGTCACGTCGATGTCGTCATCGAAGCGTGCAACGGGTCGGAACGTGTCTTCCTCGAAGCGCGTCACGTACATCGTCGGCGGCAGCCACTGTCCTGCCACGCGATGGTCGCGGAAGAGCGGCAGGTAGCGATCGTCGTCGCGCAGAGTCGCCTCGAGGAATGCGGAAACGAACACTTCCGCGAAGCGACGCTGTTCCCGAGCCGGCAGCAGTCCGCGCAGGTCGAGGATGCGCCCGCTGCGTGGTCCGCTGTCATGCGCGCCCCAGACCGTGTTCCACTGTCCGTGGTTCGCGCGGTAGACGTAGACGGCGGACTTGAAATCACCGGGACCCAGCGCAACGCGCTGGTACTGGCGCAGCCCGGCGAAGTTCGTCACGTCGCCGTCGTGCGAGCCGTGGAAGACCAGGTAGCTGACATTGCTGACCGGCACGTACCGATCGGCGGGCTTGTACTGGCCGTCGACGGGCGCGATCGCGACGAGAGCGCGGATGCCGAAGTCGAAATCGAAGGTGACGTTCGCGTCGTCGGGATAGTGTGCGAGCCGGTTGAACGCCGCGGCATGACCCACCGCTTCGCCGCCGCGCGAATGTCCGATCAGCGCGATGCGATCCATGTCCACCTTCCGGTGGAACACGCCCCCGGCACTGTCGTTGAACGTGCGCCAGAGCTGCAGGTGCTGAAGCAGCATCCAGCCGCGCGCGTCGTTCTCGTTGCGAATCGATCCGTTAAGGAAATTCTGGTCGACCGATGCCAGGATGAAGCCGCGGCTGGCGAGCAGGTTGCCGAGGTAGTCATAACCCGGGTCGGAGAAGTCCTTCATGTTGTGGTTGCCGTGCACGACGAGGACCAGCGGGAAGGGTCCGGCCCCATCGGGATACCAGACACGCGCATTGAGCGGGAATGCCTTGGGCGTGAAGCCCCAGTAGCGGTTGCGGGATGAGGCCGCATCGCCGAGCGATACGAGCTTCGACGCATCCACGCTGCTCGTGCGGATGGCCACCGAATCACGGTACTCGGGCCGCTGCCGGTCGGTGCCGCTGCCGTAGTACAGCGTGAGCACGTCGTAGGGGCCGCGCTGCCCGGGATCGGGCGCGTCGATCGTGTGGTGTGCAAGCACCTCGTGCGCGTCGTTCGGCGCAAGCTCGAGCGAGCCCCGGCATCCGGCGAGGACGCAGGCAGCCAGGGCGGCCGCGCCCGGTATCGAAAGGCGAAGGAGTCGCATGGTTCGGTGTGAGCGGGGAGTCCGGCCTGCCGGATGCACAGACCACGGGGCCACGCTGGCGAAGCTGTCGCGCGCACGGGTGCGGCGCAACCCGAAGCGGGCCTGCACCATTCGATCATCCATACGCGTGCGGCGCAACCCGACCCCGGGCTGGTACCATCCGGGCGTTTCCGTGTATAGTCCGGCTCGGCTCATCCTGTCCGGAGGACTCATGCGACGTCGTGCCTCATCGTTCCCGCTCTACCTCGTGCTCGCGCTGCTGTTCGCCGCGCCGACCGTACACGCGCAACAGATCGCGCCCTCGCCCGCAGCCGTGCAGCCCGATACGCTGCCGCTCGACCCCGCGGTGCGCGCCGGCACGCTCGCGAACGGCATGCGCTACTACATCCGCGAGAACAGTCGGCCGGAGGAACGGGCGGAACTGCGGCTGGTCGTGAACGCCGGCTCCGTGCTCGAAACGGAGGACCAGCGCGGGCTCGCGCACTTCGTCGAACACATGGCGTTCAACGGGACGGCGCGCTTCGAGAAGCAGGCGATCATCGATTACCTGGAAAGCATCGGGATGCGCTTCGGCGCGGACCTGAACGCCTACACGTCGTTCGACGAGACCGTCTACATGCTCACGGTCCCGACGGACAGCGGTGACTTCCTGCGGCAGGGCTTCCGCATCCTTGCGGACTGGGCGAGTGCGGTGACGCTGGATACCGCGGAGGTGCGCAAGGAACGCGGTGTCGTGATCGAGGAGTGGCGCCTGGGCCAGGGTTCCGCCGAGCGCATGCGTCAGCAGATCTTCCCCGTCCTCTTCGCCGGCTCGATGTATGGCGAGCGCCTGCCGATCGGCACGCGCGAAAGCCTCGAGTCGTTCGATCCCGGCGCGCTGCGCGCGTATTACGAGAGCTGGTACAGGCCGGACCTGATGGCGGTCATCGCCGTGGGGGGTTTCGATGCGGACGCGGTCGAGTCGGTGCTGCGTGCGGAGCTGGGTGCCGTCCCTGCTGCGACGAACGCCGCTGCGCGTCCGGAGCATGGACTGACCGCACCAGATACCACGCGTGTCGTCGTCGCGCGTGACGTCGAAGCTACGAACACGCGCGTCGAGGTGTACTGGCTGCGCCCTGCGCGCGACCCGAACAGCGTCAGCGCCTTCCGCGAGAGCCTGGTGACGTCGCTCTACAACGGCATGCTGAACGCGCGTTTCTCCGAGCTGACACAGGCGGCCGATCCGCCATTCGTGGGGGCGGCCTCCCAGGCTGGCAGTTTCGTACGCGCCGCCGACGCCTATGTCCTGGCCGCCGTCGTGCCCGACGCGGGCGTGCTGCGAGGCCTCGACGCACTGCTCACGGAGGCGACGCGCGTCGCGCGCCACGGTTTCACCGGGACCGAGCTCGAGCGTGCACAGGCGAACCTGCTGCGCGGCTACGAGCTCGCCTATGCCGAGCGCGAGAAGACGAATTCGGCCACGTACGCTGCAGAGTACGCACGTCACTTTCTCGAGGACGAGCCCGCGCCCGGCATTGCCTGGGAGTTCGAGCAGGCGCAGCGACTGCTGCCGTCAATCACACTCGCGGACGTGAACGCCGTTGCCGCTGAGTGGCTGAGCCGCGCCGGCCGCACGATCGTCGTGCAGATGCCGCAGAAGGACGGGCTCGATGGGCCGACCGCGCAGGAGCTGCGTGCGGTGGACGCACGCGTCGCGGAATCCACCATCACCGCATGGAGCGACGATGCCGTCGGCGAGCCGCTGCTTCCAGCGCCGCCGGAACCCGGCCGCGTCGTGGCGACACGCTCGCTCGACGACATTGGCGTGACCGAATGGACACTCGCCAACGGGATCCGCGTACTCGTCAAGCCGACCGACTTCCGGGACGATGAAATACTGTTCGCCGGAGTGAGCGCAGGTGGTACTTCACTCGCAACGACGGACGTACTGCTGTCCGCGTCGCTCGCCGCCCCAACCGTGCAGACCATGGGCTTCGGTGCGTTCAGTGCGACCCAGCTGCAGAAGGCGCTCGCCGGCAGGGCCGTGTCCGTTTCTCCCGCGATCGGCACAACGACCGAGGAGATCCACGGCGCTGCAGCACCGAGCGACGTGGAGACCGCGCTTCAGCTCGTGCACCTTGCATTCACTGCACCCCGCGTGGACAGCACGGCGTTCGCATCGCTGCGCGACCGCACGCAGGCAGTGCTGGTGAACCAGGCCGCGTCGCCGCAGGCTGCCTTCAGCGACACGCTCAGCGCGACCATGACGCAGAACCATCCCCGCAACCTGCGCGTGGACACTGCAACGATCCGGCAGTGGTCGCTCGACGAGGGGCTGGAATTCTACCGCGGACGCTTCGCCGATGCCGACGACTTCGCGTTCACGTTCGTCGGCACGATCGATACGGCGTCGCTGCGCCCGCTGGTGGAGCGCTACCTCGGCTCGCTGCCTGCACAGCCGGGCACCGAGCAGGTCATCGACCACGGCGTGCGCCCGCCGGAAGGCGTGGTCGAGAAGGTCGTACGCAAGGGCCTCGAGCCGCAGGCCATGACACGTATCGTCTTCACGGGCCCGTTCGAGTTCGACGAGCGCAACCGCCACCTCCTGCGCTCACTCGCCGATGTACTGGAGATCCGCCTTCGCGACGAACTGCGCGAGGAGCGCGGCGGTACGTACGGCGTGAGCGTTGGTGCCGGCTACGCCCACGCGCCATGGCAGAACTACTCTGTCACGCTCGCCTTCGGCGCCGCGCCCGACTCGCTCGACGCTCTCGCTGCCGCCGCCCTCGCCGAGATCGCTCGGCTGCAGGAGCAGCCACCGTCGGCCGAGACCGTGCAGCACGTGCAGGAGATCCAGCGGCGTGAGCTGGAGCAGGGGCTCCGACAGAATGGCTACTGGCTGGCGAACCTGTCAGGGAGACAGCTGACGGGTGAAGCGCCGATCTCACCCGAGCGACAGCGCGCCCTGATCGACGCACTGACGCCCGATGCGATCAGCGAGGCAGCACGCCGGTACCTGTCGCTGCAGCGGTATGTCAGGGTGTCACTGCTACCGGAAGCAGACGGTCAGGCAGGGCCCTGACACGGACATCACAGAGGCACGACGGGTCGCAGTCACGCGCGCATTCGCACCGGCCGCCAGTCGGGCTGCGGCTTGCCCAGCCACACCCACGCGATGAAGTCCACGAGCGGCGGCTTCGCGTCCAGCTCACGCAGCCGTGTCAGCAGCTGCGCCCGGTGATGCGCCGAATGCAGCGCGACCTGCTGGAACGTCTCTGCCATCGTGGCCCCGTAGCGGTGCGGATAGTCCTCGCCCAGTTCCGACGCCCACGGAAACGCGACCGGCCGATCGAGCGCATCCGCGCGCAACCGCTCGGCGTATGCGGCGATCGCTTCGTGCTGCGCCATCCCCCACGCATATAGGTCGGCAAGCTTCGGAAACGCGTTCGCCGCGGGCACTGCAAGTGGCTCGCGCCGCCAGATCGTGACGTACGCATTCTGCACGACGTGCACATGCATGAGCAGGTGCCGCGCGCGTTCGTCGTCGTGGGCGGCGGGCGCACCAAGTACGCATCGCCAGGCGAGGGCGTCGGCCCACGCCATATGCGTCATGAGCTGCCGCACGTCGGTAAGGTCCATCGGCGCGCTCCGGCTGCGAGGAACAGCGGGTCTGCGGCCCCGGGGGCAGGTTGAAAGATTCGACGGGCCCCGCGCCGGATCAAGACAAACATCCGTCCAGCCGCGATGCCCTTGCAGCGGCGGCCGCCGCGAACGATGCGAGCTCCGAACGCGGCTCACGTCGACGTCGCATGCGAAGCTGGTGCCGGAACGCCGGTTGAACGCATCTTGCGATCGCGATGCAGCCACCCTGCCACGGAGGCGCTGTGCCGAATTCCGCGACGCCCGACAACCGACGCCGCTTCATCCGTCACACCGCTGACGTGCCGATCGAGGTACACACCGTCACCGGACAGCCGCCGCATATGCGCACGGGCGTCAACGTCAGCGTCGGCGGCCTCTCCTTCCTCTCGGACGATGACCTGCCCGTCGGCACGCTCGTGGACATACGCATCGATTCCGTACAGCCGCCATTCTCGGCCCGCGCACGCGTCGTATGGACGCGGCGCGAGGAGGACAGCTGTCATGTCGGGGTGCAGTTCCTCGATGACAACGACGCGTTTCGGGCACGCATGGTCGAGCAGGTCTGCGCAATCGAGCAGTATCGCAGGCAGCTCGCGGGGGAGGGACGCATGCTGACCAGGGAGGCCGCCGCACGCGAATGGATCGAGCGGTACGGCAGCCGATTCCCTGCGACCTAGCGGATCAGGTCGAGTTGGTGTGCTCGCGCTGCTCGCGCTGAAAGTCGTACCACGACCAGACCGCCGGCACGAACGCACTCACGGCGATCGCAGCCATGACCGAGTAGAACCGCCAGCCGGGTGGCAGCAACAGACCCGCCAGCACGATGAGACCACCCAGCACGAACGTGATCCCCGCCAGCCGGTGCGTCGAGCGCCAGACGCGTTCGCTCGACAGCGTCCACGGCGTGCGCACTCCCATCCACCAGTTCGACCGCACGCGCGGCAGCACGTTCCCCAGAACGAGAAACATCACGCCGAGACTAGCGATCATGATCCGGTCCACCGCCGGCATCGGCCACTCGAGCGCAACGCCGATCGTCATCACGTGCACGACCGCCATGAAGCCGATGATCAGGTTCACAACCAGCCAGAACGTCGGCTCGAAGCGCTGGTAGTTCGCGGAACGCGGGTCCACACGCCGCAGCCCCTGCATCAACAGCCACAGGAGCAGCGACACGCCGGCGGGCAGGAAGACGATCCACCGCCCCGACCACCCGTCCACCTCCCCCTGCGCGTTCCAGTGCGATGGCACCTCGGCCGGCAGGCGCGGAAACGCCCACAGCGCCAGCGCCAGCATCGCAACGATCAGAACCGGCCCCACCCACTTCCACTTCATCAGTCACCTCCCACGCCGGAAAACTCCAGCAGTTCTTTCATCAGTTCCTGGAAGACCGTCGCGTCCAGCGAATATACGATGCTCCGCCCGTCCCGCTCCGCCTGCACCAGCCCCGCCTCCTTCAACACCGACAGGTGATGCGACGTCGACGCCGCCGTGATCGGGAACAGCGCCCCGATCTCGCCCGCCGTCATGTCCCGCTCACGTAGCCGCCGCAGAATCTCCCTGCGTGTCGGGTCCGCCAGCGCCCGCATCGTGTTATCCATCCCGCCTCTCCATATTTAGACATCTGTCTAAATATGGGGGCCGGGACAGTCGCGCGTCAATGATCTGGTCAGGATGGCGCGGGCAGATGGGGCGGATGATATCTGATGCTGCGGCTGGTTGCGACCGCTGCTGCGGCTGTTCGAAGCGCCTGTCATGCGGCACGTCAGGAAGCGCCGGTGTCCGGCGCGTCGCTCTGCTACCCGGCCTCAGGTAGTGGTCGGGCGGACCTGCGCTCCGGGGCGTGTGACTGGTGCCGGTGCGGACTGCGCAGCAGGCGAGGGCGTCGTGTGCAGGTGTTCGGGCTTGATGCACGGTACGTCCTCTTTCGTGGCGACGGATGTCGACTGCAACAGCAGCGGCGTTGCCGTGTTCACGTTGCGCAGGTCCCCGCCGGTCGCACCGAAGCTGAAGCCGGCAAAGGATCCAGCCACCAGCACCACTGCTGCGACGAGGAGTGCAGCACTCGTTCTATCTGTAGATCGTGCCATGATCGGGTCTCCGGGTACAGGGTCAGGCATGCTTGAGACGAACACCCTACCCCCATTGGAACGCAGGAACCCCCTCGCGAGTTGCACGCCGATCGGACGAATCGTCCAAGTCGGTCACACACAACCACTTCGGCAATTTCCGTCAGGCACGGACGGGCGTCCGCGTCGCATTAGCGGGACACGCGCATCCCGCGAGCGGAGCAGTAGCCGGTATGCCGCCGTTTTCCCGACGAAGCATAAGCATCCCCCCGACACTTCCAGGGATGCGCGGCGAGTAGTGTTCGGGTGAGCATCAACGGGCAGGGAGAAGCCATGGCCGCCACGATCCTGGTTCCGCTGGACAACTCACGATTTGGTGAGCATGCGCTGCCGGTTGCAGTGGGCATTGCCCGGAAGACCGGGGCGCGCGTCCACGTGGTACACTGTCACGAGCCGCCGCTGCCGCCGATGTACCCGGTGAGCGGTGCGCCGTACGACCCGAATCTGGATCGGGCCCTCCGGGACCAGGAGGCCGGCTACCTGGCGAAGATTGCGGACCGAGTGCTGCAGACGTGCGGCATTGCGGTTCGCACCGAACTTCTGAGTGCGCCGACCGTGCCAACGCTCATTTCCTATGCGACCGACGCCGGCGTCGATCTCATTGTGATGACGACGCATGGTCGTGGCGGGATCAGCCGTGCGTGGCTGGGCAGTGTGGCGGATGCAGTTGTGCGCCGCACGAGCGTGCCGGTATTGCTGCTGCGCCCGCGCGACGAGGACATCGTCCTCACGTGCGAGCCGCAGACCTCGCACATGCTGATCCCGCTCGACGGGTCGGATCTGTCGGAGGGGATCCTGCCGCCGGCACTGGCGATTGCGCAGCTCTCGGGCGCGCGTATCACGCTGTTGCAGGTGGTGCCGCCGAAGGACGACGGCATCGATGTGCCGGAGGCGGAGCGCGGACTGGCGCTGCGCTACCTGAACGACACTGCGGCCGTGTTGCCGGACGACGTGGACGTCGGTGTTGCGGTCGAAGTACACGCATCACCGGCCGTCGCCATCCTGGAATACGCCGCCCTGAACGGCGTCGACCTCGTTGCGCTTGCGACGCACGGACGCGGCGGCTGGTCGCGTGTCAGGCTCGGCAGCGTGGCGGACAAGGTAGTACGCGGAACGATGATGCCGGTGCTGCTCTATCGTCCGCCTGCGGACAGCCCGCACGCACTGGTGGATGGTAACGGCCTGGCGGAAGTGATGCGCGGCTGATCCGGACTCATATTCTACCACGGAGGACGCGGAGAACACCGGGGACATCCCTGGAGGACCGTTTCAGGAATACGTGCTCCACAGCGAATCAGATCCTGTGTGCAGCACCCTCCATGCCGACCTCCGTGTTCTCAGTGATCTCCGTGGTAGAATGCTGTCGAAGTCGCCATGCGACGAGCGCAGCCGCGGCCCGCGTCGCCTACTGCTCCTTCTCCGGCTTGAGCAGCCCTGCATTCAGCGCGAAGCGCACCAGCTCGGAGCGGTGCGTAAGGCCGAGCTTCTCCATGATCCGCGAGCGGTAGGTATCGACGGTCTTCGGTGAGATGAACAGCTTCTCGCCGATCTCGCTCGACGAGAACCCTTCAGCGGTCATTGCCATCACATCGCGTTCGCGGTCCGTCAGCTTCTTGAGCGGATCGTTGGCCTGTTCCTCCTTCTTCACGCGAAAGCCCTGGAGCAGCAGCTTCGCGGCGTTCGGGTAGAGGAACACCTCGTCGCGGGCGACGGTGCGGATGGCGCTGATGAGGTCCTCATCTGCGGACGTCTTGCGCACGTAGCCGCTGCCGCCGGCCTCGAGTACGGCGAGGAGGTATTCGTCCTCTGCGTGCATGGTGAGGACGAGCACCTTGGAGCGTCCTTCCTTGGCGATCTGCCGGGT